>NZ_ALCA01000078.1 GCF_000278725.1 Actinomyces sp. ICM47 | reverse complement strand
GGACGAGGCCCGGGTCAGCGCGCGCTCGCGGCTCACCGAAGCGGCGGCGCGTGGCGGAGGACAGCTACTCGTGCGCGGTACCCAACGCGAGTGCAATCGTTTGCGTCGGCACGATGAGCTGCAGCGGGGCGATAGGCGAGACCAGTGCGTCAACGTGATGCGTGTAGAAGTCGCGTGCGTGCTCGTCCTTGCAGTGGATGAGCAGCGCGGCGATTCCGAACTGGTCCGATGCCGCGAGAGTCCGGCGAAGCGCGTCGAGCAGGAGCGTCGCGCCCACACCCTGCCCCTGTACTCGGCGGTCAACCGCGAGCCTGGCCAGGAGCATGCACGGGATTGACCGGGGTCGGTGGGCAGCACAGTCATCCGGCGACCACTCGCGCCGAATCGTCGCTGCCGCTAGCGCGTAGTAGCCGGCGATACGCCCGCTCTGCTGGCACACGTAGGTCACCGCGTTGTTGGCCCGCTGGTTTTGCCACGCATAGCGGTGAAACCAGGTGTCCAGTTCGTCGTTTCCACACGTGAAATCGCTGCGCTTGTCATGGCGCGCCAACCGGCGGGGAGCATCGAGCACCGGGAGCTCTAGTCCGTCCATGTCAGCGTCGATCCGACGGGGGAGGGGCGGGCGGCGAGCGCTTGGATTTTTGTCGTCGGAAGCGGCGCGTCCAGGGCCTCCAACAGACGCTCGAAATCCTCGTCTGTTGCGACGAACTCCGTGCGGTCCTCCAGCACCTGATCCGCGCGTTCCAGGGCGGACGCGAGGACAAAATCGCTCAGCGACGTCTGCGTAGTGCTCGCGACGTAGCGCAGCTTTTCCTCCTGCGCAGGCGTCAAACGCAGGTTGATGCGAGATGACTTTGTGGCAGTTGCGTGCGCAGACATGTCGCGCTCCTTTCCGCTCGTACATACATTGTATGCCGGATCGGGGCGAGTGGCGACAGCTGAGCACATAACGAACCCGGGCCTCGTCGACGGGGACGAGGCCCGGGTCAGCGCGCGCTCGCGGCTCACCGGAGCGGTGGCGCGGACGGGTTAGGGCGTTTACTCCTCCGTGCCGCCCAGGGCAGGGATGCGCTCGATCTGATCCTTGAAGAAAGACTCGGCACTCGAGATGAAACGATCAAGATTGACGAACAGCTGCGAGTCAGTCAGGCCCAGACGGGCAGTCACATACTGCTCGGCGCACAGGCGCTGACGGCCGTCGTCCAGAGATGCGACGTAGACCTTGGGCCACGTCGTGGACGCGTTCCAGTCGTTACAAGCCTGCAGGAGACGCGAACGCAGCTCCATCGAGACCTCTTCGCGCACAGCGCCCCACATGCTCACATCCGCGCCGTCATTGACGACCGAGAACACGTAGAAGCCGTTCGTGAAACCCGTGTGCAGGCGGTTGTCCTTCACGTCGTAGGCGTAGTCATTCGTTTCGAAGAAGTCGACGAGGCGCTTGAGTTCGACGGGACGCACAACCCGGCGGCGATCAAGGGCGCGCTTGCACTGCTCGATGACCTCCGGCGCGTGCTCGTTGGTTGGATCCATGGCGAGGCACTGCTCGAGGTAGGTCAGCGCGCTCTCCTCCTCATCCTGCCAGTACAGGGCGGTACCAATGCGGTAGTACCACACCGGGTCTGCCATGCCCTCTGCTTCAACGCCGCGCAGCAGCTCGACGGCGTGCCCGATGAGTTCCTTGAAGGAATCCATGTACGGCTGCGCGTAGTTAATGTAGGCGCGCGCCAGCAGGCCAGTCAGCTCGTAGTCCAGCGATGTTGGCGCATCGCGTTCGATGAGCGCAATGATCTTCTGGTGTTCTTGTTCTTCATGCAGAGCATTGATCTGCGCGATGAGCTGTGAGCGCGAATCCACGGACGTTCCTCCCACGTGAGGTCATGAGTGAGTACCGAAACACAAGCATAACAGGGGAGAGGAAACGTCCGAGGGGCATGGGAGGACGCCGCTGTGTAGGGTGGAGGCGTGAAGGAAGAGGCTACGACTGAGGGACCTGCGCCCGACGACACACGTGCCCGCATGAGCGCCGCCGACGCGGCCCAATGGGACGAGATTCAGCAGTGGAAAGAGGCACAGATTAGTCCCCTGCGTCCTCGCGTCATTTCCCAGCGCCTGCGCGCCTACGCAATGGCACCTGTCAGGAAGGCAGTCAGGCTCGCGCGAAAGGTCCCCGGCGGCGCGGCCATCGCCTCGACGATGTCTTCGTCGGCGCTGCGCCTTATGGAGAAGGCGACGTCGGTATCCGAGGCCTCGGTGCGTCGCGAGCGCATTCTGAAGTCTTACCGAGAGGCGGGTTACGATGTTGAGCGGCTGGAGGATATCCGTAGCCTCGGTTTGAGCCTCGACCAGATTCGCCCGGTGAGACCTCACCTGAAGATCGCGTATTCGAGCGCCGTGGCTATCGAAGGTGCGCTGACCAGCATCGTCGCGACGGGAGGTTCGGTCGCTGCCGTCCTCGGCCTGGGGATCATCTCGGCCCCCGGCATTGCGATCACGACCTTTGCGCTCGCCCTCGACATCGTAACGTTCCTGGGCGCTGCGACGCGCCTGGTCTCCCACACGGCGGCCTATTACGGCTACGACACGGTTGATCCCGCGGAAAACCATTTCGCCACGATGGTTCTCTCCCAGGCGATCGATCCGAAACGCGCTACCGGCAACCAGGTTGTCGAAAAGCAAACGACGTTGATCGCCGTCAACAAGGTCGTGCGTGACATCGCCAAGCAAGGGCCAATGGATGCCGTCGGGACCAACGCGATCTCGGCTGCCGTGAACCCCTTGGTTGCTTCCCTTGGCTCGCGCCTGGCGGGCATGAAGGTTGCCCAAATCGTGCCGTTCATTGGCATCCTCGTGGGCGCGTTTCTGAATGCCTCCCTCATGCGCACGATCGGCGACACGGCCGACCACCTCTACCGGGAACGCTTCCTCGCGGAACGCTACGGATACATTGACGAGGCCGGGGAAGACTCCACGGGCGTCGTGAGCGCTGCGGTGGCCGACGAAATCAGCGCCGATAACGCCTCCACCCTGGAAGAGACAACAACCGAGGGGCGCTCGCACTAACGAACGCCCCTCGGGTCTCACACGTCAGTTCCGTGAGTTCCAGTTCTGCCAGTCGTCGTCCTGCGCGTCGACGGCGATCACCGGCATGTGCGCGGTAGCGCCGGGCGCATTGCCCTCGGGCAGCGCCTGTGCGGCCTCTTCTTCACCCTTCTGCTTGCGGCGCTTCGACCAGGGCCAGCGGCGCTTCTTCTGCGCTTGCGGCTCCGGACGGATCTCTTCGCTCCACGAGAACTGCGAGGTCCAGCTCTCCTGGAAGCCGCCGGATTGCTCGGGAGCCTGGGGTACCGTGGGAACCTGCTGCGCGGCAGCGCCCTGATCTACCGGCGGGAAGGGCTGAGCGGGTGCCGTCGGCATGGGCTGCTGAGGTACCTGCATCTGCGGCGCGGCCGGCACCGCAGGAGTCTGCGGTGCCTGCTGGGCTTGCGGGGCCTGCTGGCTCGCGGCGGGGGAGTCCCAGTCGAAGGAATCCATCCTGTCGAACTGAGGCATCTGCACGGTGGGCACGCCTTCATCCGAGTCATCCCCAAGGGACGAGGCCGGGGCGGGCATCGCCTCGGGCGCGACGCGTGGCTGCGGCGCGGCAACCGGCTGAGGTGCGCCAGTCGATGCGGGGGCGGAGGACGCTTCGGGCGACGCGACGTGTTCCGGCTCAGGAGGTGCGGCCTGCTCGGGCGACGCGGCAGATGCTTGCTGGGTGGGGACCCGCAGCAGCTTGACGGTCGGGACGTCAACGTACTGAGGTGCCTCGGCCGGCGCTTGCTCGGGAGCGGGTGCGTCGACCTGCTCCGGCTGCGCGGCGGACTGAGCGGGGGCAGGCTGCTCGGGTTGGGGTTCTTGTGCGGGTGCGGGCTGGGACTGTGCCTCGGGCTTGAAGCGTGGGAGCTTGACGGTGAGCATGCCGGGGTCTTCGGGTGCTGCGGCGGACTCGGCTTCGGGTGCGGGTTGTGCCTGTGCTTCGGGCTTGAAGCGTGGGAGCTTGACGGTGAGCATGCCGGGGTCTTCGGGTGTCGCAGCTGGCTCAGCGGGTGCGGGTTGCTCGGGTTGGGGTTCTTGTGCGGGTGCGGGCTGGGACTGCGCCTCGGGCTTGTAGCGCGGGAGCTTGACGGTGAGCACGCCGGGGTCTTCGGGCGTCGCAGGGGTGGTCTCAGGTGCAGGCGCAGGAATGGGGGCTGCGGGTGCTGCTCCATGGGACGCCGCGACCGGTTCCGTCTTGGGTGCCTCGACCGGCTCAGCAGCGGGAGCCGCGACAGGTGCGGCTTGGTCGTCGTAGGTGCCGAATAGCTGTGTCTTGGCGTCGGGGTCGGCTTGGTCGTCGTAGGTGCCGAACAACTGCGTCTTGGCGTCGGGGTCGGCTTGGTCGTCGTAGGTGCCGAACAACTGCGTCTTCGCATCGGGATCTGAACCGCCAAATGTCGTGAGCAGTTCTGTCTTCTCACCCGACATGGAAGCGGTACCGCGGACCACCGCGGCACCACCCATCGTGGGCTGCTGCGGCTCGTGCTGGGGTGTCGCAGAATTGGGGCCGCGCTGATCGGAGGGGGGCATGCCCATGGGAGCACCGAGAGGCTGGCCGGGGATGCCGCCAGCTGTGGGAGCGTAGATGGGCTGCGGAGGAACAGTCGGGGCGGGCCCCGTCTGTCGTTGCCAGACGAAGCCCGTTTCGCGCGGCGTCGGGTCACCGGGTGTCGCATTCTGCGCAGGGTAGGGGTTGTACGTTGCTCCCTGACCGAACTGAGCGGGACCACCAGTGTATGCCGAGGCCTCGGGCATGCCGGGCCGTGCCGGGAAAGGAACGCTTCCCTGGCCTGAGGGGGGCACACGCTGAGCCTGTGACTTCTTCTTGGCCTTCTGTGAACGCAAGGCGTAGACGATGAAGACGACCACCAGAACAAGGATGATGATGCTGATGATCAGGGCGGTCAATAGCCACAAAGATGGAGTCGACGATGCCTCCTCAGCGGCGGCACGCAACGGTGCGGCCACGGTGGCGCTGCCCTTGTTCTCCACAGAAAGGGCCGATGCCGCGTCAGTGAGGTGGACGTCCGTAGCCAGGACGGACGTCTCCGACAAAGGCGGGATCGCGGCTGCGTAGGCCCCTAACGACGGGGTCGACACGATGAATAGGGTCCCGAGCGTTGCGCACAGGGTGCGGAAAAGTCGCATGCAATCCTCCTGGATCTAGGTCACTCGATTATCGTCTGTTCGCGCGCGCAAAGCAATGGAGGGGACGATGCCCGAGAATGTCTGACCGAACGTCAAGTTGGTATGCCTCGCATGTCAAAGAAAAAATCCTCTAACTGACAAGGTCTCCTGAGAAATCATCGCGTAGTATGACAACCGTCTACCTGACGTCAGGTTTTCGACCTTATTACGAGGTGCTATCTGGTCTAACAGAGGAGGGGCGCTGTGAAGTGTCGGCCCGCAACGAGTGCAGATATTCCTGAAATGACACGCATTATCACGGAAGGATTTCTTGACTATCCATTTCATCTCACGCTCAAGCCATATGTCTACCAGACGGAGCGTTACCCACAATGTCTGGCTGTCCTCAACGAGATGATGGCGAAAGCCTACCTGGCCTCCAGAAACGCTCTCGTCGTTGAACATGAGGGACAGGTTATCGCCGTTGCACTCATGCATGATCGGCCAATCGGCTTGTGGCGTAACGTGGTCAGCGGCGGGTATCGCCTCTTCCGCTACGCATCTCCGCTCTTGGTGGCTGACTTTGCCCAGGCGGCCTACGACGGAGATCAGGTCGCTATCGATAATGGCGATTTTGACTGGTATCTCGAGATTTTGTCGGTCGATAAGCGGATGCAGGGTCGGGGAGTAGGCCGATGGCTCGTTGCCAAAGTCCTTCCCGACTTTGTGGCGAAGCGGGGTGGGCGCGCGTACGGACTGGTGACGTGTACGGAATCCAATGCTCGCTTTTATACGAATGGTGGCTGCGAGCTGCTGGGGCGTGCGGAGAAGAAAATGCGAGATGAACCCTTCTCGATTTGGGCCTTCCAGCATCGAGCGGAGCTTCTCCGATGATGGTGGTCTAGCGGTCGAACTCCCGTCGCGGTCGTGAGTGGCCGCACGGTCACGCGGACGCGATCTTTGTGCAGGTCGCGCCGCGTGATGCACGTCCCCCAATTCCGCTTGACTTCAAGGGCTTGAGGTCTTTTAGGGTGAGGTCATGGCAGGAACAGGCTCCGGGCGCACGTACTCTATTAAGGAGGTAGCGGCGCTCGTTGGCTTGCCCCCATCCACCCTGCGCTATTACGAGGATGTCAGCGTTATTCCTGCCATTGCGCGCGATCCCTCGAGTGGGCATCGTATCTATACGGAGGGTGACCTGGAGCTGCTCACCTGGGTCGCGTGTCTGTCGGCGTCGGGTATGTCGATTGCTGATATGCGGGACTATGTGCGCTCGGGTTTGGGTGTAGACCGTGATATTTCCGAGTTTATTTCCCTCCTTGAGCAGCAGGATGCGCGCCTTCAGGAGGAGGCGCAGATCATCGAATTGCGCCGTGAGTTCTTGCACACAAAGGTCGAGTATTGGCGTGCAGTCAAACGTGAGGACGCGCTAGAAGCTGAGCGCTTGGATACTTGCGCGCGTGAACTTGCTGAGCGCTTGAAATCGTGGTCGCCGCGCTCATAGGAGCCTGGCGGGGTGGGGTTCCATGCCTGCTCCGGACCTCGCCCCGCTAGGGGGCACAGGGCCGCGTGTCTGAATTGGCGCGCGGCCCTCACTTATGTCCGCGGTGTCTTCCAGTAGGCAACGGTGTGGCGCAGGTAAGTGAGCTCGTTGTCGATCAGAGGGGAGAGCTGCTTCCACGGTAGTGTGACTGATCCATGCCATGCGGCCTCGGCGGTGACGAGGAGGTGGGGGAGTAGGTGGAGGAAGGCCGGGTCTGAACTCGTGATCCTGGTGGGGTGGATGAGGGCTTCGACTCCTCGTAATCGTTCGGTTGACATGGCCTCCGGCAGTCGTGAGTGGAGCTGGTGCGCCTGCTCGAACGGTGTGGAGTCGTATGTGGCCGTGGGGCCGTCTCGCCCGTGTGTGTGGGGGAGCGGACGAGGCTCGGGTTGCTCATCGTGGGATAGGCGCGGATCGGGGCATCTGTACGTGGGGTAGGCGCGGATCGGGGCATCTGTACGTGGGGGGAAGGAGATTTCGGGGATGATGCGAATGTCGCGAGCCGCCGCGTAGGTGACGAGGTGGCGGATGTCGGCCTCGGAGTAAAAGCCGTGTGCGCAGTGGGGTGGGTGTGCGAGGCCGCCTCCTAATCGGAGGGAGGTCGCGTGCCCATCGGTTGCCGGGCGGGGCGCTTGTGCTCCTGCGCCGGTGAGAAGGTGGAAGCTGGGGATCGGGATGCGCCATGCCGTGTCGTTGGCGAGTCGCCAGTGCAGGACGTTGAGATGATACCTGGCCATGATGATGAGGAGAAGCTCCACGTGGGGCACTGGCCAGAACGTGTGCGCTGAGTCGATGAAGACACTGCGCCAGGAACACGCGGGGCGCATTGTGGGATCGTGGGGGACGGATAAAGCTGCGATCGCCGTTAAATCTCCTAATGTGCGGCTAGTAAAAGTGTAACAAGCGTCACTAAGACACTGTATTTGTTTGACGGGGAATGGTCGCGAAAAAGTGGACATCGGATGGTGGCGTGCGGGTGTTGGGGTAGTCGTGTGGTGGTAACGTGTGGGGTGATCGTGTGAAACAAGTCATGCTCAAAGAGGAGTTTGAGATGCTCTCGACTGACACCGTCTCCCTCAGCCCGAATCCCCTCGTGCAAGCCTTAGGGAAGCCCGCGCAAGAGTTCACGAAGGCCGACATCATCGGATACATCGAAGACAATCGGATCTCGATGCTCAACCTTCGCTACGTCGGCGGAGATGGTCGGCTGAAGACCCTTAACTTTGCGATTCAATCCAAGGCGCATCTCGACCGTGTCCTCACCCTCGGTGAGCGCGTCGACGGATCCTCGCTCTTCTCCTTCGTCGAGGCAACGTCCTCCGACCTGTACGTGGTACCGCGCCTGGCCACCGCGTTCCTCAACCCTTTCTCCGCGATCCCCACGGTGGAGTTCCTGTGCGGTTTCTACGATGTGAGCGGAGCGCCCCTGGCCTCGGCCCCGCAGGAGATCCTGCGCAAGGCTCAGCGCGCCCTCGAAGCGGAGACAGGCTGCACCCTCGAGGCCCTCGGCGAACTCGAGTACTACCTCTTCTCCCCGGAGGACCCGCTGTTCCGGGTCGAACCCCAGCGTGGCTACCACGAGTCTGGGCCGTTCTCGAAGTGGGAGGACGTACGTACCGAGACCCTGCTCCACCTGGTGAGCATGGGGTGCGCCGTCAAATACGCTCACTCCGAGGTCGGTAACTTCGTGTCGGATGGGCGTCAGATGATCCAGCAGGAGATCGAGTTCCTGCCCGTAGACGCGTGCGCCGCGGCCGATCAGATGGTGCTGGCCAAGTGGGTGCTGCGCGAGGTCGCCCACTCATACGGCATCGAAGTGTCCTTCTCGCCCAAGATTGCGGTGGGTCAGGCCGGATCCGGCATGCACTTCCACACCCGCCTGGTCAAGGACGGCGTCAACCAGTTCTCTACGGGATCGGGCCTCACGGAGGCGGCCCTGAAAGTCATCGGCGGCTACCTGTCGCACGCCGCGTCGCTGACGGCTTTCGGGAACACCGTGCCTACCTCGTTCCTGCGCCTCGTGCCTCATCAGGAGGCGCCGACCGCGATCTGCTGGGGTGACCGTAACCGCTCGGTCCTCGTGCGCGTGCCCCTCGGGTGGCAGAATATCGACGACTCGATGTTCCGGGACGCGAACCCGAACGAGCCGCCCATCGCAGGACTTCCTAACGACTCGCAGACCATCGAGCTGCGCAGCCCGGACGGGTCGGCGGCCATCCATCTGCTCCTGGCAGGTATCGTGGTTGCCGCGCGCATAGGGCTGACACGGCCCGGCATGGCCGATTACGCGCGCAAGCGCAAAGTTGACGGTGACGCCTCACAGACCCCCGGCCTCGACCAGCTGCCCTCGTCGTGTTTCGAGGCCGCGGGCCGCCTTCTCACGCAGCGCGAAGACTACGAGGAAGGCGGTGTGTTCCCGGTCGGTCTCATTGACTCGTGGGCCGCGCGCCTGGTCGAGCTGGGCGACATGCACCTGCGAGACGACCTGGCCGACTCGCGGGTGTCCGTCGAAGAACTCGTCGAGCGTTACTTCCACATCGGCTAGAACACCCGAGCATCGCTCGAATGATCAGTCGTCCGTCGGGGGAGCGAAGCGCTCGCTGGACTCCGGGGTGGGCGGCATATCCGTGGGGTCTTCGCGAGGCGAATCGGCCCCCAGTGCGGGCGGCGCAGGCGTGAGCGCCGACAGCGCGGACCCAGGCGTGGGGGACGCGTAGGGCGCTGCTCCCGTCTTCGCCTCCAAGGCGGCCTCGCGCTGCGACGCTCGCACGGATGCATCCCAATCGAATTGGGCGTCGGCCGCCGCCTGACGCGACCGGCGAATCCACCGAATGAACGCGCCCACGAGAACCAGCGCGAGGACGCCGCCGGTGATCGCAAGGATCGGGGTCAGGGACGAGCGCGCGGAACCCCCGCCTCGTTCCCGGCTCGGTGATGGCGACGGGGACGGTGTGGGAGAAACGGAAGGCGTGGGGGACGCGGCCGCCGCATCGGCGTCCACCGTGCCCGTCGCGGTCACATCGTCGCGCACATTCGTCCACGTGACCGTGCTCGCGTCCGTCTTCGTTGAGACGCCCGCGGACGTGACGGCCCCACCTTCCGAGGCCTCGACGATCTCGGAGGCGTGCGCGACCAGCGTGACAGAGTCGATGGTGGCGACGGCCTCGGGCGTGGAAAACCCCTCGAGAAGGCGGGCGGATTCCGAATGAAAGTGGAAAACGCCGCCAGAGTCGACCGTCACGACCTCCGACCCCGCACTGGGCAGCACCCACGTGAAGCGGCAGCCGTCGATACCGTTGACATCAACCAGCACGGCGGAGGACGCTTGCGCGCCCGTCCCCATCGATTGGCACTGCTCGCCGATGAGCGGATGATCCGTCGAGAGCGTCACCTCGTGGGTGGCGGACACCCCCGGAGTGATGTCGTAGACCTCAGCCAGGTGAATCGGCGTCGGATCATCCGCGACAGCGGGCGCACCGAGCGCACACAGCGCCAGCGCCCCACCGGCGCAGGCCATTGCGCGTGCACCCCTCACGACGCCTCGTCCTCGGAACGCAGACGCGGGACCGAGGTCTTGGCGGGCTTGACGCCCACCTTGCCCGCGTAAAACGCGCGAATCACGTCCATGTCGGCCCGCACATCACCCGTCAGACGGTACGTCGGCCCCCACCCGAAGGTGCGGGTGTTGCGGTCGATGAAGCCCAGCTGGATCGGCACATCCGCCTCCATGGCGATGCGGTAGAAGCCCGACTTCCAGAACTCACGCGGCGAACGCGTCCCCTTCGGGGTGATGCACAGCGTGAACGAGTCGGACTCGCGGATACGCTGGGCGACCTGCTCGACGAGGCCGTGGGCCGCGCTGCGCTCCACGGGAACCGCGCCGATCTTCTTGACGAACCAACCCAGCACCGGGGCCTTCACCACGGAATCCTTCACCAGGAACGAGAACGTGCGCCCCGACTTCCACATGGAAATCGCCATGAAGACGCCGTCCCAATTCGAGGTGTGCGGGGCACCGATAACGATGACCTTGTCCGGCAGGGGCTGCGTAGACAGCTTCCACCGGGAAACAGACAGGTAGGCGGACGCAATCGCGGAGGTGAGAGCCATGGTGGCCTTTCTGGTCGTAGCTGCCCTCAATCCTACCCGCGGGCCGCTCAGTCCAGCGTCTCCACGGCGAGGGTCTGCGTCATGATGTGAGGGTGGCCCGGCCACAGCGTCAGCGCCCTCTCGCGCACCGCCGCGGTCTCTACGCACACGAAGTGCTGCCACTCGCCCTCGCCGATATCGCTCATGGTGGCCGCACCCTGTGACCAGGGGTTCCACACGATGGTGGAGCCGGAGCCGTTCTTATCCACGATGATGCGTCGGTCCAGCTTGGGGTCGATGACGCTGACCTGCTGCGTCGTCGTGTAGATGCGGTCAGTGAAACCCACGAAGCTCAGGTCCCCGCACTGAGTGACGTAGCGGCCGCGCACCTTGTCGAAGTAGCGCTCGCCGTCCAAGCCCTCGATGCTCACGTCCTTGACGTCCCCGACGCGCAGGTAGGTGTGCATGGCGGCCTCAATCGCGAAGGGGTGATCGTCCTCGTTCGTCAGGGTCAGGCTCATGCTCAGCTCGTCACCCGCGCTCACATCGAGGCGCGCGCAGAAGGAATGGGGGTAGAGCATGGAGGTCTCGCCCGTGTGGTGCAGCTCGAAAGAGAACGAGGCCGGGGCGTCGTTCGTGGGGTGGGACGAGGAGCGGAGCTTCCACATGGAGGTGCGGGCAAATCCGTGAGCCCCCGCGCCCGGCCCTGGTCGTGATGGGGAGTCATCAGGGCCCCCGAACCAGGGAAGACAGAGGGGGACGCCACCGCGGATTGCTGTCGTGCCGTCGAGCACGGCGCGGGAGGAAAGCCATAGGACGTCATCATCGTTGGTTGGATGCCAGGACAGGAGGTGTGCCCCGAAAGGGGTGATCTGTGCCGAGGCTGAGGGGACAGTGGCAGAGAAGGTGGCGATGTCGCTCATATCTATCAGTTAAGTGGAGGGGTTGTTTCTCAGCAAATAGACCAATCGGTCCAGCTGGGTGGGGTGGTGACGTGGTGGATTTCGCAGGATGGCATGCGCATAGGCCCTCCGTATGCCGATATTCTGGAGAGGTATGTGCGTGGAATCGGTCAGCCGTCCGATTGTCAACCGGGCTTCTGTGCCCCATCACACGCAATAATAGGTGTCCACATGTGAGGAGTCCAGATATGCCCACGCGTCCCGACCTGCGAAACGTCGCGATCGTCGCACACGTCGATCACGGAAAGACCACGCTGGTTGACGCAATGCTCTGGCAATCCGGAGCGTTCTCCGAGCGCGACACGGTCGAAAAGACCGGCGAGCGCGTCATGGACTCCGGCGATCTTGAACGAGAAAAGGGCATCACCATTCTCGCCAAGAACACCGCCGTCCACTATCGCGGCCCCGCCGCGCAGGCCCTGGGCCTTCAGGACGGCGTCACCATCAACGTTATCGACACCCCCGGCCACGCCGACTTCGGCGGCGAGGTTGAGCGCGGCCTGTCCATGGTCGACGGTGTCGTCCTCATGGTTGACGCCTCCGAAGGCCCACTCCCGCAGACCCGCTTCGTGCTGCGCAAGGCCCTCCAGGCCCACCTGCCCGTCATCGTCGTCGTCAACAAGGTTGACCGCCCCGACTCGCGTATCGACGAGGTCGTCTCCGAGACGACCGACCTGCTGCTCTCCCTCGGCGAGGACCTTATGAACGAGGGCATCGACATCGACGTGGACTCCCTCATGGACGTCCCCGTCGTGTACGCCTCCGCTAAGGCCGGCAAGTGCTCCCTCGAGAACCCGGGCGACGGCCAGCTGCCCACCGAGAACCTCGAACCCCTGTTCGAGACTATCCTCAGCCGCATCCCCGGCCCCTCCTACGACGAGGACATGCCCCTGCAGGCGCACGTCACCAACCTGGATGCCTCGCCCTTCCTGGGCCGTCTGGCCCTGCTGCGCATCCACAACGGCACCCTCAAGAAGGGGGCCGACGTGGGATTGGCCCGCCACGACGGCACCATCCAGCGCGTGCACATCTCCGAGCTGCTGGCCACCGAGGGCCTCGAGCGCGTCTCGACCGACTCCGCTGCGCCCGGCGACATCGTCGCCGTCGCCGGCATCGAAGACATCATGATCGGCGAGTCCCTCGTTGACCTCGAGGATCCGCGTCCCCTCCCACTCATCACGGTCGACGACCCGGCGATCTCTATGACGATTGGCATCAACACCTCGCCCATGGCGGGTCGCGTCAAGGGTGCCAAGGTCACGGCGCGTCAGGTCAAGGACCGCCTGGACCGAGAACTCATCGGCAACGTGTCGCTGAAGGTCCTGCCCACCGAGCGTCCCGACGCCTGGGAAGTTCAGGGCCGAGGCGAACTCGCCCTGGCGATCCTCGTTGAGCAGATGCGCCGCGAGGGCTTCGAGCTGACCGTCGGCAAGCCGCAGGTCGTCACCAAGGAGATCGACGGCGTCCTCAGCGAGCCCATGGAGCGCATGACGATCGACATCCCCGAAGAGTACCTCGGTGCCATCACGCAGCTCATGGCCGCCCGCAAGGGCCGCATGGAAACCATGGCGAACCACGGGTCGGGGTGGATTCGCCTCGAGTTCGTCGTCCCCGCCCGCGGCCTCATCGGCTTCCGCACGCGTTTCCTCACCGAAACGCGCGGCACCGGCATCGCGTCGTCCATCGCCGAGGGCTACGCCCCCTGGCAGGGCACCATCGAGCAGCGCCTCACCGGCTCGCTCGTCGCCGACCGTGCTGGCCAGGCCACCCCCTACGCGATGACGAACCTGCAGGAGCGCGGCTCCTTCATCGTCGAACCCTCCTCGGAGGTCTACGAGGGTCAGGTCGTGGGCGAGAACCCGCGCGGCGAGGACATGGACGTGAACATCTGCCGCGAGAAGAAGCAGACGAACACCCGCAGCGCGACCGCAGACGTGTACGAGTCGCTGACTCCCTCGCGCAAGCTGACCCTCGAGGAGTCCCTCGAGTTCGCGGCCAACGACGAGTGCGTCGAGGTCACCCCCGAGGCCGTGCGCGTGCGCAAGGTCGTCCTGGACGCTCAGGAGCGCTTCAAGATCGCCGCTCGCGAGCGCCGCGCCAACCGCTGACCCACCCGAGTGCGCCCCTCCGCCCGCTAGATCGTGGGCGGGGGAGGCACCTTCTTGCCCGTCACCATCGTGCGGGCATCCACGCGAACCGGCCCACGCCTCGTCGCGACCGTGACGTGGGTGGGAGCCACCTCTAAGGCCTCTCCCAGGGCGTCGTGCAGACCGTCTGCCAGGCGGTAACGGATGACGATTCTCTCGCCGACCTCGAAGCGCATCCACGGCAGATCGGGAATTGCGCGAAGAGGGCGTGCGGAAATTTGCTCTCCTGCGTCGGCGTGCGCGCGCTGGGCATGCGGCGACAATGCGCCGTTTTCCGCGGGAATATGTGCGGTGGGTGACTCGGGGCTACTCATACGTGAATAATAGAATCAACGAGTCTTTAGAACTGACCAGGAGGAACGTCTCATGACCTACGTCATCGCGCAGCCGTGCGTGGACGTCAAGGATCGCGCGTGCGTGGACGAGTGCCCCGTCGACTGCATCTACGAGGGGGAGCGCACGCTCTACATTCACCCCGAGGAGTGCGTGGACTGCGGCGCGTGCGAGCCCGTGTGCCCCACCGAAGCGATCTTCTACGAGGATGACCTGCCCGAGGAATGGGCGGACTACCTGCGCGCCAACGTCGATTTCTTCAACGAGCTGGGAAGCCCCGGCGGTGCCCAGAAGACCGGCGTCCAGGACTACGACGACCCGATGATTGCCGCGCTGCCTCCTCAGAATGAGGAATGGAAGGCCGAAAACCTCTGACAGTCGATAGGGTAGGGGCATGACAACTACGCTGCCTCGCCCCCTCGACCTGCCCGAATTCCCCTGGGATCAGCTTGCGCCCGCCAAAGCGCGCGCAGCTGCACATCCCGGGGGAATCTGTGATCTGAGCGTCGGCACGCCCGTCGACGACACCCCCGCGTTCATCCGAGATGCGCTCGCCGAGGCATCCAACGCGCACGGCTACCCGACGGTGATTGGCACCGCTGAGGTGCGCGATGCGATCCTCGCTTGGGGGGCGCGACGGGGCATGGTCGATGTCGGCCCCGGCGGCGTGATTCCTACGATTGGCTCGAAGGAAGCCGTCGCCTGGCTCCCCTTCCTGCTCGGCGTACGCCCCGGCGACACCGTCCTGGTTCCCGAGGTTGCCTACCCGACCTACGACATCGGTGCCCGCCTGGCTGGAGCGACTCCCGTCCCCGTCGACCCGACGAACCCCGACTCGTGGCCCGAGGCCACCCTCGTCTACCTGAACTCGCCCGGCAATCCCGACGGACACGTCATGAGTAAGGACGAGCTGCGCGGAGTCGTCGCGTGGGCGCGCTCCCACGGCGTTGTCGTTGTGTCCGACGAGTGCTACGCGGCCCTGCCCTGGGCCGAACCCTATGTGAGCGAGGGCGTGCCCTCCCTGCTGGATGTCGATGTCTGCGACGGTGACGCGAGCGGCCTCCTCGTCCTGTACTCGCTGTCCAAGCAGTCAAACCTCGCGGGCTACCGCGCCGCCCTCATCTACGGCGACCCCGCGCTGGTCGCCCCCATCGTGAACGCGCGTAAGCACTCCGGGCTCATGGTGCCCGCCCCCGTCCAACATGCGATGGCCCTCGCCCTGACTGACACCGAGCACGTCGAGGATCAGCGGCAGGTCTACGCCGCGCGACGCACCCTCCTCCTCGAGGCCCTGACCGACGCCGGCCTCGACGTTGACCCCGACAGTGCGGCCGGCCTGTACCTGTGGGTAGCCGACCCCGCCAACCTGACCGACTCGTGGGCGCTCGTGGACCGACTGGCCGAACTTGGCATCCTCGCCGCTCCCGGCAACTTCTACGGCACCGCTGCCCACGGGCGCGTGCGCGTGGCCCTCACCGCCAGCGACGAGCGCGTGGCAGCCGCGGCCAGCCGCATCCGCGAGGCATGGTCCGCCCGCTGACGGTTTCTACACCGAACGAGGCCGGGACGCATGACGCGCCCCGGCCTCGTTTGGTGTGTCCTCGTCAGTTCGACGCGTGCAGCGCGTCGTTAAGCTCGATGCCCACGACGCCCGCGCGGGCGATGGCTTCGATGCGACCCGTCTGAGAGTTGCGGCGGAACAGAATGTTCGACGCACCCGACAGCTCGCGCGCTGCAATCGTGCGCGGCTCAGCCTCGCCGGAGGAATCAATGAGCGTCACCTTCGCGCCGGCGGTCACGTACAGGCCGGCCTCGACCACGCAGTCGTCGCCCAGAGCGATGCCCAGGCCCGAGTTCGCACCCAGCAGGCAGCGCTCGCCCAGGCGCACGCGCTGCTTGCCGCCACCCGAGAGCGTGCCCATCGTGGAGGCGCCGCCGCCCACGTCCGAGCCATCGCCGATGACGACGCCCTGCGAGACGCGGCCCTCGACCATGGAGCGACCCAGCGTGCCCGCGTTGAAGTTGACGAAGCCGGCGTGCATGACGGTCGTGCCCTCGGACAGGTAGGCACCCAGGCGCACACGGGTGCCGTCGGCGATACGTACGCCCGAGGGCAGCACGTAGTTGACCATCGGCGGGAACTTGTCGATGCCCTGCACGGTCACGGGGCGGCCGTCGCGGGCGCGCAGGCGCAGGCGGGTGGCCTCGAAATCGGCGACCGCACACGGACCCGCATCCGTCCACACGACGTTGGGCAGCACCGCGAAGATACCGTCCAGGTTGATCGTGTTGGGCGCCGCCAGGCGGTGGGAAAGCAAGTGCAGGCGCAGGTAAGCGTCCTCGGTCGAGGCGGGGGCCGCGGTCAGGTCAATCGTCGTCGTCACGACGACGGTACGCACGCGGCGCGCATCGTCCACGCGCTCCAGCAGGGCCAGCGAAGTTGCCAGCTCCTCATCGCTCCCGGGTTCGCCCAGGTGCGGGGCGGGATACCACGTGTCGAGAGTTGTTCCGTCCAGGGTGATCGTTGCGAGGCCGACGCCCCATGCAGTGCTGTTATCCATGCCCCTACAGTACGGGGATTACGCGGGTCGTTGAGGAGTGAAACTTAGGTGCGCGGCGCATCCCACAGGTCCGGCCAAAACACGCCCAGCTCGGAGGCCATGGAGCGCAGCAGCGGCAACGAGATGCCGACGACCGAGTGATAATCGCCCGTCACGCCCTCGATGAAGGGACCGCCCAAGCCATCTACTGTAAAGGATCCTGCCACGTGCAGCGGCTCGCCCGTCGCCACGTACGCGTCGATCTCTGCGTCCGAGATGTCTCCGAAGTGGACCTGGGTCGAGGCGGAGCGGGTGACGCTTGCGCTTACCGTGCGCGTGCCCGTCCTCCCGTCGGTCGACGAGGCTGGGGCGAGGATCGCTGCCGAGTGTCCCGTCCACAGGGTGGCGCTCGTGCGGCGCATGGCGCGGATGCGCTCGCGGGCAACCTCGGGAGTGTGGGGCTTGCCGAGCATCTGACTGTCAATCTCGAGCATCGAGTCGCAGCCGACGACGAGGACGGGATCCCCCTCGGGCAGTTCTGGGTCTCCCTGGGTCAGGGCCTCGCACACGTCCGTGCACTTGGCGGCGGCGAGGGCCGCCACCTCGTCGGTGGGGGTGGTTGTGCCTCCCGAGAATGCGCGCCCGCCGGGCAGGGCGGCGAGGACGGCGTCCTCGTCGACGGTGGACACCCTGACGATTGGTGTGATGCCCGCCGCGATTAACGTGGCGCGGCGGGCGGGGGAGGCGGAGGCAAGAACGAGGCGCATAGGCACATTGTGGACCATGTGTCACGTCGCGCGCAGTCAAGCTGCAAAATAGTGCAAAAAACGGAGTTGTCGCAGGTAAATGTGCAAATGAGTGGTGGAAAATCAATCAGTCTACTACAATTGTCAGTGCGTGAGGTCATAATTTACTGTGACCTTAAAGCGTGATCTACTATACTTATCATCCGCTGATGTGGTGTTGAGTCAGCCTGACAAGGAGGGATTCGCGATGGATGAGCGTGCGACATCGTCCCATGCATCTCCCGATGACCTCACCGCAACCAGCTATGTTCCCCAGCTGCTCGGTGGTCATCTCACATACTCTGCCCGTGACCTCGCCGAGGCGACGGACACTCCGATCGAGCGTGTCTTACAGTTCTGGATCGCCCTGGGCTTCCAGGCCCCCGATCCGGATGAACAGATGTTCTCCCAGCGTGACCTCGACGTGTTTGGCAAGTGGCACGACCTCGTCGAGTCCGGCGTCATCGACACCGCCACGTCGCGCTCGCTCCTGCGTGCCAACTCCCACCTGGCCGACCGCCTCGCCCTGTGGCAGTTCGAGGCCCTGGTGGAGGACTCGATGCGTCGGCTCATGCTGGATGACACGACGGCTCGCATGTACGTGCTCGACCACATGCGTGAGCACATCGACGTCTTCCAGGAGATGTTCGTGTACTCCTGGCGTCGTCAGCTCGAGGCGACCCTCTCGCGCTTTGACCGCGAGGTCTCTCAACGCGGTCACGAGGAGCGTCACAGCCGCTTCCCGCTCAATCGTTGCCTCGGCTTCGTGGACATGGTGTCCTACACCTCGTCCTCGACGATTCTCGGGGATGCTCTGGTCGGCCTCATCGAGCGCTTCGAGGAAGAAAGTCGGACGGCGGTCATCGAAGAGGGCGGTCGCGTCGTCAAGATGATCGGCGACGCGGTTCTCTACATCGCCGATGACCTGCCCACCGGATTGCGCGTGGCGACCGCCCTCATTGAGCGTCTCAACGCGGACGATGAAATGCTTCCCGTACGCGCGTCTTTTGTGCGTGGTGACGTCTTTTCGCGCTCCGGCGATGTCTTCGGTCCGACCGTTAATTTGGCGTCTCGCCTCGTGGACATCGCACCGGTCGGTAAGATACTCACCGATCCTGCCACCGCGGCTGCGATCGCCGCTGGCAAGGGTGGCGAAGGGTACGAACTTGAGGAGTTCCCGACCGCAGACTTGCGCGGTTTTGGGCCTGTTTCTCCCTACCTGCTCTCTGCTCGTGTCGCCTGACGCGAGCGTTCTCAGCGTCTTTCGTTGACTTCTGACGCCCATGTTTTTTGGGTCAAGAGAGGTGAAAGTTTTGGTTCGGAATTGCTAAGATGAGAGCGTGACTACAGTTCTCCTCGTTGAAGACGATCCGGCCATCTCCGAGCCCCTCGCGCGGGCCCTGGGCAGGGAAGGATACGACGTGCGCGCGCACGCCACGGGCGGTGCAGCCCTGGCCGACACACGCAACGTCGACCTGGTCGTACTGGACCTCGGCCTGCCTGACATGGACGGCCTCGACGTCGCCCGTGAGATCCGCGCCGCCGGAAACCGGGTCCCGATCCTCATTCTCACCGCACGCACAGACGAAGTTGACATGGTTGTCGGCCTCGACGCGGGCGCGGACGACTACGTGACCAAGCCCTTCCGTCTGGCCGAGCTGCTCGCCCGCGTACGCGCGCTCCTGCGTCGTCAGGTCGCAGAACCCGCTGAAGGCGAGCTGCGCGCCCAGGACATCCGCGTGGACGTCGCAGCCCATCGCGCCTTCGTCGGCGATGTGGAGCTGAGCCTGACGGCCAAGGAGTTCGACCTGCTGCGCGTTCTGCTGCGCGAGGCCGGGTCCGTCGTCGCTCGCGACGCGCTCATGCGCGAGGTCTGGGGGTCCGACCCGACCGGCTCCACCAAGACCCTGGACATGCACGTGTCCTGGCTGCGTCGTAAACTCGGCGATGACGCGACCGACCCGCACTACATTACAACCGTGCGCGGGATGGGCTTCCGATTCGAAAGCGCGCGCTAATCCGTCGCTAAAGGAGGGTCACCATGCGCGCACGCGCGGTGAGGATGATTGTCTCCGTCGTCGCTGTCGTGTGCGTCGTCATGGGCCTGCCCGGCGCGTTTTTTGCCTCGGTGTCTATCTGGGCTTCCGAGCAGCGTGACCTGGAAGTCGCTGCCCAGCGCATCGTTCAGAGCATCGACCGTCGCAACGCGGCGGGCGAAAGCACGGACGCTGAGTCAGTAGCGGCGCTCGTCGCCGACCAGAATGAGGGCCGTGACGAACTCAGCTACCGTATTCTCGTGCCCGGCCACAACCTCATTACGGACGAGACTGAGCCGATCGGGCGCACGATGACAGCCTTTGCGGAGTCCCCGAGCGGCGTGAGTGTCCAGCTCACCTCCTCAGCCTCGGGCGCGACCACCCGCATCCTGTGGGCGTGCGGCATGTTCGGTGCTGGCATGATCGGCTCTATGCTGATCGGCTTGCTCATGGCTCGCTCGCTCTCGCGTTCCCTGTCCGCGCCCCTCATCTACCTGGCCGCACAGGCTGAGCAGATCGGCTCCGGCGGCGTGCGCGCCCGCGTTGAAGAATCCGGCATCGAAGAGATCGACCTGGTCTCCGAGGAACTCGCCCGCACAGGCGAGCGCATGGCCGGACGCCTCGCCGCCGAGCGCCAAGCCGCCGCCGACGCCTCCCACCAGCTGCGCACGCCGCTCACTGCCCTGTCGATGCGCCTGGAGGAAATTGAACTCATCTCCTCCGAGGAGGAAGTGCGTGCCGAAGCCCGCACCTGCCTCGAACAGGTCGAGCGCATGACCAACGTCGTTTCCGAACTCCTCGATGTCTCCAAGCGCCAAAACGGTGGGCAAACCGAGGCCATCCACATCCTCGAAGTCTTCAACACCGCCCGCGAAGAGTGGGAGGACCAGTTTAAGGCGGCAGGCCGTCCCCTCGTCTTTCTCGACGAGGCCGAGCGCCCAATCCTGGCCGACGCCGGCAAACTCGGACAGGTGCTGGCCACGCTCATCGAAAACTCCCTGCGTTACGGAGATGGAATGACGCGCGTGTGGGCGCACGCCGGTTCCTCCAAACGCGGCGTTATCATTGAGGTCAGCGACGAAGGCGAAGGTATCGACGAAGCCCTGGCACCCGACATCTTCGAAAAGGGTGTGTCTGGACACGGTTCGACGGGCATCGGCCTGGCCCTCGCCCACGACCTGGCCCAGGCGATGGGCGGGCGCCTGGAACTCAAGTCCAACATTCCCCCCGTTTTCACGATATCCGTCGCCGCAATCCCGGCGTCCCTGGACCCTGATCGCGTCATGCCCGAAGGGCCGCTCATTTCCATGGGACGCCGCTCGCGTCGCTTCTAGGAGAGCGGTAGATTGGGAGGCGTGGAACGCGATATGTTGACTCCTCCCACCGTGGCCGTCATCGGCGGCGGACAGCTGGCACGCATGATGCAGGAGAGCGCTATCGCGCTCGGCATTAACCTTCGGGCCCTCGTCGAGGCCGAGGATGGGTCGACCGGTCTGGTGACCGTCGACAAGGCTGTCGGTGCCCCCAAGGATCTGGACGCCGTTCGCGCGCTCATCGACGGTGCGGACGTCCTCACTTTCGAACATGAGCATATTCCTGCCCAAACCATGGAGGAGGCCGCGCGCGTCGTCTCCGTGCAACCCCCGGCCGCCGCTCTCCTGTACGCCCAGGACAAGCTTCAGATGCGCGCGCGCTTGAGTGAGATGGGCATCCCCTGCCCGGCATGGGCGCGCGTCGATAACGCGGCTGAGCTGGAGCGTTTCGGAGCGGTCATCGGCTGGCCCCTCATCGTCAAGACTCCACGAGGCGGCTACGACGGCCACGGCGTCGCGGTGGCCCACAGCCCCGCCGACGTCGAGTCATGGTGGGGAAGCGGCCCGCTCCTGGCCGAGGCCCTGGTGCCCTTCACGGGTGAAGTGGCGGCCCTGCTGGCGCGCACCCCCTCGGGCGAGGTTGCCTCCTGGCCCGTCGCCTCCACCGTCCAAGTGGGCGGCGTGTGTGCTGAGGTCACGGCTCCCGCGACCGGTATCCGACCCGAGACAGCGGACGAAGCGCGCCGCATCGGAGAACGCATTGCCGGGGAGCTGGGCGTCACCGGCGTCCTGGCCGTCGAGATGTTCGTCGTCGGAGAGGGAGCGGACGAGCGCGTCCTCGTCAACGAGCTGGCCATGCGCCCCCACAACACCGGACACTGGACCATCGATGGGGCCGTCACCAGCCAGTTCGAGCAACACCTGCGCGCCGTCCTGGACCTGCCACTCGGCTCTACCGACCTCAAGGCCCCGGGCACGCACGTCGTCATGGTTAACCTGCTGGGTTCCGCCTACAACCAGCCCGCGCGTGCCCTCGCCGCCGCCTATGAAGCCGGGGGAGGCGGAGCGAAAGTCCACCTCTACGGCAAAGAGGTGCGCCCGGGCCGCAAGCTCGGCCACGTCACCGTCGTCGACAAGGACCCGGACGTGGCCCTGACGCGCGCACGGGCCGCCGTTGAGGCCCTGCACGGCACCTCCGCCACCGACTGACCCCCCAACCGTCGGCCGAACGGCGAGAGCGCCCCGGCCTCGTCCCCTCCCGAAAGGACCGCCCATGACCACCGACCTCGACATCCAGCTCACGGCCACCAGCGACAACCCCCTCGTCGGCGTTGTCATGGGTTCCGACTCCGACTGGCCCACCATGGAACCCGCCGTCGCAGCCCTCGCCGAGTTCGCCATCGGCTGCGAAGTCGGCGTCGTCTCCGCCCACCGCATGCCCGAGGACATGGTCGCCTACGGGAGGAGCGCCTCGGAGCGGGGGCTGCGCGTCATCATCGCCGGAGCCGGCGGTGCCGCCCACCTTCCCGGCATGCTTGCCGCCCTCACCGAGCTGCCCGTCATCGGCGTGCCCGTTCCCCTCAAGCACCTCGACGGCGTGGACTCCCTGCACTCCATCGTCCAAATGCCCGCCGGCGTACCCGTCGCGACCGTGTCCATCGCGGGCGCGCGCAACGCCGGGCTGCTCGCGGCCCGTATCCTCGGCGCCGGAGAAGGACCGTGGTGTGAAGGTCTGCGCGCACACATGCGCGACTTCCAGAAGGACCTGCGCGACGTCGCCAGCGCCAAGGGCGCAGCCCTCGCCAAGCGCGTCGCCGAGGACTACTGACAAGCCCCCACAAGCCCCGCGCGGGTAGGCGCGGGCGCTCCCACCGTCGTATCCTGAAGCCATGAGCATTCTCGTTTGTGGCGGTGCCGGCTACATCGGCGCCCATGTTGTCCGCCTCCTGCGTCAGCGCGGGGATCGCGTCGTCGTCGTCGACGACCTGTCCACCTCGAACGCCGCCCGGGTCGGGGATACGCCCCTGGTTCGCCTCGACGTCGCCACGGACGAAGCGCGGTCCACCCTGTCCACCCTCATGATGGACGAGGACGTCACCGCCGTCATCCACTTCTCCGCCCGCAAGCAGGTCGGAGAATCCGTCAAGCGCCCCGCCTGGTACTACGCGCAGAACATCGGCGGCATGGCCAACGTCCTGGCTGCCATGGAGGACGCGGGCGTCGACCAGATGATTTTCTCCTCCTCCGCCGCCGTCTACGGCATGCCCACCGCCGAGGTCGTCACCGAAGACATGGCTGGCCACCCCATCAACCCCTACGGCGAAACCAAGCTGATCGGCGAGTGGATGATGGCCGACTGCGAGCGCGCATGGGATCTGAAGTGGATCGGCCTGCGCTACTTCAACGTCGCCGGTGCCGGCTGGCCCGACCTGGCCGACCCCGCCATCATGAACCTCATCCCCATGGTTCTCGACCGCCTCGAGCGCGGGGAGAGCGCCAAGATCTTCGGTGCCGACTACGACACCCCGGACGGCACCTGCGTGCGCGACTACATCCACGTCATGGACCTGGCCGAGGCCCACATCGCCGCCCTCGACGTCCTCGCCGAAGGCCGCCAGCCCGACCACCACACTTACAACGTCGGTACCGGCCTGGGCACCTCCGTCCAGGAGATCATCGACGGCCTGCGCCGCGTCATCGGCTGGGACTTCCCCGTCGAGGTCCTCGAGCGCCGCGCCGGCGATCCGCCCAAGCTCATCGGTGACCCGCTGTCCATCGGCGTGGACCTGGGCTGGAAGGCCAACAACGGTCTCGACGAGATCCTCACTTCCGCCTGGGAAGGCTGGCAGGCAGGTCCGCGACCCATCACGGTACCCGGTGCCTGAGAGCCTCTTTAACGCCTGACACGGCCGCGGCCTCGTCCCTTCTGTTGTGAGGGAACGAGGCCGCGGCTTGTTCTGCGCTCGGGCGCACCTGAGGACGTCAGCCGATCTGGTTGAGATCCGAGGTCGTGAGTTTGCCGGAGCGCAGCTTGGCGAAGAAGTCAGGGGCCGTCTCGTCACGCAGCAGGACCGCCGAGGCACCCGCGCTGGTCGTATAGTCCAGCGACTCGATGGGCGGGACACCCATCAGCTCGTCGGACGAGGCGCTGCGCAGCGCCATCACGAGGGAAGCAACCGTCATGATCGAGGAATCCTCATCGACAGTGAACGACTTGGAACCAGCGCGCTCCACGCGTAGGGTCCGCGCGGGGTTGATGAGGGTCGCGGGGGATGCGGCCTCGGACACGACCTTGGAGATCACCTGACGCTGACGCTTCGTACGACCGATATCGCCCTCCGGATCCTGGTATCGCATACGCGAGAACTGCAGGGCGGTGGGGCCGTCCACCGTGTGGCAGCCAGCAGTCCAGTTCAGGCCCGAATACTCGTCGTTCGAGTCGTGGTCGTAGCACAGCTCCACGCCGCCGACCGCGTCCACCATGTCGGGCACCGCACCCATGCCGATCTGCACGAAGTGATCGACGGTCAAACCCGTCAGCTTCTCGACTGTCTCGACCAGGAGCTGGGGGCCGCCGTAGGCGTAGGAAGCGTTGATCTTGTCCCAGCCGACGCCGGGAATCTCAGCGTAGGTATCGCGGGGAATCGACACAGCAACAGCCTGGCCGTTCGCCGCGATGTTGACCAGCATGATCGAGTCAGCGCGCTCGGATCCCTCAAAGCCGTCCTGCACGGCGCCGTCCGCACGCGAGTCCGAACCGGCCAACAGGTACGTCGTACCGGCCGTATCCGAGGCGCCCGACAGTGCGCTCACGCGCCCGATGTTCGTGTTCGCGTCCCACACGAGGAATCCGCCCCACGCGAGAACAATGACCAGGAGAACAGACAGCGTCTTGAGGACCAGGCGTCGGCGGCGCTTGCGCCGAGGCCTCGGAGCTGTCGCCGGAGCGGTGCGCGACGGCGTAGCGCCGGGTGTGGGGACCGGGTCGGGGACTGCCTGGGAGCGTGTGGCGCTCGCCTGGCGCGGCCCGTTACCCGAGGGCGCGAAGCTGGGAGCCGCTGGGGTGCGGGGCGTTGCAGCGTTGCCGGAGCCGGGCGCGAAGCTGGGAGCCGCTGGGGTGCGGGGCGTTGCAGTGTTGCTGGAGCCAGGTGCGAAGCTGGGAGCCGCAGGGGTGCGGGGCGTCGCAGTGTTGCCGGAACCGGGTGCGAAGCTGGGAGCCGCTGGGGTGCGGGACGTTGCAGCGTTGCTGGAGCCAGGCGCGAAGGACGGCGGGTTCGGAGCAACCGTCGTCTCGTCGGGCGTGGCAGGCGGGTTCGGAGCAACCGTCGTCTCGTCGGGCGTGGCAGGCGGATTCGGAACCGGCGCACTCCGACGGGCGGAGGACGCAGGTGTCGGAACAGGATACGCCCCCTTGGGGGAGGACGCAGGTGTCGGAACAGGGTACGTCGCCTGGGGGGAGGACGACGGTGTCGGGACAGGGTGCGTCGCCTGGGGGGAGGACGACGGTGTCGGGACAGGGTGCGTCGCCTGGGGGGAGGACGACGGGTTCTGTGACGAGTCCGCCTGGCGCGTGCGCAACGACTTGCGCGCGGCCGATCCCGGCGCGAACGACGGGGGCGGGGTAGGAGCGGAACGCCTCGGAAACAGCGAGGACGGATCGCGCTGGGGCTGATCCAGGGTCGGCGGCATCAGCGGGCGCGAGGAGTCGGCACCGTCCTCGGAAATCCTCCACATCTGCGGCGCGATCCCCTCAGACGGGGGGACGGGCGCGCCGGAGGGAGCCTCCTGGCCGATGACGTGCGCGTCATCGAAGTCGGGGCGGCGTCGTTTCGGGTTGGGCGTGAACGAGGGAGGAGTGCTCATTTGTCTTTCGGCGGGCAGGTGGCGGCGTTCTTCTGGGCGGCAGCCTCGTTGGCTGCGTTGTTCTCAACGGAGGCCGACTGCTCGGTATTGTCCGTGGTGCTCTGGGGCTGACCGGCGTTCTGAGTGTCGGCCGCAGAGGGCGTCGGCGAGGGCACGGCCTGTGCAGCCTTCGGGTCGGGGACCACCAGCTGCGCGCCGTTGCCATCCGTGTAGGTCGTACCCACGGGCAGCGCCTTGTCCTGCTTGAGCGCGGTCCACATGTTGCGGGCCATCGGTTCAGCAGCAATGCGTCGGTTCGGATCCCAGTAGGGCTCTTCGACGGGCATCGTCACAAACTGGATGTTCGTGCGGTCGATCTTCGACAGGACATTGAGCAGCAAATTAGTATCTGCGCTGGCATCGCCCAGGTTCGGGGAGACGTTGACAGACTGGATCGCGGCCTGCAGGAAGGTGAGGAGCGCGCCGGAGTCGGTGACGTAGTCCTTGGCCTGAAGCTCGCGAAGCATCGCGGAGATGAGCTGCTGTTGGCGGCCGATACGAGAGATGTCGGAGCCATCGCCCTGGCCCTTGCGCGAGCGCATGTAGGCCAGCGACTGAGTGCCGTCCAACTTCCAGCATCCCGCGTCGATGTACAGCTGAGCGGACTCATCTTCGATGTGATTAGGGATGTTGAACCAGATACCGCCCAGGGCGTCGATCATCTTGATGAAGCCGGCGAAGTTCACGACCATGAAGGAATCGATCGTCATGCCCGACATGTTCTCGATGGTCGACTTCACGCACGCAATACCGGGCGCGATGTCGGCGTCGGTGTTACCACCGTCGGCACCGTAGAACATGGAGTTGTTGAACATCTCTTCTTCGATGGGCTCGCTGGTCGATCCGTCGCGGTGCTTACACGCGGGGATATCGACCAGCGTGTCGCGCGGAATCGACACGACCTGAACACGAGAGCGGTCGGCGCTGACGTGGATAACCATCGTCGAGTCGTTGCGAAGGCCGGGGACCTCCTCCTCGTCACCTGCACCGACATTGCCGCTGTCGCCGTTACGCGAGTCCGTGCCGACGACGAGAATGTTGAGGGCGCGGCCGTCAAACGAATCCGGGGTCGCCTGAGCGTTCCCGTCGATCTGATAGTCGCCGATGTCCACGACTCGGTCGGCGAAATCGGCACTGATTTTGGCGTAGAGGAAGCACGCCGTTGACGTGGCGAAGAGAGCGCCGACCATCAGGATGGTGAGCGTATATCGCAGGAGGCCAAAGCGCCCAAAGTTAACAGCCGAGTGCTGGATCGGTCGCAGATTCATGTTACTCATCACTTGTAACCATATCGTTATCGGTCGTGTTTGTCGGGGAATGTGGTGGGGAAGCGGCGTGTTCCACTTGCTGAGGATCCCTCGTCTCAGGGGAGTGATCGCCGGTGGAAACCACTGCCTCGTCAGGAGGACGCACCCCCGCCAGCGCTAGCGCACGCGCGAGCGCCGCCACACGTGCCTCCATGCGCGCTTCGCGCCGGTAGGCGGTGACCATCTGAGCGATCAACGCGACGACAAGGCCGTAGACTATCAGGTTCACCCCGCGATCAACGCCGATCACGTGCGCCAGCCTGTTCGCCAGGGACGGCACGAGGATTGCGACAACGGCAGCAGCGACGAGTGCGCCGATCCCGATGCGGCGCATCGCGAGGGAGGACGCGGAGGAGACCGGGCGCGTGAGCCACCACGCGATGACGGCGAGTGCGAGCAGCAGAAGGACACGAATCAGCAGGTAGGCGCTCATCGTTCTCCCAACACAAGGTCGACGACGATGTTGACGGAATTCAGCAGCGGCTGGCCCTTCGCGCGCGAATAGTCCGTGTAGGAGATCGTCACGGGATGTTCGGCACCTGGAAGGCCGCAGCCAGCCAGCTGGGAGACGATCTGCGAGGCGTGGGCCATGCGTCCCTGGGTCAGGTGCACGTGGGCGAGGGCGTCGGCACGGATGACGCGCAGGCCATTGTGCGTGTCGGTGAGCGCCATGCCGGTGCGGGCGTGAGCGGCCATCGCACCGACGTGCAGCAGAGCGCGCTTGAGCGCGCCGACTTGGGTGCCTCCACCGTCGAGGAAACGGGACCCGAGGACGAAGGCAAGGTCCTCTCTGCGCGCGCGATCAACCATCGCCGCGGCGTCGGCGGGATCGTGCTGGCCATCGGCATCAAAAGTCACCACGTAGCGGGCCCCGCGGGCGAGGGCCGCATCGAAGCCGGTCTGCAGGGCAGCGCCCTGTCCCAGGTTCAGCGGGTGGACCGCCGTGTAGGCGCCGGCGCGGCGAGCGAGAGCGGCGGTGTCGTCGCCGGAGGCATCGTCCACGACGAGGACTCGGGGAAAAAGAGCGCGCACGCCCGCGATGACGCCCCCGATGACGGGCGCCTCGTTAAACGCGGGGATGACGACCCACGTGTCGGAGCGCTGCTGCATTTCTCCAGTGTCGCACATAGGGCAGGCTACGCGCCTATAGTGTTGCTATCCGACGGGGCGTACCTGATGTGCGTGATCGTGCCTATAGGACAACACAAGGGAGATACCGTGATCAAGCCCAGCGCCGACGTGGCACCCAGCGCGCAGGTTGCGCCCAGCGCCCGCGTGTGGCACCTGGCCCAGGTTCGCGAAAACGCCCGTATCGGCGAAGAGACGATCATCGGACGCGGGGCTTACATTGGCGAAGGCGTTCGGGTAGGTGCGCGCTGCAAGATCCAGAACTACGCCCTCGTCTACGAACCCGCCTCCCTGGCCGACGGCGTCTTCGTCGGCCCCGCAGCCGTCCTCACGAACGACCACTGCCCCCGCGCCATCAATCCCGACGGAACCCTGAAGCGCGCGTCGGATTGGCACCGCGTCGGCGTCACCGTCGAGCACGGTGCCGCCATCGGCGCGCGCGCCGTATGCGTGGCCCCCGTGCGCATCGGCGCGTGGGCAAGCATCGGAGCAGGCTCTGTCGTCACCCGCGACGTCGCCCCCTACGCCCTCGTCGTCGGCGTGCCCGCGCGCCGCGTCGGATGGGTCGGCGAGGCCGGGGTACCCCTCGTGGTCGTCGACCCCGACGCTGCACCCGACCGCGAGGCCGGGACAGTCGCGTGGGTGTGCCCGGCCTCGGGCCGCCGCTACATCGAGCGAAACGGCACCCTGACGCCGGAGGAAACCCAGGCCTCGTCCCCGAACACCGCCGACACACAGGCCCAGACCCATGAGGACCACCAGTGATGCAGCCCTTCATTCCACCCGCACGCCCGCTCATCGGCGAGGAGGAAATCGACGCGGTCGCCGCCGTCATGCGTACGGGCATGATCGCCCAGGGGCCGCAGGTCGCCGCCTTCGAGGAGGAGTTTGCCGCCACCCTCGTGCCCGGAACCCACGCCGTCGCGGTCAACTCGGGAACCTCAGCCCTGCACTTGGGCCTGCTCGCCGCCGGGATCGGGCCGGGTGACGAGGTCATCGTCCCCTCCTTCACCTTCGCTGCCACCGCGAACTCGGTCGCCATCACAGGCGCGACCCCCGTGTTCGCCGATATCGACCCGCTCACGTTCACACTGTCACCGGCCGCTGTCGAAGCCGCAATCACGCCTCATACACGGGCCATCATGCCCGTCCACCTCTACGGCCACCCCGCGCCCATGGAGGCGCTTCAGGCGATTGCCGACGCGCATGGACTCATGCTCTTTGAAGACGCCGCCCAGGCCCACGGTGCCACCCTGCACGGGCGCGCGGTCGGCTCTTTCGGCACCTTCGCGGCCTTCTCCTTCTACCCGACGAAGAACATGACCAGCGGCGAGGGCGGCATGGTCACCTCGACCGACCCCAGCGTCATCCGCGGGGTGAAGCTCGCGCGCAACCAGGGCATGGAGACGCGCTACGCCAACGAAATCGTGGGCCTCAACAACCGCATGACCGACATCCACGCGGCCATCGGTCGGGTGCAGCTCACCAAGGTCAGCGCGTGGACGCGCAAACGTCAGGACAACGCCGCCTTCCTGGACGCTCACCTGCGAGGTGTCACCGTCCCGCACGTCGCCCCCGGTGCCACGCACGTCTACCACCAGTACACGATCCGCGTGCCCGAAGACCGCGATGGTTTCGCCGCCGCCCTGCGTGAGGAGTACGGCGTCGGCTCGGGCGTCTACTACCCGATCCCGAACCACGAGCTGCCCTCCCTGGCCCGCTTCGCCCCCGGTCTGGAGCTTCCGGCCACACGCGAGGCAGCCGACCAGGTCCTCTCCCTGCCGATCTACCCGTCGCTGACGCCCATCGAGCTGGAGCGCATCGCACACGGCGTCAACGCGCTCGCGGAGGCGGGTGCCTGACGTGAGTATTCGCTTAGGAATCCTCGGCATTGGCTCGATGGGCCGACACCACGTGCGCAACGCCCGCGCCACGCGGGGGGTAGACCTCGTCGCGCTCGCGGATCCGGGCGGCGACCGCTTCGGCGTCGCCGGCAACCTGCCCGTCCTCGGCGGCGTCGAGGAACTGATCGAGGCCGGCATCGACGCGGCGATCATCGCTGCCCCCACCGCCCACCACGAAGCCGCAGCTCTAGCGCTCGCCGAGGCCGGGGTACACACCCTCGTCGAAAAGCCCCTCGCCACGAGCGTGGAGGCGGGCCGGCGCATCCGCGACGCCTTCGCGCGTGCGGGCCTCGTGGGTGCCGTCGGCTACGTCGAGCGCTGCAACCCGGCGCTCATCGACATGCGTCGGCGGATCGCTCAAGGCCAGCTCGGCGACATCGAGCAGATCGCGACGCGCCGCCAGTCGCCCTTCCCCGCGCGCATCAGCGACGTCGGCGTGGTGAAGGACCTAGCCACGCACGACGTGGACCTGGCCGCGTGGGTGGCCGGTGCCCCCTACGAGAGCATCTACGCGCGCACTTCCGCGCGCTCGGGCAGGCCTCACGAGGACATGATGGTTGCCTCGGGCGTGCTTGCCGGCGGCATTCTCGTCAACCACCTCGTCAACTGGCTGACCCCCTACAAGGACCGTACGACCATCGTGACGGGGGAGCGCGGCGCGCTCGTCGCCGACACCGCCATGGGGGACCTGACCTTCTACGAGAACGGCCACGCGCCCCTGCAGTGGGACGCCATCGCGGCCTTCCGCGGGGTCAGCGAGGGCCAGGTCGTGCGCTATGCGCTCACCAAGCGCGAGCCCCTCGCCCTCGAACACGAGCGCTTCCGCGACGCGATTCTCGGCGTGGGCAGCGAGCACGTCACCATGGACGAGGCCCTGGACAACCTGCGCGTCGTCGAGGCCATCCTCGCTTCGGCCGCCACCGGTCGCTCTGTCGACCTGTAGGGAACGCGTTCGGTCGATCATCATCTACCGCGCGGCCTCTGTTCCGCACGCAAACCCTCTGTTCCGCACGTGGGCGACCCCGCCCATGCTCCGATGAGCGGGTTCACGTGCGGAAGAGAGGACCCACGCTCTTCATAGCGGGTTCACGTGCGCATCGAAGCGCCTGAATCCGCCTCTAGCCGACGAACCCGCCACGGCCTCGTCACCCGAATACGCGTGCGCCCAGGCAACCTGCCGGGCAGGCACCTGGGCGCACGAAGGAGAATCAGGACTCGAGAGCGGGCTTCTGGTCGAGTTCTTCACGCGTTAAGAGGAACGCGAAAGCAATGGCCGCAGCGAAAGAAACCGTGCCAATCGCCCAGACCGTGTTCGGGCCGATGGGGGCACCCGGCCACCACCACCCGGCCGTCTGACTCAGGTTGAACAGGAGGACCGAGGACCCGTGGGTGTAGCGCAACAGCAGGAGGAACAACGCCCAGAACTGGGTCCCTGCCGCCAGCACGCCGAGCACGACAGCTTGCGAACGCGAGACCAAGCGCTCGCGCCGATCCATCGTCAGCAGGAAGAACAGGAACACGATCCACAGAGGCATCATGTAGCGCGCCTGGTAGGTGGCCACGTTGTTGAACTCCTGGAGAATACCGATCAGGGTCGGGACGCCAGCCATCGCGCCAACCAGCGTCAGCAGTGTCATCAGCTTGCGCCACGACCAGGTGCGCGCACCAGCGATAAAGACGGCACCCGCGATCAGGAGGCCAACGGTCGAGATAGAGCCGTCGTAGTTCACGTCCAGCCATCCCGGTCCCCAGCGGTAGCCGTAGAAACCGGCGAGGTACTGCGGCAGGAAGGACATGTTGTCACCGAGCAGGTCAATGAGTGAGCGAGACTCGCCCTGCGCCGTCGTCAGGTGGGTGCTCGCGACGTTCGTTGAGCGCATGACGATGATGCCGATGATCGAGGCAACGATGGCAAGCGTGGCCTCGGGCCAGTGCTCGCGACGCCAACGCACCGCGAACGCGAGGGCGACGGTGATGACGAACAGGAAGAAGGCGGAGTCGCCGCGTGAGGTACACGACAGGACAGCGCCCAGAGCGGCAGCACCGAGCAGGGACCAACGCCGCCACCCATAGGACTGCGTGGCCGACCATAGACCAGCCGCGAAGGCGAACACGCCTGTGAAGGCCCACGAAGAGGGGTTGTTGGAGGCAATGAAATAGATGCCCATCGGCGTCCATGCCGCCAGAATCGCCAACACGTAGCCGCGGCGCATCGCGCTCGGCATGAGTGCGCCGATCGCCCCGATGAGAACAATGGCGATACTGACGTTGATGAGACGCATCGTCACACCCGCCCGGTCGGCGTCGTGAGCGATGAAGTGGTGGTGGAATTGGTAGTAGCCCCACGGGTAGTTGCCGTCATCCCAACGGTCGGTTACCATCGTGCGCTCGTCCGAGTTGTTGAGCGAGCAGACGGCAGATTCATTCCCGTGGAACGCGTAGCACGCGACCCTGGTGGCGGAGATGGTCTCGGGAACGACCGGGCCGAAGGTTCCACGTTCGGTGTAGCCGGTCGTACAACCGGAATCCGCCAGCGGGGGAGGACACCAGATGGAACCCAGGTGGTAGTCGTCGTCGGGGGAGGCCCCGAGCGGGGACGACACGGCCCACGCGAGGCCAACGCCGCACACGGACAGCACGAGGCCGATAACGCCGATCACGCGCCAGGCGCGGGTGGACAAACCAAAGCGGTTGCGGAAGGAAGCTGAATGCGGTGCCGGTGCCTCGCCGGGCTGATCCGCGTCCTTGTCCTCAGTGCGATCAGTGTCCAGGGAGCGCACAGCTTCCTCAGGCAGATCCGTCTCCGTAGCGAACTCGTCCTTCAAGGGCTTCGCCTCGTCGCTGGGATGGTCGTGAGTGGTCATAGCAGGCAGTCCTTGTGTGTCGCGGTACGTTGGGGATCAGAGTCCGGCTGCGGCGCGGAATGCCTGCGCGTGGACTTCAGCTGCCCGTTCCCAGGTGAACTCCTCGGAGCGAGCGATGGCGGCCTGCCCCAGCCGGGCGCGGCGCTGCGGATCGTTCATCAGGGTGGTGAGGGCGTCGGCGATCGACTCGGGAGTGATGTCGCAGTAGTCGACCGCGTCCCCGCCGACCTCGGGCAGGGACGTCAGGCGCGTCGTGAGCGTCGCAGCCCCACAGCTCATGGCCTCGAGAACGGGCAGACCGAAGCCCTCCGCGATCGAGGGGTAGGCCAGGACGAGGCATCCGGAGAGGAAACCGGGCAGGTCCTCCAGGGGCAGGTAGCCGGGACGCAGAACCGTCAGGTGCGAGGGGACTGCCGCCAGGGCCGGGTCAATGTCCTCATCCCAGCCCTTGCCGCCGGCCAGAACCAGTGCGGGAGGATTGGGCAGGTCCGAGACCGCCTGCGTCCAACCGCGCACCAGGTTCGGGACGTTCTTGCGGGGCTCGAGAGTGCCGAGGAAACCGATGTACTCCTGGCCATCCAGGCCGAGGGACTTCTTGACACGCGCACGCTCAGCGTCATCCACGGGGTGGAAGATTGATCGGTCTACGCCGTGGTAGGCGACGTAGAACTGCGAGGGGTCACCGCCCGCGTACTTGATCGTCTCATCGCGCGTCGCCTCGGAAGGCACGACGAGCGCAGCGGCCCGACGGATCGCGCGGCGGATCGCGAACGTGAAGAACTTTTGCTTCGTACGCGAGTGTGCCTGCGGGTGGGAGAAGAACGTTGCGTCGTGCAGGGTGATGACGACGGGCACGCCCGGGAACTGCGGGCACGTGTAGTGAGGGGAGTGGAGCACGTCGGGGCGAACCTTGCGGATGAGCGAGGGCAACCCCGTCTGCTCCCACGCGAAACGCATCGGACGTGACTCGAAGCGAGGGGAAATCGGGATGATGCGAGCGGATGGCAGGCGCGTGGCAAAGTGCTCTGCGTCGCGCTCTTGCACCGCCATCGTGAGTTCAACGCCCTGGGCCTCGAGTTCGGGCACCAGATCGTCCACGTAGCGGCCCACTCCGCCGAGGTTCGCGGGGATCGCAGTGGCGTCCATGAGGACGCGGACGGGCTTGGACGAGAGAGAGGAAGGCATAATGGTCTCCGGTCGTTGCGAAGGATTTTCCCATTGTATGTCAGTATCTGGCCGGGCAGACGCTGACATACATCTCAACTATCCTGGAAGCATGAGCGTACGCGTCGGAATGGTAGTTGAGCAGATGTGGCAGCCCGTGCCCGGAGGCTCGGGACGATACATCGTGGAAGTGGCCTCTCGCCTGGCCGCGCAGGGGGTACGCGCCGTCGGCATCGCCGCGCGACACGGCGCGGGCGAACCCACCCCGGAAGAGGTAGGCCTGACGATTCCTGTGCTCAACTCCGCGCTGCCGCGCCGCCTCCTGTACGCAGCGTGGGACCGCCTGAGCATGCCGCGCGTGGACCGGATGCTCGGCGTCGGATCGGGCGGGGAAGCGCAGGTCGTGCACGCGACCACCTGGGCGATTCCCCCGACCTCGCGGCCGCTGGTGGTCACCGTTCACGACGTCGCGTTCCTGCGCGATGCCAGCCACTTCACCTCCCACGGGGCCGCCTACTTTAACCGTGCCCTCGACATCACCAGGCACCGTGCCGACGCGGTCATCGTCCCCTCCGAGGCGACCGCGCGCGACTGCATCGAGGCGGGCATCGACGAGGGACTCATCACCGTCATCCCGCACGGCCTCACCCACACGCCCGTCACCGACTCCCAGGTGGAGGGCTTCCGCGCCCGCCACGGCCTGACCCGCCCCTACATCCTGTGGGTCGGCACTCGCGAACCCCGCAAGAACCTGCCGACGCTGCTGCGCGCATACCGCGCCATGGCCTCGTCCACGGATCTCGACCTGGTCCTCGTGGGTCCCGCTGGGTGGGGAGAAGACCCCGAGTGGGGGGACCTGCCCGCCGAACGCACCCACGTCCTCGGACGCCTCGATGACACCGACCTCGCCTGCGCCTATGCAGGAGCGCGTGTCTTCACGTTCCCCTCGATCTGGGAGGGCTTCGGGCTGCCCGTCCTTGAGGCTATGGCGCACGGCACCCCCGTCGTCACCAGCGCCGACACCTGCATGGCGGAGATCACGGGCACCGACGCGGGTCTCCTTGTACCGGCCACCGACGCTCGTGCCCTCGCCGACGCCCTGGAGGCCGCCGCCGGAAGCGAGCACGACCGCCTAGCCGCGGCCGGCCTCGCCCGCGCCACCGACTACACGTGGGAAGCCTCAGCAGCCGCCCACGCCCGCCTCTACGAGACGCTGGCGGGCACCCAATGAACGCCGGGACGAACACCCCCGGCGCGGGAGAACAGACCGGAGCCGCGCGGCGCAGCGCCCGCGTCGTCCTCGTTAACTGGAAGAACGCGCCCCTGACCCTGCGGGCCGCCCGCTCGATCGCCCCCCAACTGCGCCAGGGCGACCGCCTGATCATCGTCGATAACGGCTC
>NZ_ALCA01000077.1 GCF_000278725.1 Actinomyces sp. ICM47 | reverse complement strand
CAGGCTTGATGCCTGGCCCACAGCCTTTTCTTGTTGGTGGGGAAAGACGCCTACTTGCGGCCCAGCGGGCGGCGAATCGTGTAGGCGGTATCCAGGTCGGTAATCTCGACCGTCACCATGCCATGCTCGTCGACGATGTAAGACTCCTCGATGAGAGGTCCATCCTCGGTGCGCACAACCTCGATCGATTCAAGGTCCACGTCGCTGCGGCGCAGGCTCTGATCGAAGGGGAAGATGACTTCACCGCAGGGCTGCAGGTCGCCGCGGGGCACCCAGGCCTCGTCGAACGACGAGTACTCGACGAAGCGGAAGTAGCCGATGTTGTGCGCCGCTCGGTAGCAGCGCTTAATCGTCAGCGTCTCGCCGGGAGCAAGCTCCGTGTTGGGCTCGAGCAGCGTGTCGAAGGAGATGAAGGAGCCGCCGTCGCGCTCACGGAACACGCCGACGCCGCGCGAGAGCTGCTCGCGCACCGTATAGGCGGCTTCGGGATCGGCACCGATGGCCAGGCCGATGGCGGTCGAGGCTGCCGTGTGCGGAGAGCGGTGGACGCGGCGACCGAAGCGGGCACGCAGGATGCGCGCGACGAGCGGCAGCTGGGAGCCGCCACCCACGACGTACAGGCCTGCGACGTCACCGCCGAGCTGACCGACCCCGGAGGCATCGGGGACGAGCAGGGGTTCCATGGCCTCGACCGTTGCATTCACGAGCGGTGTTGCGGCGTCATAGAAGTCCGCGACGGGGATTGTCGTGGGTTCGCCGTTGACGGGTACGGTAATGAACTTCGACGAGGGGGAGAGGGCCTCCTTGGCGGAGCGAGCATCCTCGATGAGGCGTTCCCACGCGGCGTCTCCGAGCAAACCGGAGTCAGTGCCCGCCGCTGCTGCGAGACGGTTCGCCAAGATGACGTCGAAATCATCACCGCCGACCAGGTTCAGGCCGCGCGATCCCAGGACCTCGTGCAGTGTGCCGGTGGCCGACACGATAGAGGCGTCGAAGGTACCGCCGCCGAGGTCGTAGACGAGGATCGAGGTGCGCTTCGAGTTCAGGGTACCCGCGTGGCGATGCGTGTACTCGAAGCCCGCAGCGGAGGGCTCGTTGACCATCGCGAGGACGTCCCAGCCTGCACGGCGGAACGCCTCGAGGGTCAGGAAGCGCTGCGCAGACCAGGCGTGCGCGGGAATGCCGACGAGAGCCTCAAGCTTCTCCGAGGCGGGCACGGAGGCAACCGACGAGTTCGTGCGCACCGTGCGCGCGACATACGTCAGGAAGCCGGTGAGTGCGTCGAGTACGGAGATGCTGTGGTTGCCCAGGCGCAGTGTGGATGTGTCGGTAACCGACGGATCCGACAGCAGGCGCTTGAAGGAGCGCAGGTGGGGCGCACCCTCGCGGGCAGCATCCTCGGCGTCGAAGCCGTAGACGAGATGATCGCCGTCCAGCGCGAGGATTGACGGAATGAAGTCCACCGTATCCTCGCGGTTGTTCACGAAAGAGACGATGGGGTAGTTCCCCCGATCAACAATAGCAATCGCGGTTGTCGTGGTACCAAAATCTACTCCGAGTCTCATAGGACTAACCTTATCGCGCATTTTCAGCCTCTCCTAGAACGTCTCGCCGGTGCTTCGCACATTTTCCGATAACGTGCGCTGTGTAATTGTGACTAAGGTCCATGCGACCAGAAAATACGCCGTTCCGGCGATAGCGTCAACTACATAATGGTTACCCGTTGCGATAATCGTCATGATGGTCAAAATTGGATGAAAAGTTACGATGAGGCGCGCTCGCCATGAGCGCCATACGTAGGTTCCGAGCATAAAAGCTACCCAGACCGACCAGCCCGTATGCATTGATGGCATGGCTCCGTAGGGGTTGGCGAGGGTGCCGAAGAGGTGAGAATACGCGGAGGTGTGCTGGGCGACCGCATCCGTGATGCCGAACTCGGGAACGAGGCGTGGGGGAGCAAGTGGGTAGGTCCAGTAGGTGATAAGCGCGCCCAACGTCATGATGACGAGCGTCCAGCGGGCACGTGAATAGTACTGCGGAGAACGGACCCACAGGGCGAGCAGGGTAAGCCCGGTAAAGAGAAAGAATGACACGGCATATTGCAAGGAGGCCAGTGAGGCGAGCATCGGATGAGCCGCAAGCCATGAGTTCACGGGCGGCTCAATGTCAATGCCGAGCGAGCGCTCAGCGGAGACGACGTCGTGCGCGTGTGCAACTGCGACGCTCTCGCTGGCTCGCGCCAGGAACGAGAGAATGGAATAGGCCAGGCAGGCGAGGGTGAGGACCAATACCTCCCGCACGGGATGTCTCGCCGTTTGCTGTGTGTGATGGTCCGTAGTCATGATCGTAACTCTAGCGCGTGCGCGTCGAGGGACCAGGGGAGCTAATCGGACATAATATACATTATCGGATCGTTGGGGTGGGATGAGAAGAGGCCGTGCAGTATTCCGCTTGACGCGTCCGATAGAATGGGCACGTTTCTTATCTACGTCCAGGAGGCTGTTATGGCTGACCGCGCACTGCGTGGCATGCAGATCGGTGCCAAGTCCCTCGAGTCCGAGGACGGCGTCGTTTTCGCCGATCGTTTCATTGTTCGTTACGCGTGCCCGAATGGACACGAGTTCGAGGTGACACTCTCCAGCGAAGCCACGGCTCCGGCGACCTGGGAATGCAAGTGTGGCCAAACCGCCGAACTTATCGGCGAAACTGAGGAAGATGAGGATAACAAGCCCGTCAAGCCGCAGCGTACGCACTGGGACATGCTGCTGGAGCGCCGCTCCATCGAGGAACTCGAGATCGTCTTGACCGAGCAACTCACCGCCTACCGTGAGGGTCGTTTGCGCCCCGAGGGGTCCTACCGCAAGGGCTAATCCCTGCGAAACAGCGAACGCGCGGCCTGAGCCAGACGGCTCAGGCCGCCTTTTGTGACCATCGCCAGCTCCTCGACGAAAATCGACGAGTCGAGCTTCGATTCGCCCGCCATGCGCTCATCAAAGGTGATCGGCACCTCGACAATCGTCGCCCCCAGCGAGCGCTCGAGCTCCGTCATCTCCACCTGGAAGCCGAAGCCGGTCGTCTTCACGCGCCCCAGGATGCCATGCGTCGACAGGAAGGACGAACGGTGCACCCGCAGCCCTGCTGTCGCATCGCGTACGGGTGTCCCCAGACAAAAACGGACATAATAATTACCCGCCTTCGACAGAGCGACGCGCTCGGCCGACCAGCCATTCACCTGGCCGCCACGCACCCAGCGCGAGCCGATGACGAGGTCCGGACGATCCGGCCCACCCATACGGGACAGCAGTTTGGGCAGATCCACCGGGCGGTGCGAGCCGTCTGCGTCCATCTGGAGGATAAACGGATATCCATGCTCGATGCCCCAGCCCATGCCATCGACGTAGGCGGTGGCCAATCCTGACTTAGCGGGCCGGTGCAGGACGAACAGTCGTTCCTCCCCCGCGCGGCGCTCGTCGACCCACTCCCCCGTACCGTCCGGCGAGGAGTCATCGACGATAAGGACGTGCGCGGCCGGGACGTGGATCCAGATCTCCTCCAGGATCGTCGGCAGCGTCGACACCTCGTTGTAGGTGGGGATCACGATGAGGGTGTTGTCGCCTTGGGGAGATGGAGAAAGACGCTGCTTTGTAGTCATGAGCCACATTCTGCCCGTTTTAACGAGTGGTCGCACGTGCTGCACGTTCGGCAATGCCCCACCGGATTGCGCTCACCCATCCCGAGGCGGCGATCAGCAGGCTGAGTCCCATGAACGCGAAGGGGATCCTCTCCCCCGCCCGGGCGGTCACAGTTAGGGAGGAACGCAGCGGCACATCGGCAACCAGCGTTGCCACAGACTCCGTGTCCGTAGAAGCGAGCACACTTCCATCGGGGCGGATCACATAGGAATGACCGGTCGTTGATGACTGGACGGCGCTGCGTGAGTACTCCATCGCCCGCATGCGCAGCAGCTGGCCCTGCTGTGCAGACTCGCCGGAGGAACGGAAGTGATAGTTGTTTGACGGGGTGACAATCATCTGTCCACCGCGGGCTACGCCCTCGCCGATGACCGAGGGATAGGCGCCCTCGAAGCAGATACCGACGGCCACGGGAACCCGGCGCCCGTCGCGAGCAGGCACCCTCATGAGCGGGGTTTCATCCCCGGCCTCCATGTCCGTGGCGGACTGGGCGGCTTCGGTGGCGAAAGACGCGATGAACTCGCGGAAGGGAATGAACTCACCGAAGGGTACGGGCACGTGCTTGGAGTAGCGTGCTTTCTCGTCGATTCCCACGCCCGGACGCCAGATCGCAAGCCAATTCTTTACGCGGTCACGGTCGTTGAGGTTCGTGTAACCGATAAGGATCGGCGCATCCAGGGCTACTGCCGCCTTGTCAACGATGGATCCGATATCGGCGAAGGCAACGGGATCACGATCCACCGATCCTTCGCCCCATAGGGCCACGTCGATCGGTTTGTCGATGACCGCAGGATCGGCTGCCAGGCTGAGCGAAGCCCGCATGTTATTGCTCGTCACCTCGCCCGGGTGGCTGTAGGCCCGCGGCCCCGGCAGAGTAATGTCGCCCTGAACGACGCCGACGCGCAGGTAGCCCTCCTCGGCTTTGTTTGACAGCGGGATCGCCAGGGGTGCAATAACGCCAGCGAGCACGAAGACGGCCAGGAACGGGCGAGAAAACCAATGTTCACGCCGCACGGCTGCATCACGGTAAGCGAACATGCGTCGGGTCAGAACCGCGAGGAAGATGACGGCGGCTGTCACGACGGTCGTCCCGCCATAGGGTGCCAGATGTCCCAGTGGTCCATCCACCTGCGGCAGAGCCACGGACCCCCAGGGGAAGCCCGACCACGGCCAGCGCGAACGAGCGGCATCCACGCCTGCCCACGTGATCGCATAGAGGAGCGCTTGCGTGAGTGGGCCGCGCGCCCATGACCACAGCTGCGTCCACCGCGTAAACAGGACCCAGCCGCACAGGAAGAGCGTTTGAGCGAAGGCAAGGACAAACCACGCCGGCTTCATGCCCACGGCCATGGGAACCCAGTCGATAAGAGGCAGCCACATGCTCATCCCGAACGCGACCGTCACGGTGAGCGCGCGAGGAGCCCGGGCCTCGTCGATGCGGGAGATGAACAGGGCCAGCGCTGGGATCGTCATCCACCACCACCCGATCGGCGGGAAAGCGGAGTACAGGGCCAGGCCAGCGGAGGCTCCGATCAACGCATCCCCGCACACGTGTGCGAACGACACTCGGTGCAAAATCTCCCGATGCACCATGCCTACCTCCCCGGAGTGTCAAATGGTGGACCAGGCCACGATACCGCGACCGATGCGATCCTTGGCGGCCTCGGCCCGACGTGCGAGATCGCTCGTGGGCACGGAGGAAGCGATCTGTCCCAGGCAATCCATGACCTGGCGCATCCAGCGCACGAAGTCACCAGCCTGAATATCAGTCCCGTCGATGGCGGTGGCCAGCGTCGAGCCGTGCGCCCACGCGAGTGTCGCAGACATGAGTCCCGCATCCAAGGATGGCGTCGGGTCGCACCCGCACTGCTTCTCTACGCGGTGCACGCGCGCGAGCGTTCCCAAGGATTCTTCCCACGCCGTGCGCAGACGGATGCCGACACCGGTGGGGGCCAGCTCGTTGGCGTCGTCGTCACTGCGAGAGTCATACACCAGGGCGGAGACCATCGAGGCAAGCTCGGCCTCGTCCAGGTCGTTCCACGCGCCCTCGTTGAGTGACATCGCGATCACCAGGTCACGCTCACCGAAAATGCGGCGCAGCCTCTCCCCCGACGCCGTCACCCGGTCGCCGTCCAGAAAACCGAGGCGCTCAAGGACCGCGCAGACACGGTCAAAGTGGGCCGCCACCGAACCCGTCTGAGAGTCGATGGAGCGGCGCAGAAGATCGATCTCACGTCCCAGGCGCGCCCACTGGGCACCCGCACGCGCATGCTCCTCGCGGTGAGGGCAGCGGTGCGCGGGGTGGGCGCGCATGGCCGCGCGCAGCTCTCCGATCGTGTCCGCTTCGCCCGAGGCCTGGGCGGGCAGTGGGTAGCATCCCTTGGCCGCACCCGAGCGCAACTCTCCAGCGATGCGGGTACGTTCCTTCGTGCGGCGCAGGGCCGAACCGCCAGGGATCGACATGTGTCCGACGACGGCGATACCGCCGCGCACATCCTCCGGAGCCAGCGCCCGCCAGGTGGCATCCTCGGCGATGACGGAGACCTCGACGCGGCCCGAGGCGGACGTCGCCTTCGCGCCGACGACGCACAGGCGCGTCTTACGCCCGCGGATCAGGGCGAGCACATCTCCCGGGCGTACGCCCGCAAGCACCCGACGAGACTCGTCGCGCGTCTCGCGCTTACGGGCGCGCGCACCCGACTTTTCAGCCTGGCTGATGCGATCACGCAGCGTGAGGTACTCGCCGACATCGCCCGCGGAACAGGTCAGGTCATCGGCGATCGCGTGCTGCCGTGCCTCGAGTTCGGTCAGACGCGTGGCCAGCTGCACAACGGCCGAGTCGGCCTGGAACTGTGCGAACGAGGACTCCAAGACCTTTCGGGTCTGCGTGCGCGTTGAGCGGGCCAGCAGGTTGACGACCATGTTGTAGGTCGGTGTGAATGCAGAGATCAGCGGATAGGTACGTTTGGACGCGAGCGCCGCGACCTCCTCGGGTGCCACTCCCCCGCGGTGGGAGACGACTGCGTGCCCCTCGGTGTCGATGCCTCGGCGTCCCGCGCGTCCTGACAGCTGCGTAAACTCGCCAGCGGAGAGCGACACGTGCGCCGATCCGTTCCACTTCGTCAGCGATTCGATGACGACGGTGCGCGCAGGCATGTTAATGCCCAGGGCCAGTGTCTCGGTCGCGTAGACCATCTTGACCAGCCCCTGGGAGAACAGGTGCTCGACGGCCTCCTTCATGAGAGGCAACATGCCGGCGTGGTGGGCGGCGATGCCGCGCATAAGGCCACGCTTCCAAGCGTCAACACCGAGCACGACGGCATCCTCGGGAGCTATCAGGGCGATGACCTCGTCGACGTAGCGTTCGATCTCGGCCGCCTCCGAGCGCGTCGTCAACGTGATACGCGTGAGCAGCACTTGGCGCACGGCATCCTCGCAACCCGCGCGCGAGAAAATGAAGGTGATCGCGGGCAGCAGGTGGGCGCGATCCAGCGAGATGAGTGTGGAAGGCCGCGACTCCCGGCGCACGCGCACGGGTCGATTCCACGAGCGAGATCCACGCCCGCCGCGCATCCCCGAGTCGTTCGTAGCGGCCACCAGCTCGGGGTTGAGCTTGCGCTTGCCGGTTGGCGCGTACAGGTCGAAGATGTCCTCCCCGACGATCATGTGCTGGTAGAGGGGCACCGGGCGTTGCTCCGAGACAATGATCTCGCAGGACGAGCGCACCTCGCGGATCCACGCCCCGAACTCCTCCGCGTTCGACACGGTCGCCGACAAGGCGATGATCGACACGTGCGCGGGCAGGTGAATGATCACCTCTTCCCACACAGGTCCGCGCATCTTGTCGGCCAGGTAGTGCACCTCGTCGAGGACAACGACGCCCAGGTCATCCAGGGATGCCCCAGCGTAGATCATGTTGCGGCATACCTCGGTCGTCATGACGACGACCGGCGCTTTGGAGTTAATCGACGTGTCGCCGGTCGCCAGGCCGACGTTGTCCGCCCCGTAGAGGTCGCACAACTCAAGGTACTTCTGGTTGGACAGAGCCTTGATGGGCGTCGTGTAGAAGGCGCGCATGCCGCGCTGCAGGGCCACGTAGGCACCGAACTGGCCGACGATAGTCTTGCCCGCGCCCGTGGGTGCCGCCACCAGGACGGAGTTGCCCGCCTCGATGGCGTCGAGCGCGTCAAGCTGGAAGGGATCGGGAGTAAAGCTCAGTCCCGCCACCCAGCGTCCGCGCAGGGACGAGGCCGCGCGGGCGTGCTCCTGGAAGGCAGCGTAGCGCTGGGCCGCACTGCCCTCGCCGACGCTCGTGCGTTCCTCGGTGCGTTCGACCCGTTTGTCGGTGGCACGGTGTCGGCGTCGTTTCGGGCTCACGATTGGTCCTCCTGGGTCCACACGTCGATGATGGAGCGGGCACGTGCCCCGGCCTCGGCCCGACGGTCGGGAGAAACCGCGCGCACGTGGGCTGCGATGTCAGTGAGGAGGCTCAAGCCCCACTCGTCGTTCCATACGGGTACGTCGATGCGCGCTCCGCCCTCGCTCAGCTCAGCGACAATGGTGCCACCGTACTCGTCAGCGATCCAACGGGCCGGGCGATCCACGTCGAGCCTCCACGCGGGTGCGTCATCGCGCACCCGGCGCGGTGCCTGCAGGCGCGGGCCATTCACCCTCACATCCGAGATTGAGGCCACCGCGAAGGTGCGCGGAGCGCGGGCCGTATCACACCAGCCGCGCAGCAGCCAGCCCGTTGCCGAGGCCTCCAACGACCACGGGTCGACGACGCGATGCGAGACCTGGCCGCGGGTCGACACATAGTCGAAGGACACGCGCTCACGCCGCTCCAGGGCATCACGCAGCGCCTCCACGATCCTTGACGAGGCCGACGCGGGCGACGCGTCAATCGTGCCCGAGCCGCCCGCCTCCCCCAGCCCACCCAGCGCGGAGACGACGAGAGCAGCGTGAGGCAAGTGCGCGGCCACGTCCGGCGCCAGAAGAGGCGCGATCGCCGAGAGTCCAATCAGGAGAGCCTGAGCCTCAACCTCGGACAGACGCAAGGGCGTACTCGCGCCCAACGTTGAGCGCAGTGACACGCGCTGCTCCTCCTCGAAAAGCCCCCAGTCCACCTCGAAAGACTCACCGGGCAGAGAATCACCGACCGATGCCAAGTACTCAATGTCGCGGCGTACCTGGCGGCGCGTGCGGCCAAAATGCGCGCCGATATCATCCACGTGCACGCCGGGATGCTCGGCAATCCACGCAACCATTGAGGACAGACGCACGAAAGCAAGGGACACGTTCTCAGGCATCGCCACCTCCCCAAGCGGCCGCCGCGCGCAAACGCTCCAACATCGCCTCTCGAAGCACCTCGGGTCCCACCACGACAACGTCGGCAGCCACCGGCAGCAGGCGGGCAATCCACGTGCCCAGCTCGCCATCCTCCAACGCCATGGACTCCCAGCCCTCCCGTGGAGAACGCTCATCGACAGCCTCAGCCACGGCCTCGTACCCGAGGAGCAGCGAACGCGCCGCGCTGCCCGAGCGCACCCACACGAGCGGAGACACCAGCGACGAGACACGCGGGGCCGGACCTGAGGGCGCGACCGACGCATCGCCGCTCTCCCCCAGGAACTCCACACTCGAGCGCACCCTCGAAACACGGAACGTGCGCTGCGCGCACCGATCCAAGTCCCACCCCCACAGGTACAGCGCCTTCCCCTGCACGGTCAGCGCCCACGGCTCCACCGCACGTTGCGTCAAACCCCCCGACCCCGGATATTCAAAGCTGACGACGCGGCGCTCGCGGATCCCGCGCGCGAAAGCAGTCGCGGCTTCTAGCCCCGTCAAGCCGAGCCGGATCACGGGTGCGGACACCTCCTCCTCCGAGGATGCTGCCGCCTTGGCGTCAACGGAAGCGGCCAGAACGTCCCCGCGGTCCCACGCGCGCGCCGCAAGCGAGAGTAGCGCGCGGTCCGCGGCCCCCACCTCGATGTCGGGGGCAAGAGAATCCCGGTCGATGCTGTAGTGCTCCCCCCGCCCGATCCTCAGCAGCACGCCGGCGTCGCGCAGCGCATCCTTATCACGCTGAAACTGAGTCTCGAAGGCATCATCGGCGAGTCCTCGATAGCCGGGAAGTGCGCGCAGCTGGGCCTTCGTGCGTCCCGGTTGGGCACCGAGGAGCTCGACAAAAAGCTCAAGGACGCGCACGTTCGCGGTAGGGGCGGTACTCACCCGCCTACCCTACGTCCAAACGTGCGCGTCCTTCGGGACGGCTCACCGCCAGGAGTCAGGACTGCGGTTCCTCGGCGGGACTCACGTAGTCATTCGTCGCCACCGATGCGGGATCCACGGGGCCCTCCAGCTCACCGAGCGAGTCCAGGAAGGTCACCATCTGTGCCCACGTGGTCAGTTCCTGCATGCCGGTCGCGTGACCGGACGTGCCCAGCCACAGGGGCACAGTCGCCGCGAGCACCGCGTTCGCGCTCGCCAGGGAGTCCTCGCTCGCCAGCGAGTCATCCCAGGGCTTCGTGGCGTCGATAGCGATCTGCGGGTCGGCCGCAATCGCGTTCATCGCGTCAGTGGTCGCCTTCACGACGGCGCGCGCCTGTTCGGGGTGTGCCTGCGCCCACTTGTGCGTCGTGATGATCGAGGCACTCACGAGCGGAGTGTGGGAAGGATCGAGCGGAATCTCGCGAATCTCCAGACCAGCCAGGCGCATCTGAACGGCATCGTTGTTGGTGAAGCCGACGACCGCGTCAACCTGACCCGATGCGATAGCAGCCTGCTGCGTGTAGCCGATCGGCGAAATCGTCACGTCCGACTCGGCCAGGCCAGCCTCCTGCATGGCCGAGCGCGTCGCGTAGTAATTCGCACCGTGCTCGCCGGGGATACCGACCGTCTTCCCCTTCAGGTCAGCCAGCGTCGTGATCGCAGAGCTCGCCGGGACGATGACCGTCCCCGGGTAGGAGGCGTAGTACTGACCGATCGAGACGATGTCCAGGCCCTGTGCGGCGGCCGCGACAGCCTCGTCACCAGAGGCAATCACCACGTCCTCCTCGCCGGCCAGGAGCGCCGTGAAGAAGCCCTCGTGCGAACCGTGGTGGCGGATCGTCGCGTCGATACCCGCCTCGTTATACATGCCCTGCGCGTCGGCCACGTACACGGGCGAGAACTGAATATTGGGAATGTAGGTCAGGCCGATCGTGACGTTCGAGGCGTCCTTGGAACCCGACTGAGTGGCCGCCCCACCGGGGGCGCACGCCGCCAAGGCAAGCGAGGCGCACGCGCCGAGGGCAACGAGGCGAAGAGCGTGAGACGTGTTCAAGGGGTTCTCCTTCACTGCGTGATGTCGTAACGCTTGGACCGCTCGATCCGGTACACGATCGTGTAGAGGAGGGTCGCCATCGTGCACAAAATGATGATGATGACGAACATCCCGGCGGTGTCGACGTTGTTTCTCATTTGAGTGAGTACCTGCCCGAGGCCGGTTCCGCCCATGACCATCTCCCCCACGACCGCACCCGTAACGGACAGCGCGAAGCCGTTGCGCAGGCCACCCAAGATGGCGGGCGCAGCGAGGGGTAGCTCCATGTGCCAGGCCATCGACCACCCCGTGGCCCCATCGAGCGCGGCGGCTTCAAGTAACTCACGGTCAATATGACGCAGGCCAACCACCGTGGAGACGAGGATCGGGAAAAACACCATGAGGGCGCACAGAACGACGATGGCGACAAAGCCATAGCCGACCCACAGGACCAGGATGGGCGCGATAGCAATGGCGGGCAACGCCTGCGTCGCGCCGAGGAAGGGTTCGACCGCAGCGGCCAGCAGCCGCGAGCGGTAGATCGCGTAGGCCGACGGCAATGCGACGGCTGATCCGAGAAGACACCCCGCAATGGCCTCAGCACCCGTAATCCGAACCCTCTCCCACGTCATCGGGAGGGCGAGCACGAGACGCCCCTTGGCGACGACGGACTGAGGGGTAGGCAGACGCCAGGCTTCGATGCCGGTCAGCGTCGTCGAGAGCCACCACCCCGCCAGCATGAGGGCGAGGAAGATGATCGGTGCTGCCACGGCGAGAGCACCGTGAGGCTTGTTCCGAGATGCCACGACTAACTTTCCGACACCGGGGTACGCGTAGCACAGCAGGCGCACGGATGCACCTCATGCACTCCTCCCATCCGGACTGTAACCGTCGGTGCCGGAATTTCACCGGCTCAACCGCCCTAATCTGTGAGGGTGGGTCGCGGACTATCACCGCCGGTTCGGACTTTCACCGACCCCGGAGTACTCGCCAGCCATTGTGCCACGTGCACCCGTCACGTGCGACACGTGCTCGCAGGACAAGAGCGGGACGAGGCCCAGGCCTCGTCCCGCTCATCCGTACAGGTGTGCGCTCAATGCGTATGAGCGTTAGCGAGTTCGCGCAACGCCTCGACCTCGCGGTGGGCGTCCTCCGCGCGGAAAACCGCCGAACCCGCGACAAAGTTGTCAGCACCCGCCATCGCTGCGCGCTCGATGGTCGCGCGCGAAATACCGCCGTCCACCTGGATCGAGACCTCGAGTCCAGCAGCGTTAATCGCGGCGCGGGTACGCTCAATCTTGGGGATCATCTGCTCGATAAAAGACTGTCCGCCAAATCCCGGCTCAACCGTCATGATGAGGATCATGTCGAACTCATTGAGGATATCGACGAAGGGAGCGATGTCCGTCGCCGGCTTGAGGGCCAGGCCGGCCCGCGCTCCCAGACGGTGCAGCTCCCGGGCCAAGCGCAGGGGCGCGGCCACGGCCTCGGCGTGGAATGTCACCGAACGGCAGCCGACCTCCGCGTACTGCGGTGCCCAGCGGTCCGGATCCTCAATCATGAGGTGGGCGTCCACGGGTAGAATGCCCGACTTGACGACGGCCTCGGCGACCGGCAGACCCCAGGACAGATTGGGCACGAAATGGTTATCCATGACGTCGACGTGGGCGACGTCGGCACCGGCGATCTTCGTGAGTTCGCCGCGTAAATCGGCGATATCGCAGTTCAGGATCGACGGGCTAATCGTGGCGCTCATAACGCATATGCTAACGCTTGCGTAGGCACGCCACAAACATAAGATCGGTGCCAAACCGGTGGTCCCACAGCTGCAGAGTACGTCCCTGCGTCCCCGAGATGCGGCCTGCCGCAGGTGGTACTTCGAGGGGGTAGGGCGCGCACTCGTCAGCCAGGGCAACGGTGTCAAGGAGTTCAACCTCGCCACGCTCCAGGAGACGGATCACCTGGTCACGGGTTTCGGCCGCGTGCGGGGAACACGTGATATAGGTCAGGACGCCGCCGGGACGCGTGAGGGCGACCGCGCGGTCCAACAGCTCGGCCTGGAGCACCGTCAGTTCCTCGACGTCACCGGGCGTGCGATTCCATCGGGATTCAGGGCGTCGGCGCATCGACCCCATGCCCGAGCAGGGGGCGTCAACGACGACTCGGTCGAAGGAGGCTAGCGGCCAGGCACTCTGGCCACCACCGAAGGTTCGCCCATCGCCGCTGACGACCTCGATCGACTCATACAGGCGCGTCGTGCGTTCAATGAGGCGTGCACGGTGCTGGTGAACCTCGTTAGCGGTCACGCGTGCTCCACACTCAGCGGCCAGCCCAGCGAGCATTGCGGCCTTGCCGCCCGGCCCGGCGCACAGGTCGAGCCAGCGGGCGTCCTCTCCCCCGTTAACGGGGGCCTGCGCCGCAATCATCGCGGCGAGCTGGGACCCCTCATCCTGGGCACCCGAACGCCCATCGCGGATCGAAGGAAGTCGGGCGGGGTCACCCGACTCGAGCAGGACAGCGCGCGGGGAGACCGCGCCGAGTGCGACGCGAGTATCCAGGATGTCCTCAGCCTCGTCTGCCAGTTCGTCGACGCTCATGAGTCCCGGGCGGGCCACCAAGGTGACCGTGGGAACCTCGTTGTCGGCGGCGAGAAGATCCTCGAGTTCGTCGGTCGAGTAGCCGTGCGCCTCCAAAGCCTCGCGAAAGGCACGGACCATCCACGCGGGGTGCGAGTAACGCACACCCAGGGCCTCGTCTTCATCTTCGATAGCGGCCAATGCGGCCTCGCGCTCGGCGTCCTCCTCGCGGGTAATCGAGCGCAGGACGGCGTTGACGAAGCGAACCGGACCATCGGTCAGGTGCTCGCGCGCGACGTCGACCGTCGCAGACACGGCCGCGTGGTCGGGCACGCGCATATCGAGGAGCTGGTGTGCGCCCATACGAGCCAGGACCAGAACACGCGGATCCAGGTCAGCCAGCGGACGATCCACGTGGCGGGCGATCACCCAGTCGAGGCGACCGATGGCGCGCAGCGTGCCGTGCACGAGCTCGGAGGTAAAGGCGGCATCCCGATCACTGAAGTGCCCCTCTCGGCGTGCCTGACGCAGCGCCTTGGGCAAGACGATGTTCGCGAAGGCACCCTGGGTGGCCACCTCGTGAAGCACCTCGTAGGCGATGCGACGGGGCTCGTCGGCCCGCCGCAGCTTGCGGTACCCGTCGGAATAGCGACGCTCACTCATCGTGCATCCTCCAGCTCTCCGCCAAGGCGCATCCCGGCATCGGGCCGTGCTCCCCTGGCCCACGCGGCGGCATCCATCCACGACTTACCGGCGGGGGCAACCTGCCCGAGGACCAACGCGCCGCGTGCGCAGCCGACGGTAACCTGCTTCTTGGTGACCTCCAGCTGGCCCGGCTCCAGATCGTCGCGCTCCACGGGGGTGGCCACGCCGAGCTTCATGCGCGCGCGGCCGGGCAGCACCGTGTAGGCCCCCGGGTTGGGGGTGACGGATCGGATGACGCGGTCCTCGTGCGCGGCATCATGGGTGAAAGACACGTAGCCGTCGGCATGCTCAAGGCGTCGTGCGTGCGTGATGCCCTCGGTGCGCTGAGGGATCGCCGTTGCGCTGCCGTCCTCGAGCGCATCAACCACGGCGAGCACCTGGCCAGCCCCGGCCTGCGCCATCGACGTCAGCAGCTCACCTGCGCTTTCACGGCCAATGGGAACCTCCACGCGAGAGTAAACGTCGCCCGTGTCCAGGCCCTCCTCGAGGGTGAAGACACACGAGGCAGTCGTGGGGTCGCCCTCGCGGATTGCCCACTGCACGGGCGCGGCCCCCCGCCAGCGGGGCAGGTCGGAAAAATGCAGGTTCACCCAGCCGTGGGTGGGCATCGCAAGAACGGCGGGAGGAACCAGGCCACCGTAGGCCACGACAACGCCGAGGTCAGCGCCAACTTCAGCGAGACGCTCACCGATCTCGGGGGTCTTCAGCGTCGTGGTCTCGAGCAGCTCCACACCGGCCTGCGCGGCGACCTCGGCAACCGGGGATGGATGCATGGTCTTGCCACGTCCACGGCGCGCCGGAGGGCGGGTGATGACCAGGGCGACCTCGTGGGAAGACGAGAGCAGGGCACGCAGCGTCGGGACTGCTGCTTCGGGGGTTCCAGCGAAAATAATGCGCACGAGCGCCAGTTTACGGCACCGGGTGGCCTCGGACTTAGAAGAGCTCCGGCGGGTTCACGCTCATTTTGACCGGCGCCACCTTGCGTGCGGCGCGCGAGCGGCGGATGTCGGTGAGCGTAGCGAGCATCCTGGCCGCATCGGCCAGGGGCGTGCGCACGAGCGTACGTACCTGGCGTTCCTCCCCCTCGCGCGTGACCGGAAGTGCGACGGTGCCCACTAGCTCAGCCCCTCCCTCACGGACGACCTGGTCGGCGACTTGACGTACCTGCGCAGGGGTCCCGTCGAGGGCGACCATCGTGCAGGCAGGGAAGAAACCGAGGGCCTCGCGTTCATCGAGGAGGCGCTGGGCGTAGTCGGTCGGAGACCAGCGTACGAGCATCTGTCCCAGGGACTCGGGAATTCTTCCCACGACGAGGCCGGGGTGCCCCGGGCGCACGAGCGAAAGCGCGTCGAGCCACCGGCGGGCTGCCTCCTCGGGTGCCCACAGCTCCGCCCGACCGGCGAGCGCGGCTGCGTCGAGGATGATCGCACAGGCGTACCCTCCCTCGACAGGCGGCTCGGCACCCGCAGTCGCGACAACGACGGTGGGGCGCGCGGGCAGCATGCGCGTAATGCGGTGAGCCGCGGACGACTCGAGGACGGAGGCGTCCGGAAGGTTTCGCGCGATCTCCTCGGCGGTGCGAGAAGAACCCACGCGCGCACCGCGCAGCTCGCGCCCCGAACACTGGGGGCATCTCCACGAGGTGGGTTCACGGTCACACCACCCGCAGGTCAGGCGTCCACCCGCATCCATGGACAGCGGACCGGAGCAATGCGGACAGCGGGCCAGGTGATCGCAGCGCCGACACACGACAGTAGGCCAGTAGCCGGCAGCTGCGACCTGGATGAGGACAGGACCGGTGCGCAGGCCCTGGCGGAGCATGCGCAGGGCAGCCTGCGGGATACGCATGTGCCCGCCCGCGCCCTCACTGTGTGCCTCCGCCTCCCCGTGCAGGTGTACGCGCGGTGTTGCCGCGCGCAGAGCATCGGGCGCGGGATCGAGGCTCACCGCCCATCCGGAGCGCACGAGAGCCTGGGCTTTCACCGAGCGCGCGTTCGACGCAACGAGCAGGCCCGCTCCTTCAACCGCGCAGCGCTGGACCGCGACATCGAGTGCGTCGCACCGGGGGAAGCGTCGCTCGCGCAGGCGGTCATCCCCGTCGTCGAGAATAACAATCAAGCCGAGGGGGGTAGCGGGCACCCACACGGCCGAGCGCGTCCCCACGACGAGGGGGATACGCCCCAGCGACGCGGCGATGTGCACGCGGTAGCGCTCCTCCGGGGAGACCTCGCCACCGCTGAGTGCCGCACGGATACCAAGATCCTCCTCAAGTTCTCGTGCAACACGAGCGGCATGCTCACCGGTGGGCGTCACGACGATGACGGCGCGTCCCGAGGCCACGGTCGCGGCCACGGCGTCCGACAGGCACGCGCGCAGATAAGGGCGCAGCGCCGTGACGATGGCGCGCGGAGATTCCCCGACGCGCAGACGGGACAGGAACGCCGCCCCAGCGGGGTAGGCACGCCAGCCCTCCCCCAACGACTTGTCGATGATCGTGGGCCACGCGGGAGGCTTCGACGCCAATTCCTCCTTTTCCGCGCGCGCGTGCCGGGGAGGCAACGCGAGTGAGAAAACCTGGGAGGTGGTGGCCAAGAAACGCGACGCAATACGGCGCGATGCCTCGTAGAGTGCGGGGGTCAACACGGGCGTGGCAGACACGACCGACTCGACGCGCCCAACGTGATCGTCCACCTCGCGGCGGGTGCGCTCGACGATCCAGCCGTCGACACGGTTGCCCGAGAATCGCACGCGCACCAGCGAACCCACCTGAGCTTGGTCCACGAGGGCGTCGGGTACAACGTAGTCGAGCGGGCGATCCATGTGAGCCAGATCGACGTCGACGATCACGCGGGCAATCTCGGCACTGCGCGCTGCAGGCGCGTCGAACCCGTCGAGCATTCCTTGCATGGACATCATGAGCCTAGTCAAACACAGCCCGTGCCCATGTGCGTCCTGCGCTCAGCCCAGAAGCCTCAGACCGTACTTGCCGACGACCATCGCGAGGACGCCGAACACAATGAGGCCCCACAGCGCCCAGTCCAACCCCTGACCGACGATTCGGCGCAGCGAGGCCGGAGCCGGGATCACGCCGTCGCGGATGTTGATCCGCGTGATGCCGCCAAAGACCAGCGTGGTCGTCAGCGTGATAAGCAAGCACCAGGGACACAACACCTGAATGATGAAGTAGGACTGGCCAAAGAGCCAGAACGCGAAAAATAGCGCGATCGTGTAGAGCAGGTTCGTGCACACCATGTACCAGCGGGGAAACGTCACCCCCGCGAAAATGGCGACGGAGATCGCCAGCACCACGGCCTCGAAAAAGATGCCGAGGAACGCATTGGGGAAGCCGAGGATGCGCGCCTGCCACGTCTGGGCGACCGCCGAGCACGAGAGCACGGAGGAGACGTCACAGCCGAAGCGCGCCGACGAGTCGGCGGCCAGCTGCCACGCCTCAATCGACAGAACGAAGGAGGTGACAAGGCCGATGAAGCCCGAGATGATCATCTCCAGGCTCGTACGCTTACGCCACGACCGCCGCGCCTCCTCAGTATCCCAGGAGGGTACGTAGTCGTCGATCTGCTCCGCGGCGGCGCTCATGCGAGGGCGGCCTGAAGCTCGTCGACGCGGTTGATAGCCTCCCACGGGAACTGCTCGCGACCGAAGTGGCCGTAGGCTGCCGTCTCGCGGTAGATCGGGCGCAGCAGGTCCAGGTCCTCGATCATGCCGAGCGGTCGCAGGTCGAAGACCTCGCGGATCGCGTCGGCGATGCGCTCCTCGGGAAGAGTGGCGGTGCCGAAGGTATCGACGTACAGGCCGATCGGGCGTGCTCGTCCAATCGCGTAAGCCAGCTGAATCTCGCAGCGCTGGGCGACACCCGCAGCCACGACGTTCTTGGCCACCCAGCGGGCAGCGTACGTCGCGGAGCGATCAACCTTCGAAGGATCCTTTCCGGAGAACGCGCCACCGCCGTGGCGGGCCATGCCGCCGTAGGTGTCGACGATGATCTTGCGACCCGTCAGGCCCGCATCTGCGGCAGGCCCACCCAGCACGAAGCGACCGGAGGGGTTAATGAGAGCCTTCATCTCACCCGTAGCCAAAGCCAGCCCGGACTCCTCAATGACGGGGTCGATGACGTGGGCACGCACGGCGTCCGCGATGGCGGATTGCGTCAGGGTCTCGTCGTGCTGGGTCGACACGACGATGGTGTCGATACCGACCGGACGGCCGCCCTCGTAGGCGAGAGTCACCTGAGTCTTACCGTCGGGGCGCAGCCCCTCGACGATGCCCTGTTTGCGCACGTCGGTGAGGCGCTTGGCCAGGCGGTGCGCCAGCCAGATCGGAGCCGGCATGAGGTCAGGGGTGTCCGAGGAAGCGTAGCCAAACATGATGCCCTGGTCGCCCGCACCGAGGCGGTCGCGAGGATCGCCGCCGTCGGTGCCACGCACCTCGAGCGCCTCGTCAACGCCGCCCGCAATATCGGGACTCTGCCCGTCAAGAGAGATGGACACGCCGCAGGACGCGCCGTCAAAGCCGACGCGCGAGGAGTCGTATCCGATCGAAAGGATCTCGCGGCGCACGATCTCGGGGATCTCGACGTACGCCTCGGTGGTCACCTCGCCGGCGACATGGATGAGACCGGTTGCGGCCATCGTCTCGACAGCAACGCGCGAGTGGGGATCCGCATCAAGCAGGGCGTCGAGGATCGCATCGGAGATACGGTCACAGACCTTGTCGGGGTGACCTTCGGTGACGGACTCGGAAGAGAAAAGCTGTTGACTCACCGCTCAAGGCTATCAAGGAAAGCGGCAATCTGATCGGCAAGACCTGCCGCAACCTCATCCTTTGAGCCGGTGTAACGCCCCACGACGCGCCCGCTCGCATCCAGCAAACGAATGTCGTTGGGGACGTCGCCGAAGCCGACGGTCGCACCCACGCGATTCAGGCAGATGAAGTCGACCCCCTTGCGCGCGGCCTTGTCAGCGCCGTAGGCCAGGATCTCCTCATCCGTGCCTGTCTCCGCCGCGAAGCCGATGACGAGGGGCGGACGAATGTTACTGTGTCCGACCTCGAAGAGGATGTCGGGGTTGCGCACGAGATGCAGAACCGGCGCGTCGCTCCTCGCCGGGTCCTTCTTCATTTTCGAGGCCTGGGCGGACTGTGGGCGGAAATCTGCAACAGCGGCGGTCATAACCAGGGCGTCAGCACCGACCACCTGAGCCATCGTAGCTTCGCGCATGTCGAGCGCGCTGCCCACCCGCGTGACCTCGACCGAGGGCGGAAGAAGCGTCATGACGGAATCGTCGATGTTAGCGGCGATGAGGCGGACAGTGGCTCCTGAGCGTGCAGCGGCTGCGGCGATGGCCAGGCCCTGACGGCCCGACGACTTGTTGCCGAGGAAACGCACCGGATCGATGGGTTCGCGGGTACCGCCTGCGGTCACCACGACGGTCCGCCCATCTAGGATGGGAGCGGAGTCAGCCTTTTCTGCTCGTGCGAGCACCTCCAGGGCTCGGCGTGCAATCTCCTCGGGTTCGGGGAGGCGACCGATACCGCTGTCCCCGGACCCGAGGGCACCGGAGGCGGGATCGATGACGTGGACACCGCGACCGCGCAGCGTCGCCACGTTCGCTTGGGTGGCGGGGGCTAGCCACATGTTCGAATGCATCGCGGGTGCTACGACGACCGGCGCGTCCGAGGCGAGCACCGTCAGCGACACCATATCGTCGGCAAAGCCGCTGGCCAACCGGGCGAGGGTGTTCGCTGTCGCTGGAACGATGATGATCAGGTCGGCCACACGGGCAAGCTCCACGTGCTCGGCACGTCCTTCCCCCGCAATTTCGACAGCGACGGGGCGAGACGTGATCCCCTCCCAAGTTGAACGACCCACGAACTCCAAGGAGGCGCGCGTCGCTGCCACATACACGTCGTGGCCCGCGCGTTGACACTCGCGGACCACGATTGGTGCTTTGAAGGCTGCGACGCCGCCGGTCACCCCGACGACGATCGTTGCCATGTCAGGCCTCGGGGTTTGCTTCGAGAGAGAGCAGGCCCTCGTTGATCTCGCGCAGAGACACGGCCAGCGGCTTCTCGTCGGGCTGGACGTCGACAACGGGACCCACGAACTGAATCATGTTCTGCTGAAGCTGCAGGTTGTAGGAGTTAATCTGGCGAGCACGCTTCGCGGCAAAAATAACCAGTGCGTACTTGGAATCGACGTGCTCCAGCAGATCATCAATGGGCGGGGACGTGATACCCACGGGCTGGGCAACAATTCCGGACATACGTGTCTTCCTCTCAGTGGCAGATTCAGGTAGATATTACTCCAGGCCAATGAGCCCGGCCAGCTCACTCACCGCACGGTCGACATCGTCGTTGATCACAACGTGATCGAACTCGGAGGCCGCTTCCACCTCAACGCGGGCGGTGGCGAGTCGACGTTCACGCTCTTCCGGCCCCTCGGTACCGCGACCGACGAGGCGGCGCTCCAGCTCCTCCCAGGAGGGCGGGGCCAGGAAAATAAACTGGGCGTCGGGGCGATTAGCTCGAACCTGGCGTGCACCCGCGAGGTCGATCTCGAGTAACACCGGTTCTCCGGCTGCCAGAGCCGTATCAACGGGACCGCGAGGGGTACCGTACTTGTTTTTCCCATGAACAAGCGCCCACTCCAACATCTCTCCCCTTTCGATCATGGAATCGAATTCGCTAGGGGAAACGAAGTAGTAGTGGACGCCGTCCAGTTCACCAGGCCGAGGATTGCGAGTCGTCGCCGAAACCGACACCCTCAGGTGCGGATAGCGCTTCAAGAGAGCGGCGACAACGGTTCCCTTTCCAACGGCGGTCGGGCCAGCAAGAACTGTCAATTGAGCCTGTGTCATGGCTCAATTGTGCCATGTGTACCCGTATCAGCCGAAACGCTCGACCAAAGCCTTGCGCTGTACGGGGCCGAGGCCTCGTACTCGCCTACTTTGGGCAATCTTGTACTCGTCCATCAGGACGGCGGCCGTGTTCGTGCCGACGCGCGGCAGCGACTCCAGTAGCGAAAAGACTTTCATCTTCGCCACGGCCTCGTCTGAATCAGCGAGTTCCAAAACCTCAGACAGGTTCATCGAGCGCGCCTTGAGCGCGTTCTTAACCTCGGCGCGACGGCGCCGTGCCTGAGTTGCCTTCTCAAGGGCCTGTGCCCTCTGTTCCGGCGTGAGATCAGGTAGTGCCATTCTGATCATCTCCTCCGTTGGGATCTTCGGTAAATAAACTATGTCACCTTTCAAAGCACATGCGCCATCCCAAAACGCCGACTTCTGATTAACTCGACAGACTATTGCAGTGATTCGACCGTCGCAAGGTAGGCGTTGCGCAGTCCTGCCACACTCGGACCCGCGCCCAGAATTGCACGAGAAGACGAGGCCAACACAGCGTCCTCAGCGCCTGCGAAAACCTGCCTGACCTGCGCTGGACCAGCACCCTGTGCGCCCACTCCTGGAGCCAAAAACGCGCCTTTGAGTGCAGGCAAATCGATGCCGAGACGCTGCACAGCATCACCAACGGTCGCTCCGATGACGATGCCTGCAGGGCCAAGATGGAATTGATCACAGGAGCTATTAAAGTCCGCCAGTTGAGACACGACCTGACCTGCGACGCTGCTTCCATCCTCCCGACGCGCGTGCTGGACGGACGCTCCCTCAGGGTTGGAGGTGAGCGCGAGAACAAACACTCCCCTGCCGGTAGCTTTGGCCAACTCGAGAGCGGGCGTCAGAGAACCGACGCCCAGGTAGGGAGATAGCGTAACGGCATCGCCTGCAAGCGGAGATTGGTCCGACAAAAAGGCTTCAGCGTAGCCTGCCATCGTCGAACCAATATCGCCTCGCTTGGCGTCCACGATACACAGGGTGCCCACCTCACGGCAGGCAGCGATAACCTCTTCGAGGACCGCGACGCCGCGTGAGCCGTGCCGTTCAAAGAAGGCGGCCTGTGGCTTGAAAGCTGCGGCGCGACCACCCAGGGCCTCGACGACGCGAAGAGAAAACTCTCGCACACCGTTCGCGTCGTCGTCAAGCCCCCACTGGGCAAGAAGCGAGGCGTGTGGATCGATACCCACGCACACGGGGCCGTGCTCGCGCATGGCCGCGTAGAGGCGGTCGCCGAAGCCGAGGGATACGGGCGTAGTGGCGGACAGCGGGTTCATCGTGTCTCCTCCGTTCGGATGGCGTCCCACTCCTGCAGGGAGCGCACGGCATAGGAGCCGCGCATACGGACCTCGATGGCCTGCACCATCGCGTTGAAAGCTTGCAGCGTCGTGACGGCCGGGCGGTCCTGCGAGGCCGCGGCTGCGCGGATCTGGTAGCCGTCGTTACGCGGGGCGGACCGCTGCGGGGTGTTGACGACCATGTCGATGAGGCCCTCGTTGATAAGGTCCACGACCGTGGGTTCTCCATCCACGCCGCGTCCCTCCGAGGATTTGCGCACCGAGCGCGCCGGGATGCCGTTGCGACGCAGCACAGAAGCGGTACCGGAGGTCGCCAGGATCGTGAATCCCATTTCTGCCATACGGGCGGCGGGCAGGACGATCGCTCGTTTATCGGTGTCGGCGATCGAGATGAACACCGTGCCCGACGTGGGCATATCCGTGGACGCACCCAGCTGAGACTTGGCGAAGGCCGTCGGGAAGTCGTAGTCGATACCCATAACTTCACCGGTGGAACGCATCTCGGGGCCGAGCATCGTATCGACGATCTCGCCCTTATCCGTGCGGAAACGACTGAAGGGCAGAACGGCTGCCTTGACGGCAATAGACCCACCCTCGGGGATTTCGCGGGCGTCCGTGGCGGGCAGCATGCCCTGCTCGCGCAGCGACGCGATGGAAGCACCGACCTGGATGAGGGCGGCTGCTTTGGCGAGCTGCACGCCGGTCGCCTTGGAGGCGAAGGGCACGGTGCGGGAGGCGCGGGGGTTTGCCTCGATGACGTAGAGGGTGTCGGAGAGCAGCGCGAACTGGATGTTGATGAGGCCGCGCACGCCGACGCCCCGCGCGATCGCCTCGGTAGAGGCGGTAATACGCTCCAGCTCGCGCGCGGACAGCGTCATGGGAGGCAGCACGCAGGAGGAGTCACCCGAGTGGATGCCAGCCTCTTCGATGTGTTCCATGATCGCGCCCATGAAGAGTTCCGTGCCGTCGTACAGGGCATCGACGTCGATCTCGATGGCCGCATCGAGGAAGCGGTCGATGAGCAGCGGGCCGCGCGAGAACAGCAGCTCGGAGTCGTGGCTGGCCAGGTAATCACGCAGCGCCGGCTCGTCATTGATGATCGCCATGCCGCGCCCGCCCAGCACGAAGGACGGACGAACGAGGACCGGGTATCCAACCTTCTCGGCGACAGCAATGACCTGTTCGGGAGTGTGCGCCGTGTCGTGCGCGGGTGCCGGACAGTGGGCCGCCTCGAGAACCTTGCCGAATTCCTCGCGGTCTTCCGCCAGGTCGATGGCCCGCGGACTCGTGCCCAGGATCGGCACGCCGGCGCGCTCAAGGTCGGCTGCCAGCGAGAGCGGAGTCTGACCACCGAGCTGGACGATCATGCCCTTGACGGGGCCGGCCGCGCACTCGGCGCGGTAAATCTCCAGGACGTCCTCGAGCGTGAGGGGCTCGAAGTAGAGGCGGTCGGAGATGTCGTAGTCGGTCGACACCGTTTCGGGGTTGCAGTTGACCATGATGGTCTCGTAGTGCTCGCGCAGCGACATGGCGGCGTGCACGCACGAGTAGTCGAACTCGATGCCCTGGCCGATGCGGTTGGGGCCGGCACCCAGGATGATGACGGCCTCGCGCTCGCGCGGGCGCACCTCGTTCTCTTGGTCGTAGGTCGAGTAATGGTATGGCGTGCGGGCGGCGAACTCGGCGGCGCAGGTGTCAACCGTTTTGTAGACGGGGTGGATACCGAAGGCTCCGCGCACTTCGCGCACCGTGTCTTCGGACAGGCCACGCATGGCTGCGATCTGGCGATCAGAGAAACCGTGGCGCTTCGCCTCGGCCAGGACGTCGCCCGTCAAGGCCTCGGCCTCGCAGATGCGGGTCGCGACCTCGTCGAGGAGGAACATCTGGTCGAGGAACCAGGGGTCGATCTTCGTCGAGGCGAAAAGTTCCTCGAGGGTCGCGCCTCCGCGGATCGCCTGCTGGACCTGGACGAGACGCCCCTCTGTGCCAACCGATGCGGCCTCGATGAGCGCGCGCGTCTCCTCGGGGGTGGGCGCATCACCATCCCAGTGGAACTGTACCCCGCCCTTATCGATCGAACGCAGAGCCTTCTGGAGAGCTTCCGTGAAGGAACGACCGATCGCCATGGCCTCGCCGACGGCCTTCATCGACGTGGTGAGCGTCGGGTCGGCGGCCGGGAACTTCTCGAAAGTGAAACGCGGGACTTTCACAACCACGTAGTCGAGCGTCGGCTCGAACGAGGCCGGAGTCGAGCCCGTGATGTCGTTCGGGATCTCGTCGAGCGTGTATCCGGTGGCCAACCGAGCGGCGATCTTGGCGATCGGGAAGCCCGTAGCCTTCGAGGCCAGGGCGGAGGAGCGCGACACTCGCGGGTTCATCTCGATGACGATGATGCGGCCCGTTTCGGGGTGGATCGCGAACTGGATGTTACAGCCGCCGGTGTCCACTCCGACGGCGCGGATGACGGCGATGCCGATGTCGCGCAGGCGCTGCATTTCTCGGTCGGTGAGGGTCAGAGCCGGGGCAACCGTGATCGAGTCACCCGTGTGCACGCCGACCGGGTCGACGTTCTCGATTGAACACACGACGACGACGTTGTCCGCCTTGTCGCGCATGAGCTCAAGTTCGTATTCCTTCCAGCCGAGGATCGACTCCTCCAGGAGTACCTCGGTCGTGATGGAGGCGGCCAGGCCCTGGCCGGCGATGCGCTCAAGGTCCTCGGGCGTGTACGCGAATCCGGATCCGAGGCCGCCCATCGTGAAGGAGGGACGAACAACGAGGGGGTAGCCGAGCTCGGCGGCAGCGGCGTGGCACTCTTCCATCGTGTGAGCGATGAAGGAGCGGGCGACCTCGGCACCCGAGCGTTCGACGATCTCCTTAAATTCTTCACGGTCCTCACCCGCTCGGATCGCGTCAATCGAGGCCCCAATCAGCTCAACGTTAAATCGCTCGAGCACGCCCATCTCCGCCAGAGCCACGGCCGTGTTGAGGGCCGTCTGGCCGCCCAATGTGGGGAGGAGGGCATCGGGACGCTCCTTCTCGATGATTGAGGCGACGACCTCCGGGGTGATCGGCTCGACGTAGGTGGCGTCTGCGATGCCCGGGTCGGTCATGATGGTGGCCGGGTTGGAGTTGACGAGGATGACGCGCAGGCCCTCCTCCTTCAGGACGCGGCATGCCTGCGTTCCCGAGTAGTCGAACTCGCACGCCTGGCCGATGACAATGGGGCCCGATCCGATGACGAGGACGGACGACAGATCGTTCCTGCGGGGCATCAGTGGGTCTCCTTAGCTGCGGTCATCAGGGAAATGAAGCGGTCGAAGAGCAGCTCGCCGTCATGCGGGCCCGCTGCTGCCTCAGGGTGGTACTGGACGGAGAAGGCTGGGATGTCCAGGGCGCGCAGGCCCTCGACGACGCCGTCGTTCAGACCGATGTGCGACACCTCGACGCGTCCGTATCGGCCCGAATCGAAGGGAGCAACCGAGGGCTCCCCCACCGGGGCGTCAACCGCGAAGCCATGGTTGTGGGCGGTGATCTCCACGCGGCCCGTCGCCACGTCCTTCACCGGCTGGTTGATGCCACGGTGACCGTAGTCCAGCTTGTAGGTGCCATAGCCGAGGGCACGGCCGAAGAGCTGGTGACCGAAGCAAATGCCGAAGTACGGGATACCTGCGTCCAGGACGGCGCGCAGCACACCAATCTCTCGATCAGCCGTCGACGGGTCACCAGGGCCGTTGGAGAAGAAGACGCCGTCCGGCTTGAGCGCCTCGATGTCCGCAAAGGAAACGGTGGAGGGCACCACGTAGACGCGCGCTCCACGCGCAGCCAGGTGGAATGGCGTGCGCGACTTGATACCGAGATCAACAGCCACGACGCGGCAACGAGGCTCCTTGCCTTCCCACTCCCCCAGCGGCTCAACCACGTAAGTCTCATCCGTCGATACCTCGGCGGCCAGCGCCTGCCCGCTCATGACGGGCGACTCCGACACGATGCGCACGAGGGATGCCACGGCCTCGTCCCCCAGGTACTGCGCACCCACGGGCAGCGCGTCACCCGAGAAGATTCCGGCGCGCATAGCACCGCGCTCGCGGATGTGACGGGTGATCGCGCGGGTATCCACGTCAGCGATGCCGACGATCTCCTGAGCGACCAGTTCGTCTTCCAGTTCGCGGCGAGCACGCCAGTTCGAGGCGCGGCGAGCGGCGTCACGCACGACGAAGCCGGCCACCCAGATGCGGGAGGACTCCGGATCCTCATCGTTGACGCCCGTGTTCCCGATGTGCGGGGCCGTCATGACGACGATCTGGCGGTGGTACGACGGATCGGTCAGGGTCTCCTGATAGCCAGTCATGCCCGTCGAAAACACGATCTCACCGAGCGTGCGACCTCGCGCACCCCAGGCACGTCCCTTGAAAACGGTGCCGTCCTCCAGGACGAGCAGGGCGATATCGGTCGTAGTCATCGATCCTCCTTGGCGATCGGGGTAGCGTCGGCGACCGTCGGGACGCCGCCATAGATCGTGAAGCGCACCTGGCCGGGTAGCTCCATGCCACGGAACGGGCAGTTCGTGGAGCGGGTCCACTGCTTGGCCGGGTCAATCGTGACGCGCGCGGAAGCATCCACGAGCGTGATGTGGGCGGGGGCACCGACGACGATGCCCTGGCCCTGCGTCTCAACGCGGCCGATGCGGGCAGGGGCCGTCGACAGGACGCGCGCGACGTCCTCCCAGTTCATGCGACCGGTGTTCACCATTGTCTCAATGATGATCGGCAGGGCCGTCTCCAGACCCGTCATGCCAAACGCTCCGGCCTGCCACTCGCAGTCCTTCATCTCGAGGGGATGCGGCGCATGGTCCGTACCAACGACGTCGATCGTGCCATCCGCGAGGCCCTCACGCACCGCCTCGACGTCCTCCGCGCGGCGCAGCGGGGGGTTCACCTTGTAGAGCGGATCGTAGGTGGCGGCCAGCTGCTCGGTGAGCAGCAGGTGGTGCGGGGTCACCTCGGCGGTAATGTTTACCCCCTGGGCCTTCCCCCAGCGCACAATGTCGACCGAGCCAGCGGTAGAGAGGTGGCACACGTGCAGACGCGACCCAACGTGCTTGGCTAGCAGAATGTCGCGGGCGATGATTGCTTCCTCGGCGACCGCCGGCCAGCCGGCCAAACCAAGCTCGCCGGATAGAGCCGATTCGTTCATCTGCGCGCCCTCGGTCAGAGCGGGGTCCTGGCTGTGCTGGGCAATCACGCCGTCGAAGCCCTTGACGTATTCGAGGGCGCGACGCATGAGGACGGGATCGGAGACGCACTTGCCGTCGTCGGAGAAGACGCGCACCTTAGAACGCGAGCGTGCCATCGAACCCAGCGCCGCAAGATGCTTGCCTTCCAGTCCCTTTGTGACGGCACCGACGGGACGCACCTCGACCCAGTCGGCTGCCTCGCCCAGATCCAGCACCTGATCGACGATGGCAGCCGTGTCCTGCGTGGGCGTCGTATTGGCCATCGCATGCACGGCGGTGTAACCTCCCACGGCGGCCGCACGGGTGCCAGTGAAGACGGTTTCGGCATCCTCGCCGCCGGGCTGGCGCAGGTGCGTGTGAATATCCACAAGACCGGGCAAGGCGACCAGGCCCTCGGCATCGATGACGCGCGGGTCGCGCACCGAATCGGCTGCGCCCACCCCGATGGCAACAATCACGCCGCCGGACAACGCAATGTCGGTGGGCTGCCCACCCAGCAGGGACGCCCCCTTGATGAGAATGTCACGGGTCTGCTTAGTCATTGTGGTGTCCTTCCGATGCGAGAAGCAGATAGAGGGCTGCCATGCGGATGCACACGCCATTGCTGACCTGTTCGACGATGACAGATTGAGAAGAGTCGGCAGCCTCGGCACAAATCTCGAGGCCGCGGTTCATGGGACCCGGGTGCATGACGACCGCGTCGGGACGCAGCTTCGTGAAGCGCTCCGGTGTGAGGCCATATTCGGAGTGGTACGCACCCGGGGAGGGGAAGAATCCACCTCCGGCGCTGGACATACGCTCGCGCTGGACACGCAGCATCATGACCGCGTCAGGCTGGGTCGCCAAGGCCTCGTCAAAGTTGTACGAGGTCTCGCAGTTCCAGGTCTCGACGCCCAGGGGCAGCAGCGTCGGGGGCGCGACGAGAGTGACACGCGCGCCTAGCAGGGTGAGCAGATCGACGTTGGAACGGGCGACGCGCGAGTGGAGAACGTCGCCGACAATGACGACGTGGGCACCGTCGAGGCCGGTGCCGGGTTCGGGGATGCGGCCCGCATGGTCGGAGGCGCCGAAATGGCGGCGCAGCGTCATGGCATCCAGGAGCGCCTGAGTCGGATGCTGGTGGGTGCCGTCACCCGCGTTGAGGACCGGCAGGTTCATCCACCCGGCGTGAGCCAGGCGGTGAGCCGCACCCGAGGACGAGTGACGCACAATGACCGCGTCAGCCCCCATAGCCTGCAACGTCAGGGCAGTGTCCTTGAGGGATTCACCCTTAGAGACTGAGGAGCCGCGCGACTGGAAGTTGATGACGTCCGCGCTCAGGCGCTTGGCCGCGGTCTCGAAGGAAATGCGCGTGCGAGTCGAGTCCTCGAAGAAGAGGTTCACAACCGTCTTGCCCTGGAGAGTCGGTAGCTTCTTGACGCTGTGGTGTTGCGTGGCCGCCATCTGCTCCGCTGTATCGAGGAGCAGGATCGCCTCCTCTCGAGTTAAGTCGCGGATGGAAATGAGATGGCTGAGGCTCATCGCTTACAGGCCCTTCCCTAGCAGGACGCCGTCGCGTCCATCGGTTTCGTCGAGCAGGATGGTGACAGTTTCATCCCGCGAGGTCGGTAAGTTCTTACCGACGTAGTCCGGTCGGATCGGCAGCTCACGGTGCCCACGGTCGATAAGGACGGCGAGCTGAACGGCCGCAGGACGACCGATTCGGGTGAGTGCATCGAGCGCGGCCTTAATGGTGCGGCCCGTATAGAGGACGTCATCCACCAGGACGACGGTCTTACCGTCGAGGCCCGTAGCCGGAATGAGGGTTTCCTTAGGTGCGCGTAGCGGCTGGCTAGCCAGGTCGTCGCGGAACATCGTGGTGTCGATGATCGCCAGGTTCGCGTAGGTGTCAGACACCTCGCGAATCCTGTCGACAAGCCTGCGCGCAAGGGTGGCGCCGCGCGTCGGAATGCCGGCGATGACGAGGTTGTCGCTACCGCCGTTGCGTTCAATGATCTCGTAAGCGATTCGTGTCAGAGAGCGGGCAACGTCGTCTGCTCCCAATACTTCTTTGCCGCGCGACGCGCGATCAGCGTGCAGTGAACCCACTGCTTGCTCCTTCCCCGCCTCACAGGACGGTCATTAAAGGATGTGTTCCAGTTCAATTTTACGCGCCATGTTTGTCGCACGTAGCTGAGGCACACGTGTGAAAGGCCACGTGAGGGGCTATAGACTGGAAAAATGATCTCCGAGGAGCCGACACCAGCGATCAAACGCGGCCACAACCACACGCCAGCACAAGGTCACGACGTGTACCCCGGTCGTCGGGTCACCCTTGACGATATCGCGACCGCATCTGGGACCTCGATCGCGACGGTGTCGCGCGCCCTCCAGGGATCCCCCCGCGTGGCCTCTGCGACCCGCGAGCGAATCGAGAAGGTAGCAGAGGAACTGGGGTACCGCGCGAACGTCGCGGCATCCCTCCTCTCCTCCGCACGTCCCCACATTCTCGGCCTGATCTGCTCCTTGGGTCGGGAGCTGCACGTGCGCTACCACTCGGGTATCCTCCGCGAGGCGCAGCGGAAGGACTTTAGGGTCGTCGTTGAATCAGTCGATGACCCGCGCGACGTTGATCGCGCATGGGAATCCCTCCTACAGGTGCGCACGCAATCCGTCATAGCCGCTGATTCCTCGCTCGTCTCGCAGCGATATTCGACAGTTCCGACCGTCCTAATCGACCAGCAAGCCCCTCGTGACGACATCGACCTGATCACAAGCGCACACGAATCAGGAATGCACGAGGCGATGACGCTCCTGCGAGGACGGGGACGGCGACGTCTCGCATTCATTGAAGGTCCACCAGGACCCACAGCGCGCGCTAGACAGACTGCCTTTATCGACGCTTGTCGCTCCGTAGAACTCGATTACGTGACGTTGCCCGGCGGAGACGACGTGGACGCAGGATTCCTGGCCGTTCGTGCGGGCCTGCCCGCCGGAGTGGATGCCCTGGTCTGTTACAACGACCAGTGTGCGCACGGCGCGATCCTCGCACTCCTGAAAGATGGCTTGGTCCCCGGGCGCGACGTACTCGTCATCGGTTGCGATAACTCCGCGCTCGCTTCCTCGCGCGCACTTGCACTAACATCAATTGATCCCGGTGGTGTCAATGGGTGGTAGCAATGAGTTGGTTGAATGCTTCTGTGGGGGTGCGGTAGCCGAGGGTGGCTCTGGGGCAGTTGTTCAGTTC
>NZ_ALCA01000076.1 GCF_000278725.1 Actinomyces sp. ICM47 | reverse complement strand
GTGGGAGATCTGTGTCAGTGCGGTGATTGTGCGCTCGAGTGCTGTGTGCTTGAAATCCGGTGACGCTGGTGCGAGCGTCAGGTACTCCTGCGCGACGCTACCCAGGAGTGTGTCGAGGTATTGGAGTTCGCTGGGGGTGTAGTTCTGGCGTGCTGAGGCTGATTGTACGAGAACGTAGTACCGGAATACCTCGGGCTTGAGTATTGCTTCACGTAGGGCGTTCTCGTCGTCGGCAAGGAGCGTGATGGTTTGCTTCACTGATTCCTCGAGATGATCGATGAAGCTATCGATGTGGGACCTGTCGTAGCCCGACTCAACGAGCTGTCCCTCGATTGCGTCCAGTTCAGCGCTCATCGAGTTTGTCAGGTGGTGACACGTCTGTGCATCGCAAGTACTAGGTATTTCAGCCGAAAGGCTGCGGGCCTGTTGGTAGAGGTCGTGCCCACCCTCAATTGAGTCGGCAGTGAAGCCAAATCCCGGTACTGTAACAATCGATGTCACGATGTTGGTCGTGATATTTAAAGCTGCCATCGCTGTGTTCATGCGCACAGTGTACTTGTTACAACAGGCGGGAATGACAACCGGAGAAAACTTGTTGCAGGTGGGGCGAACGTGACGATGGGCGGTCTGGTTTCGTGGTGCGGATTGAGTAAATCAACGATGTGAGGGAGAGCTGACGAGGCCGGGGAACCCGCGTGGGGAACCCCGGCCTCGTTCTCATGATCGCTGGGCACCGCGAGGGAAGAACGCGGGCCTAGCGACGCTCACTCTTCGCCAGCGTGGTCGTTGCCCTGGATCGCGCAGTTGAAGAGCTCGTACTTGTCGATCGCCTGCTGGACGACCGACGGGTCAACCTGGCCCTTGTCGGCGAGGGCGGCCAGCGTGCGCACGACCATCGACTCGGCATCGATGTGGTACCAGCGGCGAGCGGCGCGGCGGGTGTCGGAGAAGCCGAAGCCATCCGCACCGAGCACGTGGTAGTCGCCCGGGACCCACTGGCGGATCTGGTCGGGCAGCATGCGGTCGAAGTCGGAGGAGGCCACGAACGGACCCTCGCGACCCGCGAGCTTGGCCGACACGTAGGGGGTGCGGCGCGGCTCGGTCGGGTGCAGGTAGTTGTGCTCCTCAGCATCCAGGCCGTCGCGGCGCAGCTCGTTCCACGAGGTCACGGACCACACGGCGGCATCCACGCCCCAGTCGCGAGCCAGGAGCTCGCGTGCCTCGCGTGCCCACGGTACGCCGACGCCGGAGGCGAGCAGCTGAGCCTTGGGGCCGCCGAAGTTCTGGTGCTCATCGAGGTTGTAGATGCCCTTGACGATGCCCTCGACGTCCACGTTCTCCGGCTCAGCCGGCTGGTGGATCGGCTCGTTATACACGGTGATGTAGTACATGACGTTCGGGTCGCGGTCGCCCGCGTTACCGTACATGCGCTGCAGGCCGTCCGCCATGATGTGGCGGATCTCGTAGGCGTAGGCCGGGTCGTAGGACACGAACGCGTGGTTGGTCGCGGCCAAAACCTGAGAGTGGCCGTCCATGTGCTGCAGGCCCTCGCCCGCGAGCGTCGTGCGGCCGGCCGTCGCGCCTATGACGAAGCCCTTGGTGAGCTGGTCGCCGGCGGCCCAGAACTGGTCGCCCGTGCGCTGGAAGCCAAACATCGAGTAGAAGATGTAGATCGGCACCATCGGCAGGTCGTGCGTGGCATACGCCGTGCCGACGACCTGGAAGGCGGCAGCGGAGCCGGCCTCGGTGATACCCGTGTGCAGGATGCGGCCCTGCTCAGACTCACGGTAGGACAGCATCATGTCCGCGTCGACGGGCGTGTAGGACTGGCCGGTCGTGTTGAAGATCTTCGCCGAGGGGAAGATCGCGTCCAGACCGAAGGTGCGGGCCTCGTCGGGGATGATCGGCACGAAGTACTTGCCGACCTGCTTGTCCTTCATGAGGTCCTTGATCAGACGCACGAGTGCCATGGTCGTGGCGACCTCGAGCTTGCCGGAACCCTTGGACAACGCTTCGAAGGGGCGGGCGGGCAGCTCGGGGAGCTTGGGCTGGCGGTCGGCGCGGCGCTCGGGCACCCAGCCGCCGAGGATCTCGCGGCGCTCCTTCATGTACTGCAGGGCCGGGTGATCGGCGGGCGGCATGTAGTACGGAGGCATGTAGGGATCGCGTTCGAGTTCTTCGTCCGTGATCGGGATCTGCAGGCGGTCGCGCAGCTGCTTGGCGTCCTCGAGCGTCAGCTTCTTCATCTGGTGCGTCGAGTTACGTCCCGCGAAGTGCGTGCCCAGCGCGTAGCCCTTAATGGTGTGGGCGAGGACGACGGTTGGCTGGCCGGTGTGCTCCATGGCTGCCTTGTAGGCCGCGTAGACCTTGCGGTAGTCGTGGCCGCCGCGCTTGAGTTCCCAGAGCTGGTCGTCTGTCCAGTTCTTGACCATTTCCTTGGTGCGCGGGTCACGGCCGAAGAAGTGTTCGCGCACGTAGGCGCCGTCGTTCGCGCGGAAGGTCTGGTAGTCGCCGTCCAGGGTCTCGTTCATGACGTGGACGAGGGCGTCGTCCTTGTCGGCGGCGAGCAGCTGGTCCCAGCCGCGGCCCCAGATGACCTTGATGACGTTCCAGCCGGCACCCTTGAAGAAGGCTTCCAGCTCCTGGATGATCTTGCCGTTGCCGCGAACCGGGCCGTCGAGACGCTGCAGGTTGCAGTTGATGACGAAGGTCAGGTTGTCCAGGCGCTGCTGGGCCGCCAGCTGGAGCATGCCGCGGGACTCGGGTTCGTCCATTTCACCGTCGCCGATGAAGGCCCAGGTGTGCTGCTGGGACGTGTCTTTGATCCCGTTCATGTGCAGGTAGCGGTCGAACCACGCCTGGTAGATGGCTTCGGCGGGACCCAGGCCGAGTGAGACCGTGGGGAACTCCCAGAAGTGGTCGAGCTGGCGCGGGTGCGGGTAGGAGGGCAGGCCATGCTTGGTTGAAACCTGCTGGCGGAATCCGTCCATCTCCTCTTCGGAGAGACGGCCTTCCAGGAAGGCGCGCGCGTAGGGACCGGGGGAGGCGTGGCCCTGGAAGAAGACGTGGTCGCCGCCGCCGGGGTGGTCCTTGCCGCGGAAGAAGTGGTTGAGGCCGACCTCGTAGAGGGTGGCGACGGAGGCGTAGGAGGAGATGTGTCCGCCGACTTTGACGCCGGGGCGCTGGGCGCGCGTCACCTGGACGGCGGCGTTCCAGCGGATCCAGCGGCGGTATTCGCGCTCCATGGCTTCGTCGCCGGGGAAGTACGGTTCCTGGTCAACGGGGATGGTGTTGACGTAGGGGGTCGTGTATTCCTGGGGGAGCTGAACGCCGTTTCGGCGCGCTTCGTCCAGCATGTGCAGCAGGATGTAGCGCGCGCGTGGGCCGCCCTTTTCGTTGATGAGCCCGGATAGGGACTCGACCCATTCGGCGGTCTCCTGGGGGTCGTTGTCGGGGACCTGGGGGATCAGCCCGTTGACGACGACGGGGCGTGACTCGTGGAGTTGGCTCACGGTGTACCTTCTCGCTTGACTCGGAGCTGCGACGTGCAGCGTTCGTGGGCGGTGTCTTCGATCGACACCGCACATATCGGGACCATTGTCCCACTAATGGTGTGGCTTTTCTAGCGTTTGATGACCCGCGTGTGTATGAGGTGCCTTTCACCGATGTTGGGCGCTGGCGCTATGCGTAAACCTGCTGGTCAGAGTGGTGTTGTCCATCATGGGTGTTTCGCCTGGTGTTATCCCTTGCATTCGACCCGGTTTCATGCCCTAGGATGAAGGAGTGAACGTTGATATGACACAGAGCAGCAGCTCGTCGAGAGGCGGTGCTGCGTGATGGCAGTGAGCCTGGGTTTTGCGTCCGATGCGATCGTGCAGGAGTTCTACGTCGATGATGACGTCGATCAGAAGGTGCGCGAGTCGATTGAACAGGAGACCGGTCATCCGCTGGTTGACGTCGATTATGGCGATGTCGTAGACGGCGCGATCGTGTGGTGGCGCTCGGATGATGCTGAGGAGGAGGACCTGGCCGACGTCCTGGTGGACGCCATGTCGAACCTGGATGACGGCGGCCTGATTTGGGTTCTGATTCCTAAGCCGGGGCGTCCTAATTCGGTGCGCGTGGGCGACGTTGAGGAGGCCGCAAAGATCGCGGGCCTGCACGCGACGACGTCGACGGCGCTGGGCGAGGAGTGGGCGGGCGTGCGCGTGACCGCGCGTCCTCGTTCGCGTCGCTAGGTTTATCGACGAGGCCTGGGCGGGGGAGCGTTCTTGGGTGTTCCTTTCGCTCGGGTCAGAAAGTGACCGTTCGCGCTCGATCTGGTAGATTGGCGCGTGCGTGGGGCCTTTAGCTCAGTTGGTTAGAGCGTCTGGTTTACACCCAGAAGGTCATCGGTTCGAGCCCGGTAGGGCCCACAAAACGGTTGGGGCCGGAAGCGAAAGCTTCCGGCCCTGCGCGTATCCGGCTCTTCATAATTGAGGGTGTAGGTGTTGTTGGCGGGGTTGGGCGTGTCGTGGCCTGGTAGGGGTCGAGGTCTTCCGATGATGGAGATTCCGACACTGTCCATCTGAAAGACCTCGACATGTCTAATACTACCTTTGATCGCCCTGACCTGAGCGCGTTCACGCGCCTGGATGACCTGGGTCTGGAAGTGACCGGCCAGCGCATTGAGCCAGACCATGCAGTGTTGGCTTGCCGCATTGTTGGTGAGGATCGGTGGTGTCGCTGCTGCGGGTGCCAGGGCGAGGCGCGTGACACGGTAGTCAGGCGCTTGGCGCACGAGCCTTACGGGTGGCGTCCCACGATTTTGCATGTGAGCGTGCGCCGCTACCGGTGCCAGGAGTGCGCTCACGTGTGGCGTCAGGATATGAGCCAAGCGGTCGATCCGCGCGCCAAGCTCTCACGGGCGGCGGTGCGCTGGGCACTCACTGGGCTGGTCGTCCACCATTTGACGGTGGCGCGTATCGCCCAGGCCCTGGGCGTGTCCTGGAAGAGCCGCTAACACTGCTGTCCTGGCCGAAGGGGCGCGCCTGCTGATCAATGATCCAGCACGGTTCGAGGG
>NZ_ALCA01000075.1 GCF_000278725.1 Actinomyces sp. ICM47 | reverse complement strand
CCCGCCCGCACGAGGTCATGATTGCGACGCAAGGGCCATCCAAAAGATCACAATGAACAAGACGAAGCCGCTAATTTGCAGGATCGAAATGATCATCGCGGCGAGCCAGCCCGCGCGCGCACGGTCCACAACGTCCTGTGGGGCCCCAATCGACCGTGCCTTTGAGACAAGCGAGTGCCCCCATACCCAGGCGGGAACAGACAGAATAATCGGGGCAATGAAGAAGCTGATGCCGGCCATGCACATGACGATCATTGCGCTGGAGCGAATTGATTCGTACTCGTAGTTGGCTGGCGACGCATACAGGGGCTGACCATACACGGGCTGGCCGTATCCCGCCTGACCGTAGGGCCCCTGCTGGCCGTATCCCGCTTGACCGTATCCCGCCTGGCCGTAGAGACCCTGCTGACCGTAAGGTGCCTGGCTGTATCCCGCCTGACCGTAAGGACCCTGCTGACCATACGCGACCTGCTGACCGTATCCCGCCTGACCGTACGCTTCCTGCTGGCTATAGGGACCCTGCTGGTCGCTCTTCCCTTGCCGTTCGAGGGCCATGTAGTCGTCGGACACCTGCTGCGCAAAGATATTCTCGGGATCGCTCATCCATTACTCCCAGTGACTGTCTCTCATGAATCTACGGCTCATGGTATCGCAGACCGCTGTCGGCACTGTGGGTGGACCCAGATACCCACCGGGAATCACTGATCGCTCCGCCCCCGCTGCTACTCTTGTTCCGGGGACAGACCTCGGGAGCCGCGTGGCGCAACGCTCATCAGCTCGAGATCGACGCCAACAAGAATCCCCACACCGCCACGATGACGATGAGGACCACCAGGGCAACGCCGAGGACTACAAGATGAATGATCGAGCACATCTTGGCGGCTGATCGGGCGCTCGCGAGTTCGTTCATCAGGGGCATCGGCACGCCCGCGAGTCGGGCTTCCTCGATCAGCTTGTCGGACCAGATCCACATCGCGCCCGACAGCATGAGGCCGCCGAACAGAAAACTCAGGAAGGACAAGGTGCGGACCGTCGACGCGTTCGACTGGACGCGCTGCACCGCGAAAGGCGAAGCCTGGTAGCCGGGGAAACCCTGCGGACCGTAGCCCGGCCCGTAGCCTGTATCCCCCTGGCCGTAAGGTGCCTGCTGCGGGTAGGGGTTGATGGGATCACTCATGCGTCACTCCACAATCGTTGTCCGGCAGATGCTCGACCGATCCTAACGCGCCAGATGCTCAGCGGCGAGGCCTGGGCTGGCTCAGCCCTCACGCGCGGCCCTGCCCCGGCCTCGTCCCACGCACGCTACCCGGCCTCGTCCCACACCCACAGCGCACCCAGCTTGCCGCGCCCACGAAGCCCCGCCCCCGCCTCGTCCGCGCGCAGAAAACGGCGCGGGGACCGGTTTCCCGACCCCCGCGCCACTCAACGAAGCATCACAGCATGCAGGACACGCAGCCCTCAACCGCCGTGCCCTCCAGGGCCATCTGGCGCAGGCGCATGTAGTACAGAGTCTTGATGCCCTTCCTCCACGCGTAAATGTAGGACTTGTTCAGGTCACGCGTCGTCACCGTGTCCGGGTAGAACAACGTGAGCGACAGGCCCTGATCCACGTGCTGGGTGGCCACCGCGTAGGTGTCGATGATCTTCTCCGGGCCGATCTCGTACGCGTCCCGGTAGTACTCCAGGTTCTCGTTCGTCATGTACGGTGCCGGGTAGTAGACGCGGCCGATCTTGCCTTCCTTGCGGATCTCCACGCGGGACACGATCGGGTGAATCGACGACGTCGAGTTGTTAATGTACGAGATAGAACCCGTCGGCGGAACCGCCTGCAGGTTCTGGTTGTACATGCCGTACGTGGCGACGTCGGCAGCCAGGGCCTCCCAGTCCGCCTGGGTCGGGACCTTGATGGACGAGGCGGCGAGCAGCTCGCGGCACTTGTCCGTGGCGGGTGCCCACTCCTCGTCAATGTACTTGCGGAAGAACTCGCCCGACGCGTACGCGGAGTCCTCGAAGCCCTCGAAGCGCTCACCGCGCTCGCGCGCGATTGTGCACGAGGCCTTGATGGCCTCGAACAGGACCGTCATGAAGTACATGTTCGTGAAGTCCAGCGCCTCCTCGGACCCGTAGTGCACGTGCTCGCGCGCCAGGTACCCGTGCAGGTTCATCTGGCCCAGACCGATCGCGTGACTCATCGCGTTGCCGCGCGCAATCGACGGCACCGAACCGATGTCCGACAGGTCGGACACAGCCGTCAGGCCGCGGATCGCCATCTCAATCGTCTTAGAGAAGTCCGGGGAATCCATGGTCTTCGCGATGTTGAGCGAACCCAGGTTGCAGGAGATGTCCTTGCCGACGTGCGAGTACGACAGGTCATCGTTGTAGGTCGAGGCCTCGGACACCTGCAGGATCTCCGAGCACAGGTTCGACATGGTGATGCGGCCCTTGATCGGGTTCGCCTTGTTCACCGTGTCCTCGAAGACAATGTAGGGATAACCGGACTCGAACTGGATCTCCGCGATCGTCTGGAAGAAACGACGCGCGTTGATCTTGCGCTTGTGGATGCGGCCGTCGTCCACCATCTCGTGGTACTTCTCCGTCACCGAGATCTCGGAGAAGGGCACGCCGTACACGCGCTCCACGTCGTAGGGGCTGAACAGGTACATGTCCTCGTTCTTGCGTGCCAGCTCGAACGTGATGTCCGGGATGACGACGCCCAGGGACAGCGTCTTGATACGGACCTTCTCGTCCGCGTTCTCGCGCTTGGTGTCCAGGAACTGCATGATGTCCGGGTGGTGCGCGTGCAGGTACACGGCACCCGCGCCCTGACGCGCGCCCAGCTGGTTCGCGTAGGAGAAGGAGTCCTCGAGCAGCTTCATGACGGGCACGACGCCGCTGGACTGGTTCTGAATCTTCTTAATCGGGGCACCCGACTCACGCAGGTTCGTCAGCTGCAGGGCGACGCCGCCGCCGCGCTTGGACAGCTGCAACGCAGAGTTGATGCCGCGCGCGATCGACTCCATGTTGTCCTCGATGCGCAACAGGAAGCAGGACACCAGCTCGCCGCGCGCCGCCTTGCCGGCGTTGAGGAAGGTCGGGGTGGCCGGCTGGAAGCGGCCCGTCATGATCTCGTCAACGAAGCTGCGAGCCAGCTCGATGTCGCCGCGCGCCAGGTACAGAGACACCATGGCGACGCGATCCTCGAAGCGCTCCAGGTAGCGCTTCCCGTCGAAGGTCTTGAGCGTGTACGACGTGTAGTACTTGAACGCGCCCAGGAACGTCGGGAAGCGGAACTTGTGGGCGTAGGCCTGCTTATACAGCGCCTTAATATCCGCGAAGTCGTACTGATCCAGGACGTGCTGCTCGTAGTAGCCCTCATCCACCAGGTACTTCAGCTTTTCCTCCAGGTCATGGAAGAACACCGTGTTCTGGTTGACATGCTGGAGGAAGTACTGGCGAGCGGCCTTACGATCCGCGTCAAACTGGATGCGTCCGTCCGCGTCGTACAGGTTAAGCTGTGCGTTCAGCGCGTGGTAGTCCAGCTCCGGGGAGAGAGCTTCCTCTACGCCTGTGTCGGTGTAGTTTTCTGCCAAAACTGTTCCAGTCCTTCGCGAACTCTGGAGACATCCTCAGGCGTGCCAAGGAGCTCGAACTTATACATGTGGGGAACCCCCAGCTTGGCCGCGATGATATCGCCCGCGATGCAGTAGGCCTTGCCGAAGTTGGTATTACCCGACGAGATAACGCCCCTACACAGGGCACGATTCTCGGGATTGTTGAGGAACTTGATGACCTGCTTAGGAACCGCGCCCTTAATATTGCCACCCCCGTAGGTCGGCACGATCAGCACGTACTCCTCGCGCACGCGCAGCGGCTCATCCTTGGGGCGCAACGGGATCCGCGCAGCCGGGAGGCCAAGCTTTTCAACAAAACGGCGGGTGTTGCCCGTCGCCGACGAGAAGTAGACGACGATGCCCATGGTGTTCCTTCCGACTTGTCGGGACGGTGAGCTTCTAGTGTCTCACTGACGAGGCCTGGGCGCGGTGACGTGGGGGCGTGTCCCCTTGTGGGATCATTGACGCAGTAGCAGGCCTCGTGAGCGCGCCCGGATGGGGCAGGTGTGCTAGCCGCACTGTTCAGGCATTTCCCCTGGTCACATGGCTTGTCGCATTCCTCACCGCGCGACCCGTATCTGCGCGTTTGCGCGGGGTTGCCCCGGCCTCGTCCCTACCCGGACATGCGAAAGCCCCGGCCGAGTGGCCGGGGCTTGTCGACGCGCCTCAGGCCGACATCGCCAGGGCTGCGGCGGCGATGGCCTTGATGCGGTCGGGGCGGAAGCCGGACCAGTGATCCTCGCCGGCTACGACGACGGGGGCCTGCTGGTAGCCGAGACCCTTGATGAAGGCGAGGGATTCTGCGTCCTGGGTGACGTCGATCTTCTCGTAGGAGATGCCCTGCTTGTCGAGGGCGCGGTAGGTCGCGTCGCACTGCGGGCAGCGGGGCTTGGAGTAGACGGTGATCGACATGTTCGTGTCTCCTTGCGGCTTGGGGCCGGACGTTGCTTACCTAATTGACTCTCTGGCGGCTCGTTCGCCGCGAACACCACAACACTACACCTTGGGGCCATCCTCGCAACCGACCCCTAGATGTTGTGTGCACCGCCTCGACTGTGGACGAGGGGCGCATACCTGTGGACAGAGCGGGCACTCAGGATCACACTCCTTGATCACATGCTTGACGCGCCCCTGACGAAGGCCCTCGCAGATGCGCGCAAACACGTGGGTTTTCGCCTCACCAAGCAGGTAAAACGAGAGTCCTCCAGAGGCCCCTGCACCCTGTGCGCACTGTGGACAGGGTCGTCACCATGCTGTGCATAACCCGCCTCCGACCACGTGAATCGTGTTACGCATCACCATCAACGAGAGGGGTCTTGGGCGTGTCGCGCCCCCACATCTAGGGGTCCTTGGCAGATAAGCGCCCCTAGATGTAGGGGTTGGGCACTATCTCGATCGAATGCTTGAAATGCCGCGGAAAGCTGCGCGGGGCACGCGCCACGGGGAATCCAGAAACCCCTACAGCCCCAGGAACGCCTTGATCGCGGGCATTTCGCGCACAGCCTGGACCAGGCCAGCACGGTAGGTGGCTTCCAGGCGTTCGCGCCGAGACTCGGTGTTATTGATCCACAGGTTGTCGGGCGCGAACACGTAGGCCTGGCCTCGTTCCTCGAGTTCGAAGAGGAACTTACGCCCGGCGTTGTAGCGGTCGGGGCGCTGCGCCACACCTTCAAAAACGGACGGGAACTGGCGGTATGCGGTGCGCAGGAGCGCGCCGACGCTGGCGGGCATGGGGGCCTTGACGTAGTCGCGGGGGCGCGTGAGGACGACGAGGAGCTTGCGGTAGCCTTCGCGCAGCGGCTGATCGAAGGGGAGCCCACCGTTGGGGCCGAGCGCGCCATCGACGTAGGTGTCGCCGTCGATTTCGACGGGTGGCATGAGGATCGGCAGCGTGGAGGAGGCCCGGACGATGGGACCGAGCGCGTCCAGCGTGCTCATTTCCTCCTTGGAAAACCAGCGTTCTTCACCGCGCGAGGCATTGAAAGTGGCGACGCGCGTGGTGGCCGGGTTTGCCAGGAAGGTGTCCATGTTGAAGGGCAGGACACCGTCGGGGTAGCAGATCTGCTGGTAGATGTACTCGGCGTTAAAGTAGCCGTGTCCTTTACGGAAGTGCTTGAGGCCACCGAATTCAGGGTCTTCGACGAGGTCGACGAAGGTCGCGTGGGAGCGGATCGCGTCGCGGGAGGTGAAGTTGCACAGGTGACTGGATCCAGCGGACACACCGGAAATATGGGGGAAGTTGATACCTTCGGCGATGAGTCGGCTGACGAGCGCGGCCGTGTAGGCGTTGCGCATGCCGCCGCCTTCGAACACGAGGGCGGTGTCGTCGATGGTGACCATCGTGGCGATGGATTCTTCGGGGGTCGGATAGTGTTCTGCCGTTTCCTTCACGTTTCGACCCTACCGCCGGGCGTCAAACCTACGCGCGCGTACGTCCGGTGAAGACCACGTAGTGATAAAAGAAGAATCGGAATGCGGTGCCGAGCACAAATCCGACGACGTAGACGGCGATGTTGTCGGCCAGCGCCGAGGTGAGTCCCAGGATGTCGTGCGTGAACAGCAGGCAGAACTGTGAGATGGCGATGCCGCAGATGTTGGCGACGAAGAAGAGGATGGCTTCGCGGGTGGCGTTGTCTTGGGTGCGACCGCGGTAGGTCCACAGGCGGTTGGCGATCCACGAGTAGAGCGTGGCGGTCGCGGCTGCGATGAATTGCGCGGCGTTGGGGTGGCCGGCGAGGACGCCGAGCGGCCCGTGTTGGAGGAGGTTGAACAGCCCCATATCGACGATGAACGCGGTCGCTCCGACGAGTCCGAATTGGATGAATTCGCGCGTCCAGGCCAGGGCGCGCTGGGGGAGGGACGAGGCCGGGGCGGCCCCCTCGTTCACGTGTCCTGGAGTGCCGGGCTGGGGACGAGACGCGGGCGGGTCCGCGAGCGCCACGGATTCGAGCGCAGGGGCCGCGGGTTCGAGCGCGGCAGCGGATCCGCGCGGGCGTTGTTCGTCGTTCACTCCCCTAGTGTCGCATGCCCGCGCATGCGCTTCTACCGTCGGTTCAGTATGTCGGCATCGCCACGCCACCGCCCCGCAGGTCGTCGCCTCTAAGATGGTCCCCATGACTGAGACGATCCCGCGAGAGGCACCCCAGGCCTCGCCAAATACTCCCCCGGTTGCCCCGAAACGTTACGGGTATCGGGTGCGCGACCAGTTCGGACAGCATTTTGATGACCCGTGGGATTGGTTGCGCGACGGCGATAACCCCGAGGTCCGCACACACCTGGAGGCGGAGAACGCGTGGGCGGACGCGGTGACCGAGCCGACGCGCGAGGCGGCCGCGCGCCTCGTGGAGGAGGTCAAGGCTTCCACGGCGCTCACCGACGTGACGGTTCCGATCCGCGAGGGCGAGTTCTGGTATTTCCGGCGTTTCGCGGAGGGCCAGTCCTACGCGACGCATCACCGTGCGCCGGTCGAGCGCGACGAGGCCGGGGTGCTGGTCCCGCTCGTCCCGTCTCCGGGCGTGCCCACGCGGGGCGAGGAGCTCCTCGTCGATGAGAACGAGTGGGCGCGCGGGCAGGAGTTTTTCCGCCTGGCGGACCTGTACCCGTCCCCGGATGGGCGCCTGATCGCGTGGGCGCGGGACACGAGCGGGGATGAGCGCTACACGTGGGTCGTGCAGGAAGCGTCGGGCCGCGTCATCGACGAGGCCGTGGTGGACGCCGGGTACGGCTTCGCGTGGTCGGACGACTCGAAGTCCTTTATCTACATGGGCGTGGACGACGCGTGGCGCGCGTGCGACGTGTGGCTGCACCGCGTGGGCACGCCTCGCGAGGCCGACGAGCTGCTGCTGGTCGAGCCGGACGAGGGCTTCGAGATGGGGTTCGCGCCCTCGGGTTTCCCGGGGCACGTCGTCATTCATTCCTCGTCGTCGACCGCGGGCCGCGCGTGGCTGTGGCTGCCCGCCCACCCCTCCGTGCGCCCGCTGCCGCTCATGTCGGTGCGCCCCCGCACGCTGGTGACGGCGGATTCGGCGGGGGATCGCCTCTTCATCGTGCATACGGGGCTGACGCAGGAGGGCTCGCTCGCGCAGGCGATGCTGCCCGCAGGGGGTTCGCCCGAGGCATTGGCACAGTTGGGCATGACGTCCTCCCCCGCGTACAGCCGCCAGGCGCTGGCGGATCGCACGCCCGGCACTCCCCTGCCGGAGGACGAACCCGCGCCCCTCACCCCGTTCGAGTCCTGGGAGCCGCTGCGCAGCCCCGGACCCGGCGAGCGCATCACCGACGTCGAGGCCCACGCGGACTACGTGGCACTCTCGCTTCGTTCGGGTTCGCTCACGCAGATTGACGTGTGGGACCGCCGCGAGGAAAAGCCCACGTGGCGGCGCGTCGAAGTGGACGCCCCGGTACGCACGATCACGACCGTGCCGACCCCGTGGACCGATCCGCTGCGCGTAGAGTTCCAATCGCAGACCGTGCCGCCCACGGTTGCCGAGGTTTCACTGCCGAACCCGGCCCCGGCCTCGTCCCCCGAGGACACAAGCGAGACCGCGGCCCTTGGCGTGCGGACCCTGCGCACCCGCGAGGCACCCGGTTGGGACCCCGCCGAGTACGTCGAGGAGCGCGTGTGGGTGCTCGCGCGCGACGGCGCGACCCGCATCCCCGTCACCCTCATCCACCACCGCGACGCGCGCCCGGACGGTACGCACGCGGGCTGGCAGATCGGGTACGGCTCGTACGAGGTCAGCTACGACCCCGAGTTCGAGACCCTGCGCCTGCCGATCCTGCGCCGCACCGTCTACGTGATCGCGCACGTGCGCGGCGGCGGCGAGATGGGCCGCGCCTGGTACGAGGACGGCAAGGAGCTGGTCAAGGAACACACGTTCACGGACTTCATTGACGTGGCCGACTGGCTGGTCGACTCCGGGTGGGTGGCACCCGGCCGCCTGGTCGCGGAGGGCCGCAGCGCCGGAGGCCTGCTCATGGGCGCGGTCACCAATGCCGCCCCCGACCGCTTCCGCGCGATCCTGGCGGGCGTGCCCTTCGTGGACGCGCTCACCACGATCCTGGACCCGACCCTGCCGCTCACCGTCGGCGAGTGGGAGGAGTGGGGCAATCCGCTCACCTCGCACGCCGTGTTCGATGCGATGAGCCGCTACACGCCGTACGAGAACGTGCCCGACGGCGCGCTCCTGCCCGCGATCATGGCGACGACCTCGGTCAACGACACGCGCGTCGAGTTCGTCGAGCCCACCAAGTGGGTGCAGCGCCTGCGCGAGGCCACCGGCCAGGTGCCCTCCACGGACGAGGCCGGGGCCGGTTCTGTTCCCGCGCGTGACCCGCGTGAGCGTCCGATCATCCTGCGCACCGAGATGGTCGCCGGGCACGCCGGCCCCTCCGGGCGCGAGGGCCGGTGGGCGGCGCGCTGCGAGGAGTTCGCCTTCGCGCTGGGCCAGGTGGGCGTCACGGTGTAACGGCATGGGCCGCTGACGAGCGGTTGATGCAGCTCGCGAGTGGTCGGTGCCTGTTAACGGCACACGCAGGTGGGGGCGGTCTTCGTTGGAAGACCGCCCCCACTGTCGCGCTACGCACGGTGCCGCCACGCACGATACGGCGCGAGCGTGCGCTGTGTTACCTCGCTGCGTTACAGCGCTGCGCCGCGTTACTGCTGCGCGCCGCCGTCCCAGCCGGGGCGCAGCGCAAAGGACTGAATGTCCATCTGCCCCGTGAGAGCCGTCCCCTTGAGGTAGCGGCCAAGGTCTGATGTCGTGAACAGTTCCCTCTGCTCTCCCCCGTCCCATGGCCTGTAGAACAGGGTGACGACACGATCATCGCCGCGATCCTCAAGTGCATACACACCGGTCGCAGTCACCTGGAACACCGTCGAATGGTCACGGCTCCGCGAGGGAATAGAAAACAGGTAACGTCCCTGCCCACTGGTCACGTCGACCGCGAAAGCGTCACCGTTTGCACTGATGAACCTGTAGTCATTACCCACCTGGATCCCCTCATACAGATGGATCGTGCGCTCTTCATTCAGTTCTATGGCACCCCCCTCCGCATCGACTACGGGAATGATCGTGCGCTGGCCCGTGGATAGATCCCATCGCTGGAGAACCATCGTTCCCACATTCGCATCGAGTCCGTTATCACGCGAAGCGTTGGGGTAGGTCGCCTGGAAACTCGGCATCGTCACCACATCACCCTCACAGGAGAACATGTTCTGTCCCGACGTCAGCCCATCGATCATCGGTGCGACCGCAAGAACCGGCGGTACATCACCGTCATGATCCGTAAGCTGAACAACGACCGCCATATTCTCCGGTACTTCACCGTCATTCGACTGCGCGGAATACGCCTCAAAAGCCGCTGATGCAACAGACGGAGCCAGCTTCGTATCGGTGATCGACACGATACGAGACCCACACTGCCCGTTATTCTGAAAAATACCGGCGTTAGCTACCGATGTCAGCGTCCCCCCGGCGCCTAATACGTCGACGGTTTGTTGTCCTTGAAGGACAAAGAGCGCCCCCACATCTTCGTTCGGAAACTCGTAGCGCTGCAGCTCGTATGGTTTCGATGTTTCACGCGTGAAACGCGTTGTCCCCTCATCTGTCGTGAGGTACTCATAGGTCTCGGTCCCGTATGTGACGCCGCGGGGCGACCAGAGAACAGATGCCCCCTCCATGGCACCTGCGGTGCCGACAATTCCAGTCCCATCATCATGCAAGAAGGCGATATAACCTTCACGCATGCGATAACCCGTCTTATCTGCCGAGTCTCCATTGCTGATGCGCACGACGATGTTCGCTTCGCCCGGACTGACCTGCTCAATCGAGACAACACGAATATCCCCACCTGCCGAACACGACACACAAAGTAACGCAGCAAGAGCGATCACCATGCATGTCACCGCATTTCTCACCATTAGCAATTTACCAAATAGTCTTGTAATTATAGGGTAATGACCCGACAGTAAGATCCCTGGGATAAACTCCCATACCGCCATTACCATCAATATCAGTCCCCGTCGTCCTCACATAAGCAAACCAGACCAGCTGCGAACAATTCAATCGATGAGGATTCATTCCTTTATTCACAGCAAAATTAATGTTATAGGGACGCTCAAGAAGGTTATTATAGGCGTAGTCAGCAGCCGCATCCTGAGTCGCCTGCGACACGTGGTAATAAAAATACCGTGTCCCCGAGAGGACCCTTTTATCCCACACCCATTTCCAATGCGACACCTGGCCAACACCGGGCGCTTCGACAATCCAGTCATTCCCACCAAAAATACCTACGTGCCCAGCTGGCCACACAGGCTCATAGAATACGTCACCTTTGTAGTCCGACTTACGCAGCTCAGTATCCCGAACACCTGATCCACGCTCTGAAATCCCCGACCGTCGTTGAACGGCCTGATTGTCACGAGCCTGTTCCAGAGCATCTTCAAGCACAGTACGCACATCCTGTCCCGACTCAGCCGACCACTCGCGCGCACCTGCGAGGATGTCATCGACGCCCACACCCGGTACATATGCCTGGATCTGACGCGCAAGCTCCTCCTCAGTCTGCCCAGCGGCATACCCAGCAGACGGGAGGGACACAACCAGCAAAGCAGCGGCCACCATCGCAAAAAATCTCGATTTGTAGCTCATGATTCTCATCCAATCTCATCATTGAAACGAACGATGCAATCAGCACCACGAGATAAGTGTACAGAATTCTATGGCTACATTTCAACGATTTGCCACATCTGACAAGCAGCCCGGCGCATGCTACATGCGCGACTATGACGCCCCATCCAACCACATCCGCCACACCGACCACGAGGCGTAACCCCGGCCTCGTCCCATCGAGTTACGTCCCAACCGGGCACGAACCCCGGACAGACAGACAGACAGCGTTACTGCGCGCCGCCGTCCCAGCCGGGGCGCAGGGAGAAGGACTGAATGTCCAGCGCACCCGTCACAACACCCTCCCTGAGGTACCACGCTAGATCCTGTGTCGTGAAGATATCGCGCCACTGTCCGCCTTCCCACGGCCTGTACGAGAGCGTCACGACGCGGTCAGCGCGGCGGTCCTTGAGCACGTAGACACCGCTCTCACTCACCTGGAACGTCGCCAGGTAGCCATCCGGCCCATACGTCGGCGCATCAAGCGAAAACAAGTAACGCCCCTGGCCGCTAGCCGGGTCGACGGCGAAAGCATCTCCACCCCACGACACGAACCTGTACTCGTCGTTCACGCGGATCGCCACGTAGTCAGAGACACCCTGACCTTCATCCAGATCGATAGGGTTTCCAGCCTCGTCAACCACGGGAACAATCGTGCGCTGCCCCGTCGACAGGTCCCACCGCTGAAGAACCAGGTCTCTCCGCTCGCTCTCCGTACCGCTAAACGAGGCACTGGCCTCGTCCTCCCGCACGCTCGGCATCGTGATGACATCCCCCTCACAGTCGAACATGCGCTGTCGCGACGACAAGCCGTCGATCATCGGCGCGACCGCGAGAACCGGAGGAGTGTCGCCATCATGGTCAGTGAGCTGAACGACCACCATCAGAGCCTCCGGAACGCTGCCATCCGACTGGGCAGCGTAAGCCTCGAAAGCTGCCGACCTAATACTCTCGGAACGCACGGTGTCCGTGATCACCAAGATCCGCGACCCACACTGGCCGACGTCCCCGCGCATGCCTGCATTGTCGACACTCGACGTGGTTCCATCGGAGCGCACGGAGTCAACCCGATACCCCGCGCCTTCCTCTTTCACGATGGCGAGTGTTCCGCCGGAAAGCTCGTAGCGCTGAACGTCCTCATCACGCACATACCTGCGCGCAACCTGCTGCGTTCCGCTGTCCGTCGTCACGTAGTCATGGCTCGACGAACCAAAAAAGACACCACGATCACTCCAGAGCACGTCCCCGTGACCACCTCGTCAACGGACGCCACCTGGCCTCTCCCCTGGGCGTCGAGGAGCACGATCCAGCCGTCATAGTACGGCTCATCCTGGGCCACCGTCGTCCATCCGCGCCCGATCCGCAGCGCGATCACGGCGTCACCCGTCGTCAAAAAAGTGACCGGCTTTCGGGTTAATTTCCCGTGAAAAACGCAGCTCCACGCCAGCGCGGCAACCGAGAGCACAACGACGAAAAGAGCCCATCGGCGGGCGCGCCTCGGCCTCGTCGGACCACCGTGCACTTTCCCATCGGCACCCGTCTGGCGCTGCTCGCCCAGGCGATCCCCCATGCCCGTTGTCCCTCTCGTCGCGGCAGCGGGCGCGGCCACGCCCACCCCCAGAGTGTAGAGGACAAGGCCGAGGCGACCCCGGCCTCGTCCCTCTTCCGATCAGGCACGTGCGATGCCGATAGGATGAGGGCATGACGATTACGGCGGCGGCAGACGGTTCTTCCCTCGGCAATCCCGGACCCGCGGGGTGGGCCTGGTACGTGGACGAGGACACGTGGGACGCGGGCGGCTGGCCGAAGGGCACCAACAACCTGGGTGAGCTGACCGCCATCCTGCGCCTGCTTCAGGCCACGGCCCAGACCGGCGAAGAACTGCACATCCTCGCCGACTCGCAGTACGCGATCAACGTCGTGTCCAAGTGGCGACTCGGCTGGAAAAAGCGCGGCTGGACAAAAGCCGACAAGAAACCCATCAAGAACCTGGAGCTGATCCAGGAGATCGACCGCGCCATGGAAGGGCGCCGCGTCACCTTCGAATGGGTCAAAGGCCACGCCGGGCACCACATGAACGAGCGCGCCGATGACCTCGCGCGAGGGTGCGCCGAGGCCTACCAGGCCGGGCGTACACCCGAGCCGGGTCCGGGGTTTGGGGGCGCTGGCCGCGGGTCACGTGGGTCGCGCGGGTCTGCGGATCGGGTGCCCGGGGGTGCTGCCGCTGCGTCCGTGGCCGCCGAGCCGCACGATGCTGTGGAGTCCGGCGCGAGCACACCTGCCGGAAAGCGTCACGCCGAGGCCGACAAGGCTGCCGCAGCGCCCGCACGCCCGAGCAAACATGGGGAAACCGCGACCGCATCGACGTCAACATCCGCTTCACACGGCGCCACCGACGAAGCCACTACGTCGACTTTCCGTTCTCACCCCAGCGTTTTCTCTGCTTCTGCTGAGCCGAGTGAACCCGCGGAGGCGGCCCCGGCCTCGTCGGTGAGTGAGCTCGCGATAACCACGGAGAATGCGGTTGCCCGCGAGCGCGAGTTCATCCTGGCGTGGACCGGCGGCGACGAGGAGGCGCTGGCGTCCATGACGGATGGGCGCACGACGCGCATCTGGCCGGGCGGCGGCGCGACGACGACGCTGGCGGGGCCCTCTCCTGCATCGCCGTCCATCGGCCGCATTGACGCTCACGACCTGGGCGGATCGTTCCTGACCCGCTACCGGGTGCGTTGGGAGGGCGGCGCGTCGCTGGAATCCAGCGTGTGGGCACCGGCAACCTCTGGCGAGGCTCGTCTGGTCATGGTGCACCACCAGTCGACGCTGATCGGCTGAAGCGGACCATCGCGGGCAGGCGTTCGCGGGCATGAACAGCTTGCAGGCACAGGGCGCGTTAGATAATCCCGCGAGGCAGCGGGCCACAGCGCGGAGATTACGTCTCGACAGCCAGCCGCATGCGTCCCGGCCCAACCCAGAGCTCCAGCGGGTCGAGCGCCCCTCACGCGGAAAGGTTGCGCGCATGCGGATAGGTTATGCGCATGCGGATAGGTTATTAAGGTATCCGCATCGTCGTAACCTATCCGTATCTTCATAACCTATCCACATAACCGTTTCCTATCCGCGAGCCCCAACGGCACCTGCGCGACACTGCACCAGATAGGGAGCGTTACACCAGTTAAGGAGGATTGCACCAGTTAGGGGGCATTACACCACCTCCGAGCTGTTGTAATGCTCCGCTAAGTGGTGTAACACCAATTAGAAACAAGCTAAAACGCGGATCATGCCTGGCCGAACATACTGCTCGCCCAGACTGCGGTGCCCGTGGGCGGCAGCAAGGCCTGGCCGGGCTTCGAGATGACACGCCGATCCCCTGCTGCCCGGAGGGCACCAGTGGAACCTCATGGACTACTGGGCCTGGCCGCGGCGCCCATGGGCGGCGGCAAGGCCTGGCCGGGCTTCGAGATGACACGCCGATCCCCTGCTGCCCGGAGGGCACCAGTGGAACCTCATGGACTACTGGGCCTGGCCGCGGCGCCCATGGGCGGCGGCAGGGCCTGGCCGGGCTTCGAGATCGACCACTCCGAGCCGCAGGCTCGCGTGTGGCGATCTCGCGGGCGGGCCGCCGCCCACGGGCACCAACAAGCAGACAAGCTCTTAGAGCTTGGCGCCCTCGAAGCTGAAGATGTCGAGGAACTTGCGCGCGCGATCCGAGGACGGGTCCGCGAAGAACTTGCGCGGCGGGTCGACCTCGACGATGCGGCCCGCGTCCATGAAGACGATGCGGTCCGCGATCGCGCGGGCGAAGCCCATCTCGTGGGTGACGATGAGCATCGTCATGCCGGTGCGCGCCAGCTCGAGGACGACGTCGAGGACCTCGCGCACCATTTCCGGGTCGAGGGAGGCGGTGACCTCGTCGAGGAGGAGGATCTCGGGGTTCATCATGAGGGCGCGCACGATGGCGACGCGCTGGCGTTGGCCGCCGGAGAGCTGGCGCGGGTAGTCGTCGGCGCGGTCCGCCAGGCCGACGCGCTCGAGCAGTTTTTGCGCCCGCGCGCTCGCGTCGGCGCGCGATTCTCCGGCGACGAGGCCGGGGGCGAGCGTCAGGTTCCCCATGACGGTGAGGTGGGGGAAGAGTTCGTAGGACTGGAAGACCATGCCGATGCGGCGGCGAACCTCGGGCCAGGAGACGCCGGGGGCCGCCAGGTCGGTCCCGTCGAAGAGGATCTGCCCGGAGTTGATGGGTTCGAGGCCGTTGATCGTGCGCAGGAGCGTGGACTTGCCGCAGCCGGAGGGCCCGATGATGACGACGACTTCACCGTCGGCGACGTCGAGGGAGACGCCGCGCAGGGCGTGGTGCCCGCCGGGGTAGGTCTTGTCGAGGTCGACGAGGCGCAGCTGCGGGTCGGAGGTCAGTTCTGCCATGTTTTCTCCATGTGGCGTGAGAGGAGCGAGATGGGCCAGCAGATGAGGAAGTACAGCGCGAAGATCAGGCCGTAGATCCACAGCGAGGCGGTCGGGTAGTTGAAGCGGTTGGCGTCGATGATCTGCTGTCCGACTTTGAGGACTTCGACGACGCCGATGAGGACGACGAGGGACGTCGTCTTGATCATGCGGGTGATGAGGTTGACGGCCGGGGGCGCGAGCCTGCGCAGGGTTTGCGGCAGGATGACACGGCGCATGGTCTGCTTCGGGGTGAGTCCCAGAGCGTAGGCTGACTCATACTGGTGGCGCGGGATGGCGATGAGCGCGCCTCGTACGAGGTCGCCCATTTCGGCGCCGCCCCACAGGGTGAAGACGAGGACGGACGCGGTGATGCCGTCCAGGTTGATCCCCGCGACGCGCGTGAGTCCGAAGTAGGCGACGAAGAGGAGGACGATCTGTGGCATGATGCGCACGAACTCGAGGTAGAGCTGCATGAGCCAGCGCAGGGCTCGCCAGCGTGAGCGCATGCCGAGGCCGACGAAGACGCCGAGGATCAGGGACAGCACGACGGACAGCGCGGAGATGCCGACGGTGACGCCGAGGCCCTCGAGGATGCGCACGAGGTTGCGGCCTTCGAAGATGACGTTAATTCCCAAATCCGCCACGGCGCACCTTCTTTTCGATGAGTCGGGCCGCGATGGACACGGGCAGGAGGATCACCAGGTAGGCGATGACCAGCAGGATCAGCGCTTCGGAGGTGTTGTAGGACATGCCGATGAGGTCTTTCGCGACGTACACGAGGTCGGGCAAGGCAACGACGGAGACGACGGACGTTTCCTTGATGAGGAAGATGACGTTGGCGGCCAGCGGCGGCACGGAGGTCGCGATGGCCTGAGGGAGGGCGACGTGGCGCAGTGTCTGGGTGCGCGTGAGGCCGAGCGCCGACGCGGACTCCCACTGGATGGTGGCGATCGAGTCGAGCCCAGAGCGCAGGGCCTCGGCCATGTAGGCACCGCCCAGGAAGATGAGGCCCACGATCGCGCAGGTCTCGCCGCTCCACTTGACGCCCACGCGCGGCAGGCCGAAGTAGATGAAGAAGAGCTGCACGAGCAGGGGCGTGTTACGTGACAGTTCGACGTAAGCGGCGGCGATTTGGGTGGCGACGGGGATCCGGTAGTGCCGGATCGCAGCCACGAGGAGGCCGAGCGCGAGGGAGCCGACGATACCGATAGCCGCGATCTTCAGGGTGAGGATCGCTGCGTCGACGTAGAGGGGCGCGTATCGCGCCAGAATCTCGTAATTCATATGCACACGAAGGGACGAGGCCGTGGCCGCGCCGGGCGATCACCCGCGGTGGGCGAACCCGTCAGGGAGCCACGGCCTCGTGCCTGCATTAGTTGGTGGAGGTGGTGTCCACGCCGCCTTCGACGACCAGGTCGTCGGGGGTCGCGGCGTCACCGTAGACGGGGGCGAGGGTCTGCTCGTAGTCCTTGTGGAAGAAGTTTTCCTTGCCGAGGTCCACGAGTTCGTTGTTCAGCCAGTCGAGGAGGGCGGTGTTGCCCTTCTTGACGGCGGCCGCGATGTAGCTGGTGTCGCCCAGGCTCTTGATGCCGACGCTGAAGCCGGGGTGCTGGATTGCCCAGGCGATGACCTCGGTGTTGTCGGTGGAGAAGGCGTCGCCGCGGCCGTCCTCAAGGGCCTGGTAGGCGTCGGAGTACTGGTCGTATTTCTGGAGCTTGATCTCGGGGTGGTTGGCCTCGAAGTAGGCTTCGGCGGTCGTGCCCTTGGTGACGATGAGGGTCTTGCCGGCCAGCTGGCTCACGTCGGTGATTTCGGCTGAGGTGGGCGAGACGACGCCGAGGGAGACCTTGAAGTAGGGGTTCGCGAAGTCGACCTTTTCGGCGCGCTCGGGCGTGATGGTGAAGTTCGCGAGGGTGATGTCAACCTTGTTGGAGGCGAGGACCTCGGTGCGGGCGGCGGCGTCGACGGGGACGTACTTGGCGGTGACGCCCAGGTCTGCGGCAATGCGGTCGCCGTAGACGACGTCGTATCCGGCGGGCTTGCCGTTGGCGTCGATGTAGCCGAAGGGGGCCTTGTCCGAGAAGATGCCGATGACGATCTCGCCGGCTTCCTTGATCTGCTCGGGGCTACGGTCGCCGACCTGAGTGCCCGAGGAGGCCGAGGAGCCCGCGCCGCCGGAGCATGCAGCCATGCCAAGGGCTGCGAGCACGGCGACGGCGGCCGTAGCGAGTCGACGGAATGGCGTTATGCGTGCGTTCGTGGCGCTCATGAGGGTTCCTGATCTGCGGGTTTGAATGAACTATGCCGAGGTGCATACTTGGCTTTGACACTGATGTTTCCATTACGAGCACGCATGCGCGAGGGGCGTTTCCAATTTTGAAACTATGTGACAAACAGATGTCCTGCCAATCCGCAGGATTCCGCGCCAGGACCTAGGACCCAGAAAAACGTGAAAACCGTCATGCTATGGTGCGCCCGCTCGCGATTGGCTGGATCAGCGCGCAAGAATTGCACTCATGCCTAAGCTCCCGCGCACAGTGAACTTCCCCGTGCCGGCGAAGCCTACCCGCTACGAAATCCTTGAAGGCCTGCGGATTACCGCGCCCGTTGCCGCCGGATACATCCCGCTAGGCCTCGCGTACGGCGTTCTCGTCATCCAGCTGGGTCTGCCGTGGTGGTTGGCTCCGGCGCTGTCCCTGTCCGCGTACTCGGGGTCGGCCGAGCTGCTCGTCGTCACCCTGGCCGCACAGAATACGCCGCTGGCCGTCATCGCGGTGACGATGCTGCTGGTGAATTTCCGCCTCCTGTTTTTCGCGTTCTCGTTCCCGCTGCACGTCATCGAGGGGCGTTTCGCGCGCCTCTTCTCGATGTACGCCCTCGTGGACGAGGCCTACGCACTGACCGCCGCCCGCCCAAACGGGTGGACGAAGCCTCGGCTCTTGACGATGCAGGTTCTCTTCAATCTGACGTGGGTCGTATCGGCCCTGGTGGGCGTGTTCGCGGGGTCGTTGATCCCCACGCAGATCGAGGGCCTGGACTTCGCGCTGACAGCCCTGTTCATCACACTGACGCTGGACGCGGCGCGCACGAGGCGTGCACTGCCCTCGGTCCTCCTGGCCGGCGCATCCTTCGCGGTGGCCATGGTGGTGGCGCCGACGCAACGCCTCTTGGTGGCACTCCTGCTATTCGTCGCGTGTCTCGCGGGTCGTCACGTCCTTCATCGCCGAGGCATCCTCCACTCCCCCGAATCTCCCGCCTCGGCCGATGGGCAGGGGCAGGCGACTCCCGAAGGGGGTGCACAGTGACTCCGACGCTGGGCTACCTGCTGGCGCTCCTGGTGATCGTCTTCATCATCGACTTTACGTTGCGCGCTCTGCCGTTCAAGATCCTCGAGCCGCTGCGCGATTCGCGCTTTGTCTCCGACATGGCGGTGTGGATGCCGCCGGGCATCATGCTGATCCTGGTGCTCTCGACGCTGTCCCAGGGCATGCAGGTGGCGGGCGGACGCTGGTGGGCGGCGCTGGTCGCCACGGGCATCACCGTCGTCGTGCACCTGCTGTCCGGCCGCAAGCTCCTGTGGAGCGTCGGCGCCGGAACGGTCGCCTACATCGCGCTGCTGAACTGGCTCTGACCCGCGCGGGCGGATAGGGCGGGCGGGTCGCCACCCACGGGCGCATCAAGCAGCCCGGCCCGACAGCGCCCGGCAAAACCGAGGGCAACGGCACCACACCAAAACCGCTACCATTGTGTCCATGCACACAGAGTCGTACATTCACCACGGTCACACGGTTTACGAGCACCGCCTTGCAGTCCCGTTGGATCACCTGCGCCCGGTCGGCGAGGATAACCCGACGATTGAGGTGTTTGCGCGCGAGGTCGTGCGCAAGGGCCGCGAGGACTCCCCCTACGCGGTGTTCCTGCAGGGTGGCCCGGGCTACCCGAGTCCGCGTTTCGGCACGTTTACCGG
>NZ_ALCA01000074.1 GCF_000278725.1 Actinomyces sp. ICM47 | reverse complement strand
CGCGCGTCATGGCGTAGGCGAAGGTGAAGCCGAAGGACAGGACGAACACGAGGATCTCGAGGGCGAGGTACGCGGGGATCGACTTGGGCACGATCGACACGAAGCCGACGAAGCCGGCGGCACCCAGGGCCTGGCCGCGCACGTTCAGCAGAGCGACGCCAGCGGAGCCGATGGCGGCTGCGGCCATGGCGCAGAAGAAGGGCCAGCGCAGGCGCAGGTTGACACCGAAGATCGCGGGCTCGGTGATACCGAAGACGGCGGATGCACCACCGGCACCGGCCAGGCCCTTGAGCTTGGCGTCGCGGGTCTTGAAGAAGATGGCCAGAGCGGCCGCGCCCTGTGCAACGTTCGCCATGGAAGCGACGGGGAAGATGAAGTCACCGACGCCGCCGTTAACAGGCAGCAGCGGGATTTCGATGGCGGGGAAGGACTGGTGCAGACCGGTGACCACGATGGGGCTGTAGACGAAACCGAAGAGCAGACCGCCGAACACGCCGAGCGTCGTGTACGTCCAGTTGATGCCCCAGGTCAGGTACTCGGCGACCACGCGGGTGACGGGGCCGATGATCGTGAAGGCCAGGAAGCCGGTGACCAGCATCGTGATGAGCGGGGTGAGCAGGAAGTCTGCGGTGCCCTTGAGGACCTTGTGCAGGTTCTTCTCGATGAGGCACATGACGTAGGTGACGGCCAGGGTGGGGATAACCTGCGCCTGGTAGCCGATCTTGGCGACGTCCATGCCGAAGATGTGCCAGTAGCTAACCGTTTGCTCACCGGCCAGCGCCGCGCCCGTGTTCCAGGCGTTGAGCAGGTCGGAGGACACCATGGCCGCACCGATTGCGGCACCCAGGTAGACGTTGCCGCCGAAGCGCTTGGCGGCGGAGAAGCCGACGAGCACGGGCAGGGAAGCGAAGGCGGCGGAGGAGACCATGTTGATGAGGGCCGCGTAGTCCGCGATCGCCGGGTACATGGTGGTGAGGGACTTCTCGCCGAACAGGCCCTCAGCGGTCATGACGTTGTTGATAGCCATCATCAGACCGCCGGCGACCAGCGCCGGGAGGATCGGAACGAAGATGTCGGCGATCATCTTAATGAAACGCGAGAAGAGGTTGCCGCCCTTTTCGGCTTCCTCCTTGGCCTCATCCTTGGAGACCTCGCGCACGCCATGGTCGGAAACCATGTGAGCGTAAACCTGGTCGACGTCGCCGGGGCCGACGATGATCTGGAACATGCCGCCGGCAGCGAACGTGCCCTTCAGATCTTCGTTGTCGTCGAGAGCCTGCTGATTGATCTTGGACTGATCCGCGATCACCAGACGGAGACGTGTCGCGCAGTGAGCTGCTGCGCTGATGTTGGAGGCACCGCCGACTGCTTCGACGACCTCCCCTGCCACCTTGGCATGATCCATTGCTGACCACATTCCTTTCTGAAAAACCCACGCAGTACGTCATTGTCCGCATCGTACTGGGCAGTGTGTAGCAATCGATTGACATAGTAGAGCGCGGAACCTTACTTAGCAAGGTGATGAGAAAAAATCTCACGCCCGGGCACTGAGACTCCCGACACATAGGACGAGGCCGTGGCCACCACGCAGCCACGGCCTCGTCTTTGGGTCGCTCAGTCGGCGCGCACGGCGCTCACATTCGTCACGGAGGCGGCACCCGAGAGCGTCACTCCGGCACCCTCCCCCTGCAGGAAGGTGCGGGTCGTGAAGACGCGGGAGCCGTCACCCAAGTAGATCTCGGTGATGGAGCGGTCGTGGAGGATCTCCACGCGGCTGGCCTCCCCCGCATCCAGGGTGACGATGCGGCGGCCACCGTGGGGGTAGCGCGTGCCCGACAGGTCGACGGTCAGGCGCCCCTCCTCCAGAGTGATCGACAGGCCAGAATCGGAGCCGATGCGAACGGACAGCGCCCCCTCGTAGGAGGCGTCGAAGGCTAGGCGCCACGAACGCGACCCCTCCAGCTCGGCAACGCGAGCACCGGCCGCGTCCGTTGGTGCGCCCTCGAGGGTGGCGGGCGCGAGGGGCAGGCCCGGCAGGTACGGGCGGGCGATGACGCGTCCGCTGCGCAGGGTCAGGGCGCGCGGGGCAGTGAAGCAGTGCACCCAGCCGCCGGTCTCGATGGAGGGCTGGTCGTCCTCGCCGGCGTTGCCCGCCCAGCCGAAGAGGAGCGTCGGTGCGCCCGGGTCAGAAGAAGCGGAGCGGGCCATGACCTGGGGCGCGTAGAACTCGGTGCCTCGGTCGAGCTCCTCGAAGGAGCCGTCGGCGCCCCGCAGCTCGGTCCCGACGAGCTCGCCGACGATGGCGATGCACGGGAAGACATTCTCGAAGCCCTCGCGCTCCGGCGAAATGCCCTGCGGGCAGATGATGAGGACGTCGCGCGCCTCACCCGTCTCTTCGTCGACGAGGCGCACTAGGTTGGGACACTCCCACATGTAGCCGAACGCGTCGAACGCACCGCCGGCGTCCGGGAAGGTCATCTCCCCCTCGCACTCCCACGCACGCAAGTCCGAGGAGCGGTAGAGCAGAGCCGCGCCCGTGAGGTTCTCGCGCTGGACGCCGAGCAGCATCCGATAGGATCCGTCCACATCGCGCCACACCTGCGGGTCGCGGAAGTGAGCGGTGTAGCCCTCGGGCTGGCGGGCGATGACCGGGGGCACCAGCTTCTTAAAGTGCTCCATGTCGGTCGAGGTGACGACGCACTGGGTGGCCTCGCGCTCCCCCGTCTCGGGGTCCTTGTAGTTGCCGGTGTACCACAGCTCGACGTGGTCGCCGACCTCAATCGCGGTGCCCGAGTAGGCACCGTTCGCGTCCTGGTGAGTGTCGGGCAGGATCGCGGGAGCGTGGTAGTCCCACCGGGTCAGGTCGCGCGAGGTGGCGTGGCCCCAGTAGACGAGCTTGCGCGGGTGCTCGGGCGTGTACTGGAAGAAGGCGTGGTACGTCCCGCCAACCTCAATGAGGCCGTTCGGGTCGTTCAGTCGTCCCACCGGGGGCGCGACGTGGAAGAGCGGGTAGTCGGGATCGTGAGGGGCGCGCGACGAGGCCTCGGCAGCGAGGGCGGACGCGAGAAAATCTTCGGCCATGACCACAAGGTAACATCCTCGCATAGACGAACGCGCGGGCGGGACACATCTGTCCCGCCCGCGCGCTGTCAAACGTACGCCACAATTGTTACAAAGGGCGATATTTCAAGGAAAACCCAGATCAGGCACCCGTCACGTCGTCGGGGTGAGCGTCCGCGTAGCGGGCAAGCTCCTCCTCGACGATTGCTTCGTCGAGCTTGACGAAGACGGGCGTGGGCTTGGCAATCGGAGTGCCCACGGTGATCGCGTGGCGCTCCCAGGTCGGCACGTTCGTGTAGTCGCCCGTGATGATCGGGTAGCCGCTTCGGCCTTCGAAGTCGGCAGGCAGGACCTGCGGGTCGAGCTCGACGACCTCCTCGATACGAGGCATGGGTGCGATCTCGCCGCTGCCGCCCATGACGCGGTCGATGTCATTGGCCGCGTGAGGCAGGAACGGGGAGAGCATGAGGTTGAGGTCCGCGACGGCCTGAGCGAGGGTCCACAGCACGGTCGCGAGGCGCTCGCGTTCCTCGGGGGCCTTGAGTTTGAAGGGGGCCGTGTCGGTCACGTACTTGTTGGCCTCGCCGACCAGGCGCATGGCCTCGGACAGCGCCGCCTTCTGGCGGTGGTGGCGGATCAGGTTGCCGACGGTCTCGAAACCGGCCTCGATGGCGTCCAGGAGGGCGCGGTCGATGTCCTGCAGCTCACCGGGGGCCGGGATCTCGCCGAACTTCTTGGCGATCATAGAGGCCGTGCGGTTGACCAGGTTGCCCCAGCCGGCGACGAGCTCGCCGTTGGTGCGGCGCACGAACTCGGCCCACGTGAAGTCGGAGTCCGAGGTCTCGGGGCCGGCCGCGCTGATGAAGTAACGCAGGGCGTCGGCCTGGTAGCGCGAGAGGAAGTCACGCACGTAGATGACGATGCCGTGCGAGGAGGAGAACTTCTTGCCCTCCATGGTGAGGAACTCAGACGAGACGACCTCGGTGGGCAGGTTCAGGACGCCCAGGTCACCGGGAGCACCCCCCTTCGCGCCCTGGCCGTTGTAGCCGAGCAGCTCGGCGGGCCAGATCTGGGAGTGGAAGACGATATTGTCCTTGCCCATAAAGTAGTAAGACAGGGCCTCGGGGTCATTCCACCACTTGCGCCACGCCTCGGGGTCGCCGGTGCGGCGCGCCCACTCGATGGAGGCGCTCAGGTAGCCGATGACGGCGTCGAACCACACGTACAGACGCTTGGTGGGCTGGTCCTCCCAGCCGGGGACCGGAATGCCCCAGTCGATGTCGCGCGTCATGGCGCGGGGGCGGATGTCTTCCAGGAAGTTCTGGGAGAACTTGATGACGTTGGGACGCCACGTGCCCGACTGCTCGCGTTCATCCAGCCAGGCGGACAGGGCATCGGCCAGGGCGGGCAGGTCGAGGAAGTAGTGGACGGACTCCACGAAGTTAGGGGTCTCACCGTTGATGCGCGAGTGCGGGTTGATGAGCTCGGTCGGGTCCATCTGGTTGCCGCAGTTGTCGCACTGGTCGCCGCGCGCCCCCTCGGCACCACAGATCGGGCAGGTGCCCTCGATGTAGCGGTCGGGCAGAGTGCGGCCAGTGGACGGGGAGATGGCGGCTCGCGTGACCTGCTCGATCATGTAGCCGTTGTCACGCACGGTGGCGAACATGTCCTGGACGACGCGGTAGTGGTTGCCGGCGGTCGTGCGGGTGAACAGGTCATAGGACAGGCCGAGGGCCACGAGGTCCTCGACGATGAGGCGGTTGTTCTGATCCGCGAGTTCGCGAGCGCTCATGCCCGCGCCGTCGGCGGCCACCAGGATCGGCGTGCCGTGCTCGTCGGTGCCGGACACCATGAGCACGTCGTGCCCGGCCATTCGCATGTACCGGGAGAAAACGTCGGAGGGGACACCGAATCCCGCTACGTGGCCAATATGACGGGGGCCGTTGGCGTAGGGCCATGCGACGGCGGACAGAATACGACTCATAGTCACTAACAATACTGCCTGGCACGCTCGAAGGGGGGAATTGGCGGCTTGTTGCGGGATAGCCACGCCCTCCGAAGGAAGTCACCGTGGTGCTATCCTGGCGAAAACGCCACATTCATGGAGGAAACATGACCCGCGCGCTCATTATCGTCGATGTTCAGCCTACGTTCTGCGAGGGCGGTGCCCTCCCGGTGACGGGAGGCAACGCGGTCGCGGAGGCCGTAGCCGCCTACGTGGAGGCCCACCGCGGGGACTACCAGCTGATCGTGACGACGCAGGATTGGCACATCGATCCGGGCGCGCACTTCTCCGAGACGCCGGATTTCGTGGACACGTGGCCCCCGCACGGCGTGGCGGGCACGGACGAGGCCGAGCTGCATCCGGCGCTCGCGAACGTGAACGCGGACGTGACGGTGAAGAAGGGCCAGTACGAGGCCGCTTACTCAGGCTTCGAGGGAACGACCGAGGACGGCAAGACGCTGGAGGAGGCGCTGCGCGCCGCCGGCGTCACCGAGGTTGATGTCGTGGGCCTGGCCGAGTCGCACTGCGTCGCATGCACGGCCGTGGACGCTGTCCGCGCCGGATTCCCCACGCGTGTCCTGCGCGAGCTGACTGCCCCCGTCTCCGAGGAGCTGGGCGCATCGGCCCGCGAGTGGATGATGACGGAGGGCGTCTTGCTCGTCTGAGACTCGGGTGCTGCCGCATCGCAGCCGGTAGGCGCACGCTTGTGGATAGCTTGCGCACGTGCGGATAGGAAACAGGGCATCCGGATAGGTTATTAACCTATCCACGAGGCGATAACCTATCCGCGTGGGCCACGCTGATCGCAGATCCACGCCCGGGCCTCGTCACTTCGCGGCGAGGGCCGCCTTGTAGAGGTCGTTCTTGCGCGCGCCCGTTGCGGCGGCAACCTCGGCGGCGGCGTCTTTCAGGCGCATGCCCTCAGCCGCGAGCGCGAGGACCGCGCCGACGTGGTCTTCTGCGCGCGCGCTGCGTTCGTATCCGGCGACGACGATGGTCACTTCACCGAGGATGCTGTCCGCCCCCTCCGCGAGTTCCCCGAGCGTGCCGCGGCGCACTTCCTCGTAGTCTTTCGTAAGTTCGCGGCACAGGGCTGCGCGGCGGTCGCCGCCCAGCACCTCGGCCATGCGAGTGAGTGTGGCGGCTGCGCGCCTGGGGGACTCGAAGAAGATGAGCGTGTGCGGGTCGGTAGCTAGGTCCTGCAGGTAGCGCGTGGCTTCCCCGTCCTTGCGCGGCAGGAACCCCTCGAAGGCGAAGCGGTCGGAGGGCAGGCCGGACAGTGCGAGGGCGACGAGCGGCGCGGAAGGGCCGGGCAGGACGGACAGCGGGACGCCCGCGTCGATGGCGGCGCACGCCAGGCGGAATCCCGGGTCGGAGACGGTGGGCATGCCCGCGTCGGACACGAAGACGACGCGCGCCCCTCCCCTGGCCGCCTCGACGATGCTCGCGGCCTTCTCGGCCTCGTTGTGGTCGTGCAGGGCGATCAGGCGACCGCCCAGCTTGATACCCAGGCGCGAGGCCAGGGCCCGGGCCCGGCGCGTGTCCTCGGCGGCGACGATGTCTGCCCCTTGCAAGGCTTCGACGACGCGCGGGGACGCGTCGCGCACGTCACCGATGGGGGTGGCGACCAGCAGGATGGAACCGGGATCCTGCCGGTAGGACTGGGGTCCGCGCCCGCCGTGGGTCGTCGGGGACGAGGCCTGGGCGGGTTCGGCGGGATGGTTCTGGTCGGTCGCGGCTTCCATGCCGGTATCGTCTCACTGCTTTCCGGTGCACGCACGACGCGGGTTCACTCGAGAGCGCAGGACTGTACGAGAAGTTGTACAAGGGGAGAGCCAAGCACTCCCAAGGGCTGACGTGGCGCGAGAAGGCAGAATTGGACGTGTCGAGGTCTTTCAGATGGACGGTGTAGGAATCTCTATCATCGAAAGACCACGACCCCTACACGGCCACGACACGCCGAACCCCACCCCTGCACCCTCACATGCGAAGAGTTCCTTTCCCCGCCTCGACGGTGCTCGCCTCAGCCTCCACGACGGCCAGCCCCGCGTCGGTGAGGATCGTCGCGGCCCACCGTCTGCCAGCGGGACAGACACGCACGACGACGCGCCCGGCCACGGCCTCGTCAAGTGCGGTGGTTGCCCGCGTCACGATGAGGTCACGCAGCCGGGCCTCATTCTCCTTATCCTCCCCACGGTCCCCGTTGCCGCGGTCATCAAGCAGAAGGACCTCGACCCCTCGTCCTCGCGCGCGACGCGCCGCCTCCACGACGGCGGTCCCGGTAAAGAAGGGAGCGCGGATCTCGTCGCGCAGCTCCGCCTCGAGCAGACGCGCCTCCATGACGATCTCAGGCGTCACTTCCTCGTCTCGGAGCGCTTCGAGGGTCCCCCGCACGCGAACAGACACATCGGCGAGCTTGACCGCCATGGCCGAATTAATGCTCACCTGCAGTTCCCTCTCCAGGCGCGCCTGCTCCTCAGCTTTGAGGGATCGCTCAATCGCGGAGGTCGCAGTACCCGACCATGACACGAGAGCGAACCAGAAGATGAACATAATGATGTGGCCGATCGTGAAGGTAAAGACGAGGCCGGGCGACCTCCCCGAGAGCGCGGCCCAGGCGGCGACCGCGGCCACCAGGCCAACGCAACCAACGACGGCCTCGGCCATGCGCTGACGCAGGAGGAGCAGCGCGGCAAGGAACATCGATGCGCCCGCGCTCCACCCGGACCAGCCTGGCCATTCCGACGCGCCCCGAATCGGGACGAGCGTCAGCAAGTTGGAAATGCCGATCACAGCAGCACTCCCCCACGTCACGAGCTTCGGGGGCACGCGGTCGGGCCACGGTGCCACCAACAGGGTTCCTGCGACCGCCATGATAGCGAGGGAGAGGATGACGGGACCCCTATGTGAGTAGGCCCCGTGACTGAATTCGATCGCCACCATATAGCTATGAAACACAACGCCGACCAGAACAAGCAGCCGCGCGCCGCGCGACTCTGCGGCCGCGCGGACCTGCGAATCCCACGCGGTGCGCGACGGGTCTTTGTCGTTCGCGCCTGCGTGTGGCCGCCAGGCGAAGGCGGAGCGAATCGCCTGCCGCGGCCTGAAGCGTCGACTCTGGGGGTCGTGCCATTCCAGGGTCACGCACGTCCCTCCGCCGGGTTGCGAGACCAGGGTTGCGTGTCCCCTGACCGACTCCATCCGATTGACGATGGAGCGGCGGACGCCGTGACGTCCCTCGGTGGGGTGTTCGAGGTCGAAGCCCTGTCCCGTGTCGGTGATCGTCACGCGTATGGAGTCCGCCTCGGCTGAGACGACGACACGGCAGCGCGCAGGCTGGGTCGGGTCCGAGGTGTCAGATCCTGCGTGGAGACGAACGTTGTTGAGCGCCTCATGGGTCGCGGAGACGAGAGCGGTGCCCACCTGGGCGGGGATCTGCCAGCCTTGAGCGGGAAGGTGACATGTGACCTTCCAGCGCGACTGCTGAGGGTGTACGAGGGCTTCGAAGGCCCCTCGCGTCTGCGCGGCGTCCATGAACCCGTTGGAGGGTGGGTCGGGGACGAGGGCGCACAGCGCGGAGTGGGCTGCCGCGCGTACCTCACTATTGTCGATGCCTCGTTGACACGCGAGAATCAGGGCCGAGAGCACATAGTCGTGGATGAGACCGTTGCTACGTGCCCGTGCGCGCCCCTGGGCGCGTTCTCCCGCGAGCGCACGCTCGGCGTTGCGTGCGTTGCTGCGGGTCTGGTCGAGGCCGCGCACGATCATGAGGGTCCATTCGAGCATTCCCGCGTTGGCCATGGCGACGAGCAGGAAGTAGAGGGGGCCGACCGATGTTTCGAGTAGTTTGTTGTCGGGGTTGGCACTCATCATGGCGATGATCTGCAGTGGAGCAATGACGCTGAGGTAGGCGGCCGTGTAGCGTCCGCGCAGGACTGCGATGCTGCTGATCGCGGCGAGTGGGTAGAGCGCCAGGATCGGGTTCGTGTCGGAGGCGATGGCGTGGACATAAACTGGGGGCACCGGGGAGCCGAGGTGCATGGCTGGCAGGATCGCGCACGCGACGATGAGCGCCAGGTAGCACGCGAGGTAGAGGCGCGTGAGGATGAACCAGCCGGTATCGGTCCACATGTACGTGTGTCTGCGTGCGGTTACCGCCTTGATGATCGCGGAGAGCGCGCACGCTCCGGCGCAGAGCGGAAGAATTAGGTTCGGTGAGTAGAACACCCATTGCGCCAGGTCGGACGGTGAGGCCGAGGCGGGGATCAGCTGGGGTCCGCTGAGGATCGTGGTGCAGACGGCGGCGCAGACGGCGGCGAGGACGATGAGGCGCTGCATGTGCAGCGCATAGGGGCCGAGGTCGCGCGGGTGCATTAGTCGTAGTAGCTGACGAGGCCGTCTTCAGCCGCGCGTCGGAAGAGATCGACGCGGGATTCGGCGGGGCGTCCCGATTCCCTGTATTTGTCGCGGATTCGGGCGATGTAGGTGTTGACGGTGTTTTTGGAGACGCTGAGGGCACGCGCCACGGAGGCGGAACTCGCACCGGAGGCGTAGTGGGCGAGGATGTGCGCCTCGAGGTCTGAGAGGTGTTCGGCGACGAAGTCTTCGTCGGCGTCGAGTGCGGCGGCCCAATCCGGGGTCGGAAAGGTGATGCCTTCGGCGGCGGCGAGGACGGCCTCGACGAGGTCGTCGGGGGGCGCGGTCTTGCGGATGATGGATAGGGCCCCGCCGGCGATCGCGCGTCGCACCAGGTAGGGGTCGTCACCGGAGGTGTAGACGACGACGGGGATCCCGTATCCGTTGATGTACGCGATGTTCTTGTCGGGGGCAGAGCCGTCGGCGAGGCGCAGGTCGAGGATGGCGACCTGCCCGCGCTTCCACCACGCTTCGCGGACGGTTGGTGCCCAGCTAATGGATGCGTCGGCACCATGATCTTCGAATGCGGCCTTCACGCCGAGGCCGACGACGCGGTGGTCGTCAATAACGACGATCTGCGCGCTGGTTTTTGTCATCGTGCCTCCCCCGCGCTTCCGGGTCTCGTTGACCGCGCTACAACGTAATTTTTTCTCAGTCTAATTGCTCAGGAACGCTTTTTTCAACATCCCTGGTCGCCAGGCATTTTGAGTCACGATCTCTGCGCAGATTTGCTTGTGATCTGCTCAGTGAGGGAAGGGAGGCATCGACACCCACCGAGCGCCTAGACGCCGCGTTTATCGGGGTTTTTGAAGGGACAACGGATGACTGCCGCCCAACCTCCACGCTCGAGAACGAGGCCTGGGTGGCCTTCGCGCGCATCGCGACGCCGGGCGTTTATGCCGAGAAGCCCCGAGGCCCGGGTTTCCTCAGTGGAAGGCCACCGCGGCGCGCGGGCGAGCGGTACCTCGCGCGCGCACCCAGCCGGGCAGGCGCGAGGCCAGGACGGCGCCCGCACACAGGAGCGCGATGGTGCCGCCGGCGCTGAGGCGAGCGGGCACGGCGATTCCCAGACCAGCTAGGCCGAGGGCCGCCCCGAGGAGGGGGCACCCGATGAGGAAGGAGCGGGCGCTGCGAGCACTGGGCGCGAGCGCCGCAGCGGGGGCGGCGATGAGCGCAATCGACAAAATAGTGCCAACGGCGGGGATCGCGACGGTGACGGCGGCGAGGATGAGCCCGAGAATGATGCGTTCGTTGCGGGCAGCCCCGTGCGCCGCGCCGGGTTCGACGGGGTCGAAGCAGTGGGCCAGGAGCTGGCGGTGTCCGACGGCGACGAGAACCGAGGCGAGGAGCAGGACGGCTCCAGCCCACCAGACATCCGCGGGCGAGACGGTCATGACGGATCCGGTCAGGAAGGAACTGACGGCGAGGGGCAGGGGCTTGAACCAGGTCGCCAGGAAGTACCCGGCGGCGAATCCCGCCGTCAGGACGATGCCGGCGGCCCCCTGGCTGGAGATCCCGGGGATCGACGCGAGGTAACGCATGAGTGCGACCAGCGGGATCGTCCCGAGGAAGGCACCGACGTAGAGCGCGGCGGACATGCCCGAATGGCCGAGGCCGAGGCTGGCAGCGACGACGACGCCAAGGACCGCGCCGGGGAAGGTGCCGTGGGTGACGGATTCGGCGAAGAAGATGCGCCGGTCGAGGTATGCGAACGCGCCGACGAGGCCGCTGAGCGCTCCGATGAGCGTGACGTGCAGGGCGGGGACGATGAGGAGGCTCAGGATCACGATGCCTCCCCCAGCGCCAGCAGATCCGAGGCCCGCGTTTCACGCGCCGTTTCACGCACGCTTGCCGCGTTATCGCCGACTCGATCTCCCGTTTCACGCACCGTTTCACGCGCGGTCAGGGTTCCCTGAGAGCCCGCCGAGGCCTCGTCCCGACCCATGCGAACCTCGCGCAGCTGCCGGAGCACGCATGCGAGCGCGAAACAGGTGAGAACGCCCAGGGCCACGCAGGCCTGCGGGGACAGGGGCCGGGGTGCACGCACCAGCGCGACGCCGAAGCCCGCCCAGCCGCCAAGCAGGGCGCAGGCACCCGACAACGCCACCATCGAGCGCGTCCCCGCGGCCAGCAAGCGCCCAAAAGCACCGGGCACAATGAGGTAGCCCACGACGAGGAGGACGCCCACGGCCGTCGAGGCTGCGACGACGATGGCACCGAGCGCGGCGTTGAAGGCGATGTCGATCCGGGTGACGGGGATGCCGGACACACGCGCGGCCTCGCGGTCGAAGGCGACGGCGATCTGGGCGCGCCACGTGAGCGCTAGAACCACGGCGGCCACGACAAGCACCGCGGCGCTCGTCCACATCCGGGAAGGCGTGATGTCGAGGAGGCGACCGAACATGAGCGATTCGAGCTGTCCCGACATGTCACCGATGCGCAGGGATATGACGATGCCCAGCGAGAAGAAGGCGGTCAGCAGCACGGCCGTAGTCGCTTCGGAGGAGCGCGGACGCCGCGAGGCCGCCGTCAGCGAAGCGGCGATGAGCGCCGCACAGAGCGCGCCACCCGGGATAATCCCCTCGCGCCCGCCGAGGGCCATGCCGACGACGATGCCCGGAAAAACGCCGTGCACCATGGTCTCGGCACCAAACTCGGCGCGGCGCAGGTTCACGAGGGTCGAGGCCGGCCCCGCTGCCAGGGCCAGCAATCCCAGGACGATGATGGGACGCAGCAGATAGGGAGCGATCATGACAGCGCCGCTATCGCTTCGTCGGCCCCCGACCCGTAGGCGCGCGCGAGCACGGAGGGGGCCAAGGCCTCATCGACTGGGCCGAGGGCCACCAGCCGCGAGGCGAGCACACACGCCCGTGAGCACACGTCGCGCGCGAGCGATAGGTCGTGCGTGGAGACGACGACGCCCACCCCGTCGCCGGTCAGAGAGGCGATCAGACCCGTGATGATGTCGCGGCTCGGCGCGTCGAGGCCGTTGAAGGGTTCGTCCATCATGACCAGCTCGGGCCGGGCGACGAGGGCGCGCGCCACGAGGACTCGCTGGCGCTGCCCGCCGCTGAGCGTGCCGAATCGGTGGGAAGCACGGTCGGAGAGGTTGACCCGCTCAAGGGCCTCCCCCACCCGACGCCGCATGTCAGCGGTGATGCGCCGACCCCACCCAGCCTCGGCAATGAGTCCCATGGTGACGACCTCGGACGCACTGACCGGGAAGGTTAGGTCCAGGTCGGCGCTCTGCGGGACCAGACCGATTCGCGAGGCGGCGACGCGCACGCTGCCCGACAGGAGCGAGCAGCCGCCGACAATGCCGCGCATAAGCGTGGTCTTGCCGCCGCCGTTGGGACCGACAAGCGCCAGGGCCTGGCCCTCATCCACGTCGAGGGTCAGGCCGGACAGCGCCGGGGTATTCCCATACCCCAGCGCCGCATCCTGAAAAGAAACGAGGTGAGACATCACTGACCCGCCAGCCGCTCGGGCAGCGCCGGGACGGTCCCTCCCCACGCATCGGTCAGCGTGCGCACATTGTGGATGATCGATCCCACGTAGGTGGCTCCGGCGCTCCCGTCGGGGCCGAGCGAGTCTCCGTAGAGCGCGTCGTCGCCCACGATAGGGGTCACGCCGGCACCGCGCGCAATCGCCTCGATGGACTTCGAATTGTTGGAGTTTTCAGCAAAGAGGGCGACCGCGCCCGAGTCCTTAACGGCCTGCACAGCGGAGGCAATGTGGTCGGCCGTCGCGTCCTGCTGATCGTTGAAGTCGGTGAGGGCCGCGCCGATGAAGCGGATCCCGTAGTCAGCCGAGAAGTATCCAAAGGCGTCGTGGGAGGTGAACAGGACACGCTGGCCTTCGGGCACGGTCTCGATCGACTCCGCCACCCACGCGTCGAGGGCACCCAGGTCCTCCAGGTACGAGGCCGTGGCCGCGTTGATCGAAGAGGCAGCGTCGGGCGCGGCGGCAGCGAGGCCTGCGCCGAGGTTACCAACCTGGATGCTGGCACGCACCGGCGAGGTCCACACGTGGGGGTCGAAGCGGAATTCGGGTTCCTCGCCCGCGTTTTCCGGAGGGAAAGGCCAGGGGGCGACCTCAACGCGCTCGTTGCCACGGTCAATCGTGTAGGGAGCCTGCGGGTCGGGGGCACCCGGCTTGTCGACGTCAGCGGCAGTCAGAACACCGGAGGTGACGACCATGCGTCCGTGGAAGCCGGAGGAGGCAACCGCGTCGTCGAGAAAGTGCTCGAGGTCGACGCCGGACACGGCCATGACGTCGGCCTCGGCCAGGGCGGCGGTCTGAGCGGGAGTCATCTCATGCTCGTGCGCCGAGGCATTGGGGGCCAGCAGGCAGGTTAGGCTCATCGTAAGGGCCGCACTGTCGGGGGCAGGGCCGACGTGGGATTGCTTGCCCGATGCGTCGGTTTTGTCCAGGGAAAGGTCGGTGGAAGCCGCCGCGATCTGGGTGACGTAGTCGCAGATCTGTGTGGTTGTGGCGACAATTTTAAGGCCGTGAGCCGAGGAGGCGGGGGCGCACGCCGCGAGGGGTACGAGTGCGAGGCCCAGGACGGCCACAGCCGCACGGCGAGCTGTTGAGAGGATCATCATAGCTCCTACGATATTTTCGGGTACCCGAAAATTATAGAATCATTCGAGAATAATTCTCAAGACTGTCACAGTGCACATCCTCCCACACCCCTCAACAGGCGTGCAGGCAATTGTTCACGCCTTGGCGCAGACAGCTACACTCGGCAGTAATGGACACAACGAACGCACACCACGACACATCCGAGGACGCCGAGGCACCCGATACCCACGTCCAGACAGCCGACAACACGCAGGCGAGGCAGACAGCCCCCGTGCCTGCGGATTCGTCACCGGCAGAGGACTCCCCTGCGGCGACCGTCGTCACGGAGCCAGCCACGGCCTCGTCGACAACCGAGCCAAGCCCCTGGCATGCCCGCCTCCACAGCCCCGCCGCCGGCTGGGCGACGACCGCGATCGCGACGATTGTCGCAGCACTCATCCGCCTGCCCGGCCTGGACAACGTCCGCACACTCGTTTTCGACGAGACCTACTACGTGAAGGACGCATGGTCCCTGCTCACGCTCGGCTACGAGGGCACGTGGCCCAACAACTACGACGCCTCCTTCGTCGCGGGCAACGTATCCGGGCTCTCCGCCGCGGGCGGCTACCCCGTCCACCCGCCCACCGGCAAGTGGATCATTGCGATCGGCATGAAGATATTCGGGCAAACAGACCCCGTGGGATGGCGCATCACGACCGCAATCTGCGGCATCATCACCGTGTTTCTCCTCTGCCGGATCACGCAGAACCTGTTCCGCTCCCCCGCCCTCACCCTCCTCGCTGGGCTTTTCCTGGCAACCGACGGCATCGCCATCGTCATGAGCCGCACCTCTATCCTCGACGGCTTCCTCGCAATGTTCGCGCTTGCCGCCTTCTTCTGCTTCGTCAAGGACCAGCAGATGTCCCGACCGATGCTGGCGCACAGGCTCACCGCATGGGACGGCATCGGCGCTCCGCGCGGCGGATGGCACGACCTGGGTGAATTCCTGCGCGGACGCGACCGACGCGGCTTCATGGTCGGCCCCAATGCCGGCAGACGCCCCTGGTTGCTCGCTGCTGGCATCCTGTGCGGCCTCGCCTCCTCGGTCAAGTGGTCCGGAATCTACGTCCTGGCGTGCCTCGGCCTTTTCGTCGCAATTCGCGAAGTCACCTACCGCTGGCGACTCGGGCACCCCTCCCCCATCCGGGGCGCTCTCATCGCCGACGTCTGGTGGGCATTCATCCTGATGGTCCCCAGCGCGATCCTGACCTACATCGCCTCCTGGATCGGCTGGTTTATGCACCCCCAGGCACACGGGCACGGCCGTTCGGGCATTCCAGGCTTCGCCGGCGCACTCGCCGACCTATGGCTGTACCACAAGGAAATGTGGACGTTCCACACCGGCCTGACAACCCCGCACACCTACCAGTCCAATCCCTACATGTGGCTCACCCAGGTGCGCCCGACCTCCTTCCACTGGGCTAACGACGCGACGATTACCGGCTGCGCCTCCGGCAACTGCGCAACAAACGTCGTTGCCCTGGGCAACCCTCTACTCTGGTGGATCGGCATCGGAGCGTTGCTCGTCGTGATCGTGGCGACCCTGTGGTGTCGAAACTGGCGCTCGGGAGTCATTCTGGCAGGCTATCTCGCGCTGTACGCTCCGTGGCTTCTCTACGCTCACCGCACGATCTTCACCTTCTACACGGTCGCCTTCGTCCCCTTCGTAGCCCTCGCGGTCGCCTGGATGATCTCGCTGCTCGCCGGGTTCGTCACGGTGGATGGAGTCCCCGAGGCCGTTCTCCCGCCGCGTCACACGGTGATCACCGGACGCATCATGGCAGGGGTCCTCATCGTCGCGATCCTCGGATGCGCACTCTACTTCATGCCGCTGTGGCGCGCCGACGTCGTCGACTACGACTTCTGGCGGGCACACATGTGGTTGCCATCCTGGATCTAAATCCAGCGTACGAGAAACGGGTGGCTCGGCTTTTCTGCCGAGCCACCCGTTTCACTACATTCCTCAGCGGGAGAAGCATTCAGTGTCAGCATGAGAGCTAACTAGACCCTCACAGGCGCATCTCAGGCCAGCGAAGTCAGGAGCTCGCGGATCTGAGCATTGAGCTCATCGGAGGGCTTGAAAACGCCGTCTTGGAAGTCAGAACCAAGGTTGATACCGACTTGCTGCTCACGAACGTCAGCACCGAACGTCGACACAATCTCGCGCAGGTGCTCAAGAGGCTTCGCGGCACCGTACCAAGAGTATCCAACGAGGCCGACCGCCTTATCCTTGAGCGTCGCCGGGGGCAGGTAGTCGATTGCATTCTTCAGAACCGCAGAGACGGAGTGGTTGTACTCCGGGGTCACGAAAAGGACAGCATCCTGCGCCTCGATGTTCGTGCGCAGACGAACGGCCTCAGGCAGCTCAGGAGCCTGCATCGACGGGGGCATCTCCTCAGCAAAGAGCGGCAGATTATAGTCGCGCAGATCGAAGAAGACGGTCGCAACGCCGTCGACCTGACGGGCCTGCTCCTCGATCCAACGGACGACCTGCTCACCAGCGCGGCCGGGGCGTACGGAACCGAGAACGATAGCAACGGAAGTCATGATGTTTCCTTTCAAAGTCTTATTGAAACATCAACTACTATAAATGCGCCGACGGTACTTGACAAGGAAAAACTCATATCGCTTAGGACACAGGTCCTACAGTGTCCCGACGCATTAAACCCTATCTTGCTGCCTGACGCCCTTCAACCGACATACAGCTGTATATAAAACTGTGGGGGCCTCGCGTGTTGGATGGTGTGGGCTGGTCGAATTGTGGGTGGGTGTGTGTGGGTCCTCTGTGTCTGGGTCCGGGTG
>NZ_ALCA01000073.1 GCF_000278725.1 Actinomyces sp. ICM47 | reverse complement strand
CTCGCGTCTCAGGATACGGAAAAGGCCGCGGCCACTCACGCACCTGAATGCGCGACGCCTGCCACGGCCTCGTCCATGATCACCGACGCATCGGTCAGTTCTGGATCGCTCGCTCAGCCCTCAATCGGACGCTTGAGGTAGGCGACCAGATTCTCGGCACCCGTCGGTCCCGGGATGACCTGGACGAGTTCCCACCCGTCGGCTCCCCACTGATCGAGGATGGCTTTCGTCGCATGCGTGAGCAGCGGAATCGTGGCGTATTCCCATTTAGTCATGAGTTCATCCTACCTGCCATCTGGGGGCGAACGTAGGACAAAACCCGAGGCACATGCGGACTGCGCAACTCCCTGGCAAGCGAGTCATCCGAGGAACGCAACCACTCCAGCCAATCCTCCGCATGCGGATAATGGCGCAGAATCGCGCGACGCTCCCGCTCTGTCAGGCCACCCCACACGCCGTAGTTGGCCTCGGATTGCAGGGCATCCGCCAGGCACTCGATACGAACCTCGCACTCGTAGCAGCGCAAGCGAATCTGGCGCTGCGATGCACCCTGCACGAAGAGCGCGTCCGGCTCAGTAGACGCGCACAGTGCGCGTGCGACCCAACTCTGGTCGTCGCCGTGAGCTGACATCGTCGATCTCCACCTCACTCTACTCCGAGTCCTACATGTGACCATACACACATACCATTGTGGGTGCAAACGGTGCGACTTGCTATTAGTGCGCCAGCGCATGCACGATCAGGCGATTGTCACGCCTCGCGAGGTGTCAGATGAGCCAGGCGGCACGTAAGCTAGGAACATGTCGCACTCTCATTCCCGCGCTGTCCGGCCAACCCAGCTGTTCGCCCTCCTCTTGGCGTTCCTGAGCGTTTCAGCTCTGATGGGTGTCGTCGGAGCAGGCATGCTCGTCCCCATCGCGGGACCCACCGCGCTTGTCGCGAAGTCCGCTCCCTCGGTGTTCAACGAGCTGCCGGGCGACCTGCAGACTGTCGCCCCGGCTGAGGAATCACAAATCCTCGACTCGTCGGGCGCGGTGATTGCGCACTTCTACGACAAGCAGCGCATCGTCGTTCCCAGCGCGAACATTTCTGACGTCATGAAGAAGGCGATTATCGCGATCGAGGATAAGCGCTTCTACGAGCACAACGGCGTGGACGCCACCGGTATCGCCCGCGCGTTCGTGACGAACCTGGGCGACTCCGGCCGTCAGGGTGCCTCCACGATCACCCAGCAGTACGTGCGCAACTCGCTGGCTGAGCGCGGCTATCTCGAGGGCGACGCCGATCAGGTCAGCGCCGCTACCGAGCAGACCACCGAGCGTAAGCTCCGCGAAATCAAGTACGCGCTGGCACTGGAGAAGACCCAGTCGAAAGATGAGATCCTCACCGGCTACCTGAACATCGCGCCCTTCGGCCCCATTACCTACGGCGTTGAGGCCGCCTCGCAGCGCTACTTCTCGAAGTCCGCCTCCGAATTGAACTACCTCGAGTCCGCCCTCCTGGCTGGCCTCGTGCAGTCCCCCGTCCAGTACGATCCCCTCGTTCACCCGGATGCCGCTAAGGAACGCCGCAACACGGTCCTAGCCGCTATGCTCGAGCAGAACGTCATCACGCAGGAAGAGTACGACAAGGGCATCGACACGACCATCGACTCGATGCTGCACCCGACCGTTTCCTCGGAAGGTTGCTCCGGCGCGGAATCCTCCAAGGCCTACTTCTGCGACTACGTCTTGGCTCAGTTCCTGGAGGACCCCACCTTCGGTGAGACCCGCACCGAGCGCGAGCGCATGCTCAAGACCCAGGGCATCACGATCCGCACCACGATGGATCCCACGATGCAAAACGCCGCCTTCTCCTCGCTGACACACACAATTCCCGTCGGCGATGCCTCCGGCCTTAACGATGCGCTTGTCTCTCTCGACCCACGCTCGGGCCGCGTCCTGGCCATGGCCCAGAACACGACGTACGGCATTGAGAGCGGCGAAACCATGTCGAACTACTCGGCCGATGGAAACTTCCAGGTCGGCTCAACGTTCAAGGTCTTCACTCTGCTCGAGTGGTTCAAGGAGGGGCACTCCGCCTACGAGACGGTCGGCTCCAACAACACGTTCTACGGCAACGGATCCTTCAAGTGCGGTGGTCGCGCCATCTACACTGACGGCTACCAGGTCAACGACCTCGCGGGCAAGACCGGCACCATGAATGTCGTGCGCGCGACCGGCCAGTCGGTCAACCAGGCGTTCGTCAACATGGCCTCACGCGTGGACTTCTGCGCGATCTTCGACACGGCCTATAACATGGGCATTACCGAGGACGGCGAGGTCCCTTCACCCTTCCCCGCAAATATCCTGGGTTCTGTGTCCTCCTCCCCGCTGCAGATGGCCTCCGTGTTCGGAGCCATTGCGAACTCCGGCCAGCAGTGCACGCCGCAGTCCATCGAGTCGGTAACCGACCGTGACGAGAACGTCCTCAAGGAGTTCTCCGCGGACTGCAAGGAGGTCATCTCCGCCGACGTCGCCAACAAGACGGCTGCCCTGCTGACTGCCTCCGCCGGCCAGTACTACACGTCGACGCGTCTGGGCGACGGCCGCCCCTTCGCCGCCAAGTCGGGTACGACCGACGGCCACGCAAACACCTGGCTGACGGGCTTCACCCCCTCCGTCGTCACGTCCGCGTGGGTGGGCCACGGCGCGAACTCCTCGCAGGAAGTCGGTTCCGTGACCATCAACGGCAAGTACTACGGTGAGATCTACGGTGAGACCTTCGTCGGCCAGAACATCTGGGCACCCTACATGACGCAAATCCTCGCCGGAACGCCCGTTGAGAACGTGTCCAGCGCGAACATTGGCTCATCCACGAGTCGCTCGAACCCAACCCCGGCTCCGACCAGCAGCAACTGATATGACACCGACACTGACCGATAACGCTGCCTCGTTCTCCCGACGAGGCCTTGGGGTCCTGCGCACTGCAGGTGCCGTCATCGGGGGGCTCGGACTCGCCGGGATCGCGGCGGGTGGTGCCGCGCTGGCATGGGGTTCAATTGAGCGAACTATGCCCACCCTGCGCCGCTACGATGTGCCCATCGAGCGCGACGTCCCCGAGGTGACGATTCTCCAGATCGCTGACCTCCATCTCTTCGCCGGGCAGGAGTTCCTGCTCCACTTCCTCTCCAATGTCGCCTCCTCCGAGCGCTTCGACATGGTCGTGGCGACGGGCGACAACTTCGGGTCGCTTGATGCTTTCGACATGGTGATGGACGCCTACCGGCCGTTCCTGTCGTATCCGGGTGCCTTCGTCCTGGGGTCAAACGACTACTATTCGCCGATCCCCAAGCCCTGGACGCGCTACCTGATGCGTTCCACGCCGCCTCCCGCACGCGTCGTCCCGGACCTGCCCTACCTGCCGATGGTTCGCCAGATGCGCGACGCCGGATGGGTCGATCTATCCAACGCGTCGGGCACGCTGTCACTGTCCGGCGGGACCGTCTCACTCCTGGGGACCGACGACGCCCACATTTTCCGGGACCGCATGGTAGCCCCAGCCTCGTCGTGGGAAGAACCCAGGGCGCTACGCCTGGGCATTACGCACGCGCCCTACACGCGCGTCGTGTCTGCGCTCACCAGTGAGGGGGCCGACCTGATCCTGGCCGGTCACACGCACGGTGGTCAGATCGGCATCCCTGGCATGGGGGCGATCATTACGAATTGCGACATCGCACGTCACTACGCCAAGGGTCTGAATCGTTGGGAGGCACCCGACGGCTCCCAGGCATGGCTGCACGTCTCGGCTGGTCTGGGCACGTCACCCCACGCCAAGGTGCGCATCGCAACGCGACCCGAGGCCTCCCTCATCCACGTGCATCCCGCGTAGCTGAGGCTCAGTGTGGGCCACTCACCGCACACTCATCTTTGCGGCGTGGCACACACTTCCCATTGTCCGCCGATCTCGGTTTGGGTTTTCCGACGAGGTATGGCTATACTCATTGGGCACCGGGGTGTGGCGCAGCTTGGTAGCGCGCTTCGTTCGGGACGAAGAGGCCGTGGGTTCAAATCCCGCCACCCCGACGGTGAATCGCCGGGACCGTTTGGTCCCGGCGATTTTGTATGTGTATAGCCAGACCGACTGCCAGCACGGGCGCAAGGGCGGGAACGAGGCCGGGGCGGGTGGTGTGGCGACCATGCAGCACGCGCCGACTGCGGTACCCGAGGGCGGCGGCAGGGCAC
>NZ_ALCA01000072.1 GCF_000278725.1 Actinomyces sp. ICM47 | reverse complement strand
TCTATGGCGTAGCGCCGCAGATCAGAGCAGATCCAGCATGGCCGGAGCGACCAGCTTCAGGACGTTCTCACGGCCTTCCTTCGCGTTGGGAGCGTCCACCGCGAAAGCAGCCATCTGCTGGCAGGTCGCCAGGTCGTGCATGCGCAGGGCCGCACGAACCGCGTTGACCTTGGAGGGTGCCATCGACAGAGAAGCGACACCCAGGCCCGTGAGGACCAGTGCCAGCAGCGGGTCGCCGCCAGCCTCGCCGCACACGCCGATCGGCTTGCCCGTCGCACGACCACCATTGCAGGCGGTACGGATCATCTCCAGGACGGCCGGCTGCCACGGGTTGAGCAGAGTCGCCAGGTTGCCATCCAGGCGGTCCGCCGCCATCGTGTACTGCGTCAGGTCGTTCGTGCCGATGGAGGCGAAGTCCACGATCGACAGGAGCTGCTCGGCGCGCAGGGCTGCCGCGGGCACCTCGATCATGATGCCGACCTTCGGCAGGCCGTAGCCGCGCGCCTTGTCAGCGAACCACTTAGCTTCGCTGGCGGTAGCAACCATGGGGGCCATGACCCACAGCTCTGCACCGGTCGCCTTGTAGGCGGCCGCAAGGGCCTGCAGCTGCGTGTCGATGAGATCCTCACGCCTCTGGCACAGGCGCAGGCCACGCACACCTAGGGCGGGGTTCTCCTCGGCACCCAGATCCGCGAAACTCAGCGGCTTATCCGCACCCGCATCCAGGGTACGCACGACGACGCGACGGTCACCGAAGGCCTGCAGGACCTTCGTGTAGGTGTCCGTCTGCTCCTCCAGGGAGGGAGCGTCCGCGCGTTCCAGGAACAGGAACTCAGTACGGAACAGGCCAGAACCCTCCAGGTCCACCTTGGAAGCCTTGAGCGCGTCATCGACCGTGCCAATGTTGGCCAGGAGCTTCACGGGGTAGCCATCGAACGTCGCACCCTTACCGGTCGAGCCGGCCAGTGCCTGCGCACGACGCAGCGAACGCTCCTTGAGCAGGGTGACCTCGTCCTCGGTAGGAGCGATGATGACCTCGCCGACGCCGCCGTCGAGGGCCAACATCGTGCCCTCCTCGACATTCATAATTCCCTCGGCCTTGACGATCGCGGGAATACCCAGCTGAGCAGCCAGAATCGCGGTGTGCGACGTAGGGCCACCGACCTCGGTAATGATGCCCAGAACGGTCTCCGGGTTCAGCGTCGCGGTCTCGGCGGGAGCCAGGTCGCGGGCCACCAGGATGACTGTCCCCTCAAACGCAGGAACGCCCGGCTCGGGCAGACCACGCAGCTCGCAGATCGCGCGGTCACGCACGTCATACAGGTCGGTCGCGCGCTCCGCCATGTAGCCACCCAGGCCGCGCAGCATCTGCGCGTAGTCCTCGACCGCGTCATGGACGGCCTGCGTCAGACCCAGGCCCTTCTTGAGCTTCTTATCGACAGCCTTAGCCAGACCGCGGTCGCCCGCGAGCTGAGCCGTGGCCTTCAGGATCGCCTTCGTCTCTTCCGGCGCCTTTGCCGCGCGCTCACTCAGGCGCGAGGAAACGGCTGCGAGCGCCTCACGGACACGCGCGCCGTCGGCTGCAGCATCAACGCTGCCCGGCTCCGACGTGTCAACGCCGGGCGCAGGCTGGACGATCGCGGCGGGCGCAGCAGCGGTACCGGCGGAAACACCGATACCGTGCAGAACGTCGTGCGTCGCCATCAGCTCACTCCTGATCGAGATCGCGCGAGAGCAGCGCGACGAGCGAGTCGAGCACCTCGCCCGCGCCGTCGTCCTCGGTGGACAGGGTGACAACGTCGCCGTGCTTGGCACCCAGCGTCATGATCTCGAGGAGCGACGCAGCGTCCGCCTCCTCGCCATCAAACGCAATGGTGACCTCGACGCCGGACTCATCCACGGCCTCGGCGAGGACGGAAGCGGGGCGTGCATGAAGGCCAACAGAGGAACCAATTGCAACGGTGCGGGAAATCATAGTCGTTCCTTTCGAATGCGGGCATGTCCATCGTGAGACACGGGGACCCGTACGGCCCATACTATGACGTAGTGCACTGATTTGAAAACTCGATTTCACCACGCGGCCAGATGGGATGAATCACCCTCATAAATGCCAACAAACCATCCGTCACGCTCCCCCGTACCCCGCACTACCGAGCGCCACCCACGGAACACGCCACGGCCTCGTCCGTGAGAGACCAGGCCCACGGCGCGCTCACCGACTAGACTAGAAAGGTATCAACGAAAGGAAAGCGAGCATGAGTTCCCGCGAACCTACGCTGGCCGACGTCGCCCAGCTCGCCGGCGTTAGCCCGACGACCGTCTCGCGAGTCCTCAACAACCGGGGTTACCTATCAGAAAAGACCAAGCGCGGAGTCGCCGACGCCATCGCCACCCTGGGCTACCGCCCCAACTCACTGGCGCGCGCTCTCCACGGCAAGAGCACCCAGACCGTGGGCCTCATCGTGCCCGCCGTCTCCCTGCCGTTCTTCGGTGAACTCGCCGTCGAGGTCGAAAACGCGCTGGCCGAAGCCGGATACCGCATCCTCATCTGCAATTCGATGGGCCGAGCCGAGCGCGAACGCGAATACCTGTCCCTGCTCGTGGGTAACCGCGTCGACGGCATTATCTCCGGCGCACACAACGAGGGACTCAACGAATACGACACGATCCGTATGCCCCTGGTCACCATCGACCGCGAACTCAGCCCATCGATCCCCAACGTGCGCTGCGCGAACCGCGACGCAGGTGCCATGGCCACGCGCGCCCTCATCGAGGCAGGCCGACGCCATCCGCTCCTCCTGACCTCCCGCTCAGGACCGCGCAACCTGCGCGAGGCCGGCTACCGCGCCGAGGTCGCGCGCGCCGGACTCGAACCCCGAATCGTCACGGTTCCCTTCGACACCCCGATCCCGCAGCGCTTCGCGCTCGTGCAGGGCAGCCTCGACGAGGCGCGCGCCCAGGCTCCCATTGACGGAGTCTTCGCCACCGACGACCTGGCCGCCGCCGAAGTCCTCGAGTGGGCGCGCTCCCGCAGCCTGTCCGTACCCGGCGACCTGTCCGTCATCGGCTTCGACGGCACTGAAACGATGCGCCGCGCCCTGCCTCACCTAGCAACTATCCGTCAACCCATCGCGCAGATTGCCCGCGCGGCTGTCGACATCCTCCTCGGGCAAATGAGGGGTACGCTCCCCCGTCCCATCGACGAGGCCGGGGATAATTCCTCTCCGACGCTCGAGTTTGCGGGCACGCTGGTTCAGGGGCGTTCCCTCAGCCTATAGCTCGCATTCCGGTCTTCGTGCCACGGCAACAGGCCCACACCGCCTGTCGCCATCTTCCGCGTGTCCATCGCGCCCCAATTGGGGCGCTCCCTCTCTCCATGAGCCGTTTCGGCCTCGCGGTGATGGGTCTTCTCCCGCTTCTTCGTCGCCTTCCGCGTATGAGGCCATCGACTGGCACGCCCATGTTCCTGCACATGGACTCCCTCTTCCGCACGTGGGCCTGCTATTCCGCACGTGGGCACCCCCGCCCACGTTCAGATCAGCCGGTTAACGTGCGGAAGAGGCGGTTACCAGCGACAACAAA
>NZ_ALCA01000071.1 GCF_000278725.1 Actinomyces sp. ICM47 | reverse complement strand
GAATGCGCTGCGACCACTTTGACGCCGGGACCTGTCGGTCCTGCTCCCTCCTCCCCCAGCCCTACGAGCGCCAGCTCGCCGACAAGGCGGAGGCCGTCGCAGCTACCCTTTCCCCCGTCCTGGGAGCGGACGAGATCGCCTGGCTGGCCCCGGCCTCGTCCCCGCAGAAGGGATTTCGCACGAGCGCAAAGCTCGTCGTCGGAGGAACCCGTCGTCGACCCACACTGGGGATTCTCGGACCCAACCGGCGCGGCATCGACCTGCCCGGCTGCCCCATCCAACACCCGGCGATCAACCGCGCAACGCCCGGCCTCAAGCGCTTCATCCGCTCCCTGAGCCTCACCCCCTACGACGTCCCCACCAAGCGCGGGGAGCTCAAAAACATCCTCATCACCGTGGGCGCAGGCGAACAGCTCATGATCCGCTTCGTGCTACGCACGCGCGAGCGCGTCTCCGACATCCGCTCGGCACTGCCGCTGCTGCGCAACCTCGTACCCAGCGCCCACGTCGTCACCGCGAACATCCACCCCACGCACGAGGCCATCGTCGAAGGCCCCGATGAGATCATCCTGACGCGCGCACGCACGCTGCCACTGTCCGTGGAGGGCCTCGAGCTGGGGCCTCGCTCCTTCGCGCAGACGAACGCGCACGTCGCCTCCGCCCTGTACGAGCAGGCCGCGCTGTGGGCGTCGCGTCCCTTCGCCGACGGTCGCCTGCCCGAAAGCCTGTGGGACCTGTACTGCGGCGCCGGCGGCTTCGCCCTCGCCTGCGCGCGCGCCGGATTTCCGCGCGTCACCGGCGTCGAGGTGTCCTCCGGGGCGATCTCCTCGGCGATCAGCGCCGCGCGCCACGCGGGCCTGTCGCGCGCTGCGGCAACCTTCATCGCGGATGACGCGACCGCGTGGGCGCGCGCCCAGTCGCCCGAGGACATGCCCGACGTGATCGTCGTGAACCCGCCGCGTCGAGGCATCGGAGCCGACCTGGCCGCCTACCTGAACCAGTGCGACGCGCCGCGCGTCATCTACTCCTCGTGCAACCCCGCATCGCTGGCCACGGACCTGGCGGCCATGCCCACGCTGCGCCCCGTCGAGGGCCGCCTCTTCGACATGTTCCCGCACACAACCCACGCCGAGGTCGCCCTCCTCCTCGAGCGCGCGTAAACACAGGAGCGTCGCGCCCCGCCAACTCATCGCGACCACGTCACTCTGCCCCGACCTCGTTCCGCGCATACCCTCGACTGACCTCGGATTCCTCTTTCTCTCGCGGAACTGCCAGCTACGACCGCTACAATTGGACCAACCGTTAGGAGAAACATGACCGTCGAACTTATCACCGCCGCCACGCCCGAAATCCACGAGGCCATGGGGCGTCTGATCCCCCAGCTGTCCCGCTCCGCCGCCCCCATGAGCGAGGCTGACGTGCAGCGCTTCCTCTCCCAGGACAGCGTGCACCTGTTCGCATTCCGCCCGGATGAGGCGGACGCCCAGGGCAACCGCCCGATTCTCGGCATGCTGTCCCTGGTGGCCTTCGAGATCCCCACCGGCGTGCGCGCGTGGGTGGAGGACGTCGTCGTCGACGAGGCCGCCCGCGGTCAGGGTGCCGGTTTCGCCCTCGTGGAGGCAGCCGTCGAGCACGCGAAGAATGTTGGTGCGCGCACCGTCGATCTGACGTCGCGTCCTTCGCGTGAGGCCGCGAACCGCCTCTACCAGCGTGCCGGCTTCCAGCTGCGCGAGACCAACGTGTACCGCGTGACCCTCGAGCAGAAGTAAGCTCGCGACGCTCGCGCCGATCATTTCGGTTGTGGCGCTTGCGTTGCATGTGTTGCTCGCTTTGCTTGCAGCAGTTGCAATACTTGCCTGGCTTATGATGCCGCCCGCCCCGCGCAACGCGAGGGCGGGCGCTTTGTTTGAGGCGATGAGCGCACAACCCCGCAGACTCGCACCCTATTCCTTACGCCCGTGGGCGGCGGCAGGACCTGGCAGCCGACGATGCGGATAGGTTACGACGATGCGGATAGGTTATGACCACGCGGATAGGCTAATAAGCTATCCGCCTGGTCATAACCTATCCATGAAGCAACAACCTATCCGCGTACGCATCAGCTCTTAACACCGCTACTAGTTCAGGAAGCAATGCACTAGCAGCTAGACAGCGCAATGCCTCCCCGTGCGGCACAATACCCCGAGCAACAAGCTCATTCGCGGATCCCGATGTCCGTGCCCGATTGGAGGCAGCCGCAGGGCCTGCGGGGCAGGCCGGGCTTCAAGCCGACGTGCCGAGCAGAGTTCGCGGCATGGACAGCAAGCGGGCGGGCAGGCCTCGGTTCCGGTGGGCGGCGGCAGGGCCTGGCTGGGCTTCGAGACGACGCGCCAAGCGAACGATCAGCAACCAAGCGCCGGCGGTGTGGAGGCCGCCGCGGGGCCTGCAGGGCCTGGCCGGGCTTCGAGACGACGCGCCGAGCGAAGCTCGCGGCGCGGA
>NZ_ALCA01000070.1 GCF_000278725.1 Actinomyces sp. ICM47 | reverse complement strand
ACCCCGGTACCCGCCCCCACCCCGGATCCCGCGCCCCAGCCTCGCACAGGCCAGTGGAAGTCCGGCTATTTCGGCTGGTGGTACGCCTACTCTGACGGCACCTACGCCGAGAATGAGACCCTGGTCATCGATGGACTCACGTACCGCTTCGATGCGAGCGGCTACCTGAAGATGGGCTGGGTCCACGAGGCCGGACACTGGTATTACCACGGTAGCTCCGGAGCCCAGCAGGTCGGCTGGGTGAAGGATCGCGGCTCCTGGTACTACTTCGACCCCGCGACGGGAGCGATGACGACCGGCTGGACGCAGATCGGTGGGTCCTGGTTCTACATGTCCTCCTCCGGCGCGATGCGTACCGGCTGGGTGAAGGACGACGGCACTTGGTACTACCTGTCGCCCTCCGGCTCGATGACCACCGGCTGGACGCAGATCGGCGGCTCCTGGTACCACTTCGGCACCAGCGGTGCGATGACGACCGGCTGGTATCAGGAGGGCCCGACCTGGTTCTACCTACGAGGCAGCGGCGCCATGGCCACCGGCTGGGAGCTGATCGGCTGGACCTGGTACCACTTCGCGCCCTCGGGCGCGTGGATCGGCTAACCGAGTTGCCACGTGAATGACGAGGCCGTGGCCGGGTATTCCGGCTGCGGCCTCGCCCGCGTGGGGGAGGGTCAGTCCTTGCGAATCGCCAGGGACTCGACGCGGTGATCGGCACCCTTGGTGAAGATGAGGGTGGCGCGCTCGCGGGTGGGCTGGATGTTTTCGCGTAGGTTCGGCAGGTTGATCGCATTCCACACCATGTGTGCGGTGGAGACGGCTTCGGTGTCGGTCAAGGATGCGTAGGTCTTGAAGAATGAGTCCTCGCGGGTGAACGCTGTCGCTCGCAGTTTGAGGAAACGCTCGACGTACCACTGCTCAATATGTTTCTCATCGGCGTCGACGTAGATGGAGAAGTCGAAGTAATCGGAGACGGCGACGGAAATGGAGCCGGGCGCGGAGCGTGGGGGCTGGAGGACGTTGAGGCCCTCGACGATGAGGATGTCGGGGCGGTCCACGTCGATGTAGGTGTCTGGAACGATGTCGTAGGTGACGTGGGAGTAGACGGGGGCCTTCGCGTGGGGGTTGCCGGCTTTGACGGACGCGAGGAAGGAGATGAGGGCCGTGCGGTCGTAGGATTCGGGGAATCCTTTACGGGCGATGAGGGAGCGCTCCTGCAGGATGCGGTTCGGGTAGAGGAAGCCGTCCGTGGTCACCAGGTCCACGCGGGGCGTGGAGTCCCAGCGCGAGAGCAGGAGCTGGAGGAGGCGGGCGACGGTGGACTTGCCGACGGCGACCGACCCGGCGATGCCGATGACGAAGGGCGTCGAGTGAGCGTCGGATTCACCCAGGAATGCGTGGCGCTCAGCGGAGATGCGCCGACGCCCGTCGATGTAGAGCTGGAGGAGGGCCGACAGGGGCCGATAAATCGTGTCGACCTCGGTCATGTCGATGGGGTCGCCCAGCGACGCGATCTGGTCGATGTCCTCCTGAGTGAGCGGCAGGGGAGTGCGGTCGGTCAGGGCATCCCACTCGTGGCGGTCGAAGCGCGCATAGGGGCTGGGGTTGGCCCGCCATCCCACGTTCGGGGTCGTTCCCGACGAGGCCGTGGATGGGGTGGGCGAGGAAGCGTCAGTGGTGCTCACGGGGTTATTGTCCCTCACATAGGATCCTCTTGCGCCCCGTGTTCACCTGACGTACTCCACTCGAAGCGACACGCGTTCAGTGTGCCGGGACGGGACCGATGTGTTGGAATTAGGGGCATGTGCGGAATTGTTGGACATATTGGATGTAAGGCTTCCCAGCGCAGCCGCGAGGTAATCCTCGGCGGTCTGGCGCGCCTGGAGTACCGCGGCTACGACTCGGCGGGCATCGCCCTGACCGGCGCGGATGGCCTCTACGTGTGCCGCGCGGTCGGCAAGCTCGTGAACCTCGTGGAAGAAGTCGACGCGGATAGTCCCGCCGACGCTGTCGCCGGCATCGGGCACACCCGCTGGGCGACCCACGGGCGCCCCACGGTCGCGAACGCCCACCCCCACACGAGCCCCGACGGTCGTTTCTCGCTCGTGCACAACGGCATCATCGAAAACGCGGACACCCTGCGCGCCGCCCTCGTCGCCGACGGCGAGACCTTCGCTTCCGAGACGGACACCGAGGTGGTCGTCCACCTGCTGGCGCGTGCCTACGACCAGGCCACCCCGGCCTCGTACACGGGAGCGGTCGCCGGGCTGACCGGGACCGACGAGGAGGTCGCGCGCCGACTGGTCGTCGCCATGCGCGCCGTCACCGCTCAGCTCCACGGCACCTTCACTCTCCTGGTTGTCTCCAACCAGTCCCCGAACGTCATCGTCGCGGCCCGCCGCTCCTCCCCGCTGGTCATTGGCCTAGGCGAGGGCGAGAACTTCCTGGGGTCGGACGTGCTGGCCTTCGTCGAGCACACGAACCGTGCCGTCGAAATCGATCAGGACCAGGTCGTCGTCGTCTCGGCGAGCGACGTGACCGTCATCGACCCCGACGGCATGCCCGTGGCTCTCAAGGAGTACGAGGTCGACTTCTCCTCCGACCGCGCCACCAAGAACGGCTGGCCGACCTTCATGGAGAAGGAAATCCACGAGCAGCCCGACGCCGTGGGTGCGACCCTCGCCGACCGCATCGACTCCTTCGGTCACCTGGCCCTGGACGAGGTGCGCATCCCCGAGTCCGTCCTGCGCTCCGTCGACAAGGTCATCATGATCGGCTGCGGCACCGCCTCCTACGCTGGCCAGGTCGCCCGCTACGCCATCGAGCACTGGTGCCGCATTCCCGTCGAGGTCGAGCTTTCCAGCGAGTTCCGCTACCGCGACCCCGTCGTCGGTGAGAAGACCCTGGTCGTCGCCATCTCCCAGAGCGGCGAAACCATGGACACGATCCAGGCGATCCGCCACGCGCGCGAGCAGGGCGCGAAGGTCGTTGCCATCGTGAATACGCCCGGCTCGACCATCTCGCGCGAGTCCGACGCCGTGATCCTCACCCACGCCGGCCCCGAGATCGCGGTCGCCTCCACGAAGGCCTTCACCGCGCAGGTCGCCGCCTGCTACATCCTGGGCCTGTACCTGGCGCAGGTGCGCGGCAACAAGTACGCCGACGAGATCGCCGACTACATGGAGAAGCTCGCGCGCGTCCCCGAGGCCATCGCCCGCGTCCTCGAGAACGGCGAGACGGTCCGCCAGTTCGCCCGCACCATGCAGGACGCGACCTCGGTCATCTACCTGGGGCGTCACGTCGGCTTCCCCGTCGCCCTCGAAGGCGCGCTCAAGCTCAAGGAAATCTGCTACATCCACGCCGAGGGCTTCGCCGCCGGCGAGCTCAAGCACGGCCCCATCGCCCTGGTGGACGAGGGACAGCCGGTCATCGTCATCGTGCCGACCCCGCGCCGCCCCGAGCTGCACGGCAAGGTCCTGGCCAACATCGCCGAGGTCCGCGCCCGCGGTGCCCGCACGATCGTCGTCGCAGAGGAAGGGGACACCTCCGTCGACGAGTTCGCCGAGGTCGTCTTCCGCGTGCCCCCCGTGCCGACCCTGTATGCACCGCTCCTGACCGTCGTGCCGCTGCAGATCTTCGCCTGCGAACTCGCCACCGTCAAGGGGCTGGACGTCGACCAGCCGCGCAACCTGGCCAAGTCCGTGACGGTGGAGTAATCCACCCGCGCGGGGCGCATGCCCCGTGAACGTTCCCGGGCCTCGTTCCTCATCTGGGACGAGGCCCGGGCCGCTTTTACGGACCGGTGTCAGTTTCCTCATGCTCGTGGGCGACTGTGAGTTCCCCTTGCATGTTGTACGAGGCAAGCCGTCGACGGCATGTGCGCTCACAATTCAATACCACCCGGCTACCATGGAATTCATGAGTGTCGCAGATAATTCCTCCAGGTCGAATGCGTGTCTCGACCTGCCTGCGGACTTCTATTGGTATGGCGGCGGTAATGGAACGGCTCAAGAGCACATCAGCTTAGCTGTAAATGCTCTTATGGCGGCCATCAAGGAGCCAACGAACCGTCGCTGGAATCCGTACCAAGAGGCGATGATCCGCGCGAGTTTTAGAAAGCGCCTGGAAAAAGCCGCACAAGGCAAACTTCGACCACCGGAAGAACTGAAATCTCTGCGCGGTGGTGTTGCTCTCTTCGAAATTCGCTGGCGGGACATTGATGTTCGCGAAGTTAATTCCTCAGGGATTGACTCCTATGCTCAGGTTGAGGTCCGTCTCATTCACGCTCAACCATTCGATCAGCTAGGCCTGTGCATACTAGGCCTTCACGCTCATGAGAAGGTGATCATCAAGGGCAACCCGGCTGCGACCAAGGCCGCGCAAGACACTGAGATCAACATTGCTGAACGTCGCCTCATCTCTGGATATTCCACAAACTGGGGTGTCGAGCGGCGCACACAACATGACTGAAGTTTGCATAACACCATCTCACACTTATATAGTTTAATCTATGACTTCAGTGAGTGATGAGAGCCTTGAGCGCCGCGCAGATCTGCTGGTCGATGCGAGGGATCGTCTTCTCGAGGGTTTGGTAAGGCTCCGCAAGGAGCATAAGCTCAGCCAGCAGACTGTAGCCGAGCGTATGGGCGTCAGTCAGCCTACGGTCGCTGCGTTTGAGCGCTATGACGCTAACCCGACTGTGTCATCCATCATCCGGTACGCGATGGCCGTCAATGCGCTCCTCGACATCAAGGTTGTCGATGACTGTGGTGAGGGCGTGCCCGCTACGTGGCAGATGACCGGAGCCGCCCAGGCAACTGTTCGTGTGCCTACGCCCTCGCGTAAGACGCAGGCGGTCGCCGACGACTGGAGTATTACGCAGGAGCCAGCTCATGTCTGATGTGCCCCTCTTGGTAAGCGTCGAAGAGATGCTTGCAACTGCGAAACTCCAACTTGTGGACATTCGCTTTGATCGCCTGTCGATTGATCTTGTGGATGATGCTCCCCAGGCTGGTTCCGATCTTGACGGTAGTGAGCCTACGCCGATCGAGATCAACTGCATGCTCGGAACTCGGCAGGAAGGCAAACGTTTCGGAACACGGTTTGAGTTCCGGATCACGGCTCCACAGTGGCAGGCTGTTATCGCAGTCATTGCCTACTATGAGGGGTGTCAGGAGTTTGTTCTCTCCCCCGAAGCGCCTGCTGACTTTGCATCGAAAGTTGCGCTCATGGCGGCGTTTCCTTACGTTCGTGAAGCCCTCAGTGATTTGACCACGCGGGTTACCGGCACGGCAGTTCTCCTGCCTCTCATTCGCCCCGGCCAAATCACTTTCGCTCCCAATAAGTAGTCTAGGCGGTTTTCTTACAAGGGCTGTGCGCGTCTCTTCCGTATTTTGTTCGCCCTATAGTCCGACACCAGGCTGCAGCCCCGTGAACGTTCCCGGGCCTCGTTCCTCATCTGGGACGAGGCCCGGGCCGCTTTTACGGACCGGTGTCAGTTTTACGGATCTGGGGCGTGCGCCGCGTCATCGAATGGGTCTGATCTGGTGAAAGGTTTCACGATGTGCGTGTGAAACAGCAGCCAAAACCGCGATGGAGATTGCAGGCGAGGGGGAGGGGGCGACTAGCGTTGAAGAGGTGGCGGCGCGCCCGCCGCACCATCCAACGCAAGCAAGCCCCGGCCTCGTGAAACGGGGCCGCGACCACCCCAGGAGGTGCGCACATGACTCTGTCCACGATCCTCATCGGCATCCTGCCCTCAGTCTTCTTCGGCGTCGCTACGACGCTGATGGGAAAGACCGGTGGCTCAGACCGCCAGCGAGTCATGGGCGCCGTCCTCGGCGGCCTGCTTATGGCTGCCGTCGCCACCCCGTTCCTGCACCCCGCGTGGACACCCCTGAACCTGGGCGTCTCCTTCCTGACCGGCCTGCTCCTCGGCGTCGGCGTGTGCGATCAGCTGCGCTCCTACTCGGTGCTCGGCATGAGCCGCACGATGCCCCTGTCCACCGGCGGCCAGCTGGTCCTCATGTCCCTGGCCGGCATCGCGATCTTCGGCGAGTGGCTCCACGGCGGCGCACTGCCCTACGGCCTCGCCGCCATCGCCGTCCTCATCGTCGGCATCTGGTTCCTCTCCCGCTCCGAGTCCGGCTCCGACGCGGCCTCCCTCGACTGGAAGCGCGGCGCGTTCCTGCTGACGACCTCCACGCTGGGCCTCGTCGCTTTCCCGCTCATCATCAAGTGGTTCGGCATCCAGCCCGCCGAATTCCTCCTGCCCCAGGCGATCGGCTACACCGTGTACTGCGGCGTGTTCTTCGCGATCCAGGGCCGCGGAGGAGTAGCCCCCGAGGACTCGCTGCGCCACCGCCGCATGCTCCCCTCGACCTTCAACGGCGTCCTGTGGGGCACCGCCATCCTGCTGCTCCAGCTCAACTCCAACAACCTGGGCGCCGGCACCGGCTTCACGCTCTCCCAGCTCGGAATTCTGATCTCCACCCCGCTGGGTATCCTCTGGCTCCACGAAACCCGCACGCGCAAGGAGCTGCGCTGGACCATCATCGGCGTTGCCCTGGTCATCGTGGGCGCGGTCCTGGCGGGCGTCGCCAAGACCCTCGACGTCGCCTAACCGGCGCGTTCACTCCCCCGGAGTCGGGGGAGTGAAGAGCTGGACGGGCTGGCCCCACAGGACCGTCTGTCGAACAGGTTCCATCGGGGGCTGGCCCCGGCGCGCGCGTTTTTGGTGCGCTCGTCGTTGCCTCGAGCAGCCCGTGGCTCGACCTCATCGTGAAGGTAGCGCGCGACTGTCGCATCGGTTCCCAGAGGGCGCGCGCGACTGCCGTGAAGCCGGAGGATCTCAGGACCGCAGTCCCTCCCAGGCCTCGGCGCAGGGCCTCGTGCCCGCGAGCGCCGTCGGGAAGCGCGCGGAGGCGCGCGAAGACATGGGACAATGAAGACATGTTGACATGTGACGGCCCCGCCCTGACGTTCCCGCAGGCGCGCTCAATCGAAGAGCGCTTTGTCCGCGAGGCTGCGGAGATCGATGACCCGGACCTGTACATGCGCCAGGTCGGCGACGCGGTCGCGCAGCGCGTTGCCCGACTCGTCGGTGACACGGCCCCTCTGTTGACCGAACCTCACGAACCCGTTGTCCCCGGCCCTCGGGCGGATGTCGTCGCCTTCGTCGGAGGCGGCGACAACGGTGGCGATGCCCTCTACGCATGCGCGACCCTCGCTGACATGGGCGTCAGCGTGGCGGCGATCCTGCTCAAGTGCAAGCGCCACTCCCGCGCGCTGCGCGCCGCCACAGCATCCGGGGTCACCATCGTGGACCTCAAGGGAGACTCAATCAGCACAGTTCTTGACTCCCCGCAGCTCTCCCTGGTGGTATTCGCGAAAGTGTGGATCGACGGCATCGTTGGCATCGGCGGCAAGGGGGCCCTCAGAGGGAACCTCGCGGAGGCCGTTGAGCGGCTCAATGAATACTCGATCCTGATGCGCCCCGCCATCGTCTCGATTGATGTGCCCTCGGGCCTGACCGACGACGAGGGGAGCGTGACGGGTGCCGTCATGCGTGCCACGCACACGATGGCCGTGGGCAGCTTCAAACGCGCCCAAATCCTGCCGCCCGCCGCGCAGTACTGTGGTGCCTTGGAACTCATCGAGATGAAGTGGACCGGACTCGTTGGCCAGACGCCCGCTGACACGGAGGAAACGAGCGGCGAGGTCCCGGTGTACTTTTACAAGGGAACCGGCGGCAGTCGGTTCGTCCAAGTCCCGGCCTTCGACGACGACAAGTACGCGCGCGGTGTCGTCGGCCTCGTCGCGGGATCCGACACTTACCCGGGTGCTGGCCTGCTCGCCACGCGCGGGGCTTTGGCATCGGGCGTCGGCATGGTCCGCCTTAACTCGACCCGCCGTGTCCAGGACTTGGTCCTGGCTGCCGAACCGGGTGTCGTCATGGTGGGCGGGCGCATTCAGGCAGCCCTCATCGGGCCAGGCCTGGACGAGGAGCGCCGCGAGGATGCGCTCGAACTCGCGCAATTCTGCGGCCAGTCCGGTGTGCCGCTCGTCATCGACGCCTGGGCCCTCGACCTGATTCCCGAGCTGGCGGACACCATCAACCCCGAGACCACCGTCCTCACCCCGCACCACGGGGAGGCCGCGCGCCTGCTGACGAGGCTTGGCACGCCGACGAAGCGGGATGAGGTAGCCGCGGCCCCCCTGCGCAACGCGAATCTCCTCCACGATGCCACGGGCTGCCACGTCGTCCTCAAGGGCCCCGTCACCGTTGTGCGGTCCTTCGAATACGCGGACAAGCTCCGTGATCAGGCGCTGCTCGCCAGCTTCATCAACCCGGAGTTGGGCTTCCCCGACCTGGACACGATGGAGCAGACAAGCAGCCGCTGCGACTCCACGCTGGTTGCGCCGACCACCACGTCGTGGGCAGGCACAGCGGGCAGCGGCGACGTCCTGGCCGGCCTGATCGCCGGTATCCTCGCCCGCCCCGTCAGGGACGAGCACGCGCTGCCGGGACCCGACGGAAAACCGCAGGCCGTGACGCCCGAACGACTGGTGTCGGCCGTGTGGCTCCACGGTCGCGCGGCGACGTTGGCCACCGATCGGTACAACGGTCACGCCCCCATCCAGGCGCGCGATATTGCTGACGCAATCCCGGAGGTCCTCGCCGCCTTCGGTTTCTGATATGGAAGAGTGCAGGCGCAGCCGCACGGCGCGCTCGGGCCTGCGTGAGATAATAGGGGAGTGACTTTCACGAACGAACACGGTCAAGGACGGGATTACCCGTCACGCGCGGTCGTCGACCTGGCCGCTATCCGTCATAACCTGGGCGTCCTGCGCGCCGCCGCCCCTGACGCGCTCCAACTCGCGACCGTCAAGGCCAACGCCTACGGTCATGGCCTGGTTCCCGTCGCGCTCGCGGCCCTGGAGGGCGGTGCCGACTGGCTGGGGGTCGCGCAGCTGGCCGAAGCGTTCACGCTGCGCAAAGGCCTCGACGAGGCCGGGGTTGCGCGCGCCGACGCCCCTCTCCTCGCGTGGATTTCCACCTCCTCCTCCGATTTTGCTGCGGCCATCGAGTCCGATATTGACGTCTCCGTGTCCTGGACGTGGGTGCTTGCCGACATCTGCGCCGCCGCCCGGCAGGTGGGGCGCCCCGCGCGCGTTCACGTGAAGATTGATACCGGCATGTCCCGCGCGGGTTCGACCCTGGCGGACCTGCCCGCCCTGGCCTCGGCCCTGCGCATGGCGGCCGACGAGGGACTCGTCGACGTCGTGGGCGCGTGGAGCCACATGTCGCGCGCCGACGACCCCACCGAGGCGGGCAATGCCTCGACCGCGAACCACGTGCGCATCTTCGAGGAGGGGCTGGCAATCCTGGCCGACGCGGGCATTACGCCGCGCATCCGTCACCTGGCCGCCACCTCCGGGATCCTGTGGCACCCCGAGACGCACTACGATATGGTCCGCGCGGGCATCGGCCTGTATGGTCTGAGTCCCGACCCCGCCGTCGCGTCCTCGTCCGAACTCGGCCTGGTTCCCGCCCTGACGCTGACCGCGCCCCTCACCTCGGTCAAGGTGATCGAGGAGGGGACCCCGGCCTCGTACGGAGGAACGTGGATTGCACCCACGCGCCGGTGGATCGGTCTGGTCCCCCTCGGCTACGGCGACGGCATTCTGCGCGCCGCCTCCAACCGCGCCCGTGTCACCGTCCACACCGCTTCCGGTCCTCTCGACGCGCCCCAGATCGGGCGCGTGTGCATGGACCAATTCATGATCGATCTGGGACCTGCCGACGGCGAGGCGGACACCCCGACCGCGCGCAGCGGACAGGCACCCGCAGCAGTCGGTGACCTCGCCGTGCTCTTCGGCGCTGACCCATCCCCTATGGCCGACGACTGGGCGCGCGCCGCGAACACCATCAACTACGAAATCGTCACCAACCTGGGCGCACACATCCCGCGCGCCTACATCGGTGATGCCGACGCGACTGACGGGACCCCCTCATGAGCCAGCCCATCGCCTCCTACGCCGTCGAAACCAACGACGCTGACCAGACCCGCGCGCTGGGTGAGGACCTCGGTCGCGTCCTGGCCGCCGGCGACCTCGTCATGCTGTCCGGCGGACTCGGTGCCGGCAAGACTACCCTCACGCAGGGCATCGGCGTGGGCATGGGCGTACGTGGCCGCGTCGCCTCCCCGACATTCATCGTCGCCCGCGTCCACCCGAACCTCGGCGGTGGCCCCGACCTCATCCATGCGGACGCCTACCGCATCACCGACCTGAACGACCTGGAGACCCTCGACCTGGATTCCTCCCTCGACGAGGCCGTCACCGTCGTCGAATGGGGCGACGGCAAGACCGAAGCCATGAGTGAGGAGCGCCTCGCCATCGAGGTGCGGCGCGCCTCGGGAGGACAGGCGCAGCGCGACGGGGACGTCATCGACCTGGAACACATGGACGACGGCCGCCGCCGCATCGTCCTGCGCGCCCACGGGCACCGCTGGGACGGCATCCTCGAGGACATCGTCGCCGCCCACGGGGGAACGCGCATCGACCAGGACGCCCCTGAAGGCGACGAGTCCGCGACCGACGAGTAGGATCACACCGTGCGAGAGATAGCCCTGGACACCCAAGCAGCCACTGCCGTCGCGATCATTGAAGACGGTCGGGTCATTGGCCGCGCCCACAACGACTCCGGGCGACACCACGCCGAATCCATCACGCCGCTCGTCCGCGAGGCCCTCGGTGATGCCGGCCTGCCCTCCACCCTGGCCGATGCGGGGATTGATCGCGTGCTCGTGGGCACTGGGCCCGCCCCCTTCACCGGGCTGCGCTCCGGCCTTGTCTCCGCGCGCGTCCTCGCCCGGGTCGCAGGCGTGCCCGCCTACGGTGTTTCCGCCCTTGACGTCATCGCCCGCCAGGGCCTCGACCTGCTCGCCCCCGACACCCGCGTCTACGCGATCGCCGACGCGCGTCGCCGCGAACTCTACTGGGGGGCCTTTGTGGCTGCCGGACCCGACGACGTCGCCCTTGAAGGACGCCTCGAAGTTGGGGACGTCTCCTCCCTGCTTGGCGCTATGCGACACGACCCCGGCCTCGTCGTCGCCGGAGCTTCCGTCCCCGCGCACTCCGCGTCCGCTCTCGCGCGCGCCGACCTCGGCCCCCAGGTCGATCTGGACCCCGCCGTCATGAGCCGCATCGTCGCCACGCGACTGGCCCGCGGCGAGGATGAGCGACTGCGCACCGACCCCCTCTATCTGCGCCGCCCCGACATTCACGGTCAGCCCACCGCGCGCCTATGAGTCCCCAGCTGCGCGTCGCGGGTCCCGGCGACCTCGACCTTGTCGCTGCCCTCGAGGCCGAGGTTTTTTCAGAAGACCCGTGGACGTCCTTCATGATCGCTGAGGAACTCTCCTCCCCGGCTTCGCGCTACTGGATCGCGATGGACGGCTCCGGCGACGTCATCGGCTACGGCGGAGCCAAGGTCGGCGGTGACCAAGCTGACGTCATGACGATCGGCGTGCGCGCCCACGCGCGGGGTGCCGGCGTCGGGGCCACCATCCTTGACGCGCTTATGGCCTGGTCCCACGAGGCCGGGGCGCGTGAGATCTTCCTCGACGTGCGCCCCTCCAACGAGGGTGCCATCGCGCTTTACAAGTCGCGTGGATTCGTCGAGATCGGGCGCAGGCCACGCTATTTCCGCAACCCCGTCGAAGAGGCAGTCGAGATGAGGGCACCCCTGATCTGAGGAGATGCGACGACCACCGCCAAATAGGTACGGTCGGTGTATCAAAATTCGTGCTTTCAGACCCCTGTTTATGAGGCCGATAGTCCTAGGTGTTTTCATTGCGATTGCGGGTCAAGGAGCGTGGAAGAACCGCGGAAAATAGCCGAAAATGACACCGTGTCGACAAGAGCGGCGCATCGCCTCGTGCCAACGTCCTACGAGGCGGACGAAAAGCGTCGATATGCTCAATCCATGGCCACTCAAAATGTCGCAACGAAGAAGCGCCGCGCGTGGACCACCAGCGTCTTTATTAAGCAGCTGATGGCCGTCTCGGGCTTCGTTTTCGTTTTCTTCTTGCTGTTCCACTCTTACGGCAACCTCAAGATGTTCCTGGGCGCGCAGGTTTACAACGACTACGCGCACTGGCTGCATGAAGAGGCTTTCGTGCCGATCTTCCCGCACGGCGGATTCATCTGGGTTTTCCGCGCCGCCATGGCGCTAATGCTCATCATCCACCTGTGGGCCGCTGCCTACACCTGGAAGCGTTCGCGTCGCGCTCGCTCCACCCGCTACGTCGTGAAGAAGTCCGTCACGGACTCCTACGCGGCCCGCACCATGCGTATGAGCGGTGTCCTTATCCTGCTGATCCTGATCTTCCACATCGCTCACTTCACCACCGTGAGCCTGCCCGCGAAGGTCGCCAATTTCGGCGCTGACGTCGCCACGCCTTACGACCGCATGATCGCGTCCTTCCAGTCGCCGGTCCTCGTGATCCTCTACGCCGTGTTCGTCGGCTGCGCGTGCATCCACGTCTCTCACGGCTTCTGGTCCATGTTCCAGTCGCTCGGCTGGGTGCGTCCCGCCACCCGCAAGCCTCTGGTTCTCCTCTCGGGCCTGGTCGGTCTGGTCATCTTCGTGATGTTCATGGCCCCGCCCGTCGCCATCGTCACCGGCTTGATCCACTGAGGAAGGGCACGCAATCATGACCGATAAACTTATCCACGGCCTCTACCGTGAAGGCGAGAAGATCGCCGACACGAAGGCTCCCCACGACGTCCCGATCTCCGAGCGCTGGGCACGCCGTCAGTTCGAGGCAGCCCTCGTGAACCCGGCGAACCGCCGTAAGCTGCGCGTCATCATCGTCGGTTCCGGCCTCGCGGGTGGCGCTGCTGCCGCCTCGCTCGGCGAAATGGGCTACAACGTCGACTGCTTCTTCTACCAGGACTCCGCCCGCCGCGCGCACTCCATTGCCGCACAGGGTGGTATCAACGCCGCGAAGAACTACCGCAACGACAACGACTCCGTCTACCGTCTCTTCTACGACACGGTCAAGGGCGGCGACTACCGCGCCCGCGAGGACAACGTCTATCGCCTCGCCGAGGTCAGCGCCAACATCATCGATCAGTGCGTCGCGCAGGGCGTCCCCTTCGCCCGCGAGTACGGTGGTCTCCTCGATAACCGCTCCTTCGGTGGTGTCCAGGTGTCCCGTACGTTCTACGCGCGTGGCCAGACCGGCCAGCAGCTCCTGATCGGGGCCTACCAGGCGCTGGAGCGTCAGGTCGCCGCGGGTACCGTCACCGAGCACTCGCGTCACGAGATGGTCGAGCTGATCGTCGATGAGGGCAAGGCGCGCGGCATCATCGCCCGCGACATGTCCACCGGCAAGCTCGAGACCTTCATCGCTGACGCGGTCGTCCTGGCGACCGGCGGCTACGGCAACGTGTTCTTCCTGTCCACCAACGCGATGGGCTGCAACGGTACTGCCATCTGGCGCGCGTACCGCAAGGGTGCCTACTTCGGCAACCCCTGCTTCACGCAGATCCACCCCACGTGCATCCCCCAGCACGGCGACCAGCAGTCGAAGCTGACCCTCATGTCGGAGTCGCTGCGTAACGACGGTCGCATCTGGGTTCCCAAGCGCGCCGAGGACTGCGAGAAGGACCCGCGTCAGATCCCCGAAGAGGATCGCGACTACTACCTGGAGCGCATCTACCCGTCCTTCGGTAACCTCGTGCCCCGCGATATCGCATCGCGTCAGGCCAAGAACATGTGCGACGAGGGCCGTGGCGTCGGCCCGAAGATTGACGGCGTCGCCCGCGGCGTCTACCTCGACTTCTCCGAGGCCATCTCCCGTATGGGCAAGGCGGCCGTCTCCGCGAAGTACGGCAACCTCTTCGACATGTACGAGCGCATCACGGGCGACAACCCCTACGAGGTGCCGATGCGCATTTACCCGGCCGTCCACTACACCATGGGTGGCCTGTGGGTTGACTACGACCTCGAGTCGAACCTGCCCGGTCTGTACGTGGCCGGCGAGGCGAACTTCTCCGACCACGGCGCAAACCGCCTGGGTGCCTCGGCGCTCATGCAGGGTCTGTCAGACGGCTACTTCGTCCTGCCCAACACGATCAACGACTACCTGGCGCACTGCTTCCACCTGCCCAAGCTGGACGAGAACTCGCCTTCCGTCAAGGAAGCCCTTGAGTCGGCTCAGGGACGCATCGACACCCTCATGTCGATCAATGGAACCCGCTCCGTGGATTCGTTCCACAAGGAGCTGGGCAAGATCATGTGGGAGTACTGCGGCATGGAGCGCACCGAGGCCGGCCTGAAGAAGGCCATCGGTATGATCCGCAAGCTGCGCGCCGACTACTGGAAAAACGTTCGTGTTCCCGGCAAGTCGATCGGCGAACTCAACCAGTCCCTCGAGAAGGCCGGTCGCGTGGCTGACTTCATGGAACTGGGCGAACTCATGTGCATCGACGCGCTGCACCGCGAAGAGTCGTGCGGCGGCCACTTCCGCGCGGAGTCTCAGACTCCCGAGGGCGAGGCCCTGCGCCACGACGACAAGTTCCTGTACGTGGCGGCCTGGGAGTTTGCCGGTGACGGCGAACCCCCGATCCTCCACAAGGAAGACCTGATTTACAACGACATCGAGCTGAAGCAGCGGAGCTACAAGTGAACCTGACACTGAGGATCTGGCGCCAAAACGGTCCCGAAGACAAGGGCGCAATTCATGAATACCAGGTGAAGGGAATCTCGGAAGAGTCCTCGTTCCTGGAGATGCTCGACGTCCTGAACGAAGAGCTCTTCGCACGCGGCGAGGAACCCATCGCCTTCGACTCCGACTGCCGCGAGGGCATCTGCGGTCAGTGTGGCATCGTCATCAACGGTATCGCTCACGGCCCGGAGGTCACCACGACCTGCCAGCTGCACATGCGTTCCTTCAACGATGGCGACGTCATCACGATCGAGCCGTGGCGTGCGTCGGGCTTCCCGATCATCAAGGACCTGGTGGTGAACCGCTCCGCCCTGGATCGCATTATCCAGGCCGGCGGCTACATCTCCGTGAACACGGGGGCAGCGCCCGACGCGCACGCGACCCCCGTTCCGAAGCAGGACGCGGATCGCGCGTTCGAAGCTGCGGCCTGCATCGGCTGTGGTGCGTGCGTGGCTGCTTGCCCGAACGCCTCCGCGATGCTCTTCACCTCCGCGAAGGTCACGCACCTCGGCCTGCTCCCGCAGGGCAAGCCCGAGAACTACAAGCGTGTCGTGAACATGCTCAACCAGATGGACGAGGAGGGCTTCGGCTCCTGCTCGAACATCGGTGAGTGCGCGGCGGTCTGCCCCAAGCAGATCCCGCTTGACGTGATCGCAAACCTGAACCGCCAGCTCGGAAAGGCAGCCTTCAAGGGCGTCTGATCCGCCTGAGTGGCCTTGGGCCCGGCGCACCAACGTGCGCCGGGCCCTTTTGCGTCCTCCACCTCCGACGGGTCCCTTGTGTGAGTGCTCGCGGGTGTTGTGATCTGAGGCGTATCATGGAGACGTCATCGGGGCTCAGAGAGGAGCTTGCCATGCAATTTGACGAGACCGGACCGAACACGCACACGCGCCGTTACTGGGTCAGTGCAACGGTTGCAATTGGCGCAATGGTTGTTTTTGCGATCCTGTCGATCCTTCTGCTCCTGGGGGTTGTTTTCGGCTCCCCAGCAGTCAAGCTCGTCGCCGATTCGCTTGTCCCGTGGTCCCTGCTGGTGTTTGCCATCGCTGGCGTCGCGATGATCGTCGCCAACAAGCGGTCCGGACAGGATTGAGACTTCGACGGTTCACGACATGACGCACGCCCGCCCCTGCGGGCGGCGTCACCGTGCGCGCAGACTTAGACTAGAGGGCGTGAATAACCCCCTGGTCCTTGGTATTGAGTCAACGTGCGACGAGACGGGCGTCGGCCTGGTGCGTGGCACGCAGCTGCTGGTTGATCGCACGGCTACGTCGATGGACGAGTATGCCCGCTACGGCGGTATCATCCCGGAGATTGCGTCGCGCGCGCACCTGGAGTCGTTCCTGCCGACGCTCGACGCTGCCCTCGACGAGGCCGGGGTGACCCTGGCAGACGTGGATGCAATCGCGGTCGCTGCGGGTCCTGGTCTGGTCGGTTCGCTGACGGTGGGTATCTGCGCGGCCAAGGCCCTGGCCTCGTCCCTGGGCAAGCCGCTGTACGGCGTGAACCACGTGATTGGTCACCTGGCCGTCGACAAGCTGGCCGAGGGGCCTCTTCCCGAGCATTTCATCGGACTGGTGGTCTCAGGCGGGCACTCGAACATCCTGGAGATCCGCAATATCGCGACCGACGTCGTGGAGCTGGGCGGTACCCTGGACGATGCCGCAGGCGAGGCTTTCGATAAGGTCGGGCGTCTCCTCGGCCTGCCCTACCCGGGCGGCCCCCACGTGGATCGCCTGTCGCAGCAGGGCGACCGCGAGGCGATCCGTTTCCCGCGCGGCCTGGCCGCCGGTAAGGACAAGGAACGCCACAAGTACGACTTTTCGTTCTCAGGCCTCAAGACGGCCGTGGCTCGCTACATTGAGGGGACGACCGCGCGCGGCGAAACCGTCAGCAAGGAAAACGTGTGCGCCGCCTTCTCCGAGGCCGTCAACGATTCGCTGACCGCTAAGGCCGTGCGCGCGGCGCTGGACACCGGCTGTGACACGATTGTCGTGGGCGGCGGCTTCTCCGCCAACTCGCGGCTGCGTGCCCTCCTGACGGAGCGAGCCGAGGCCGCGGGCGTGACCGTGCGCATGCCTCCGCTGCGATTCTGCACGGATAACGGTGCTCAGATCGCAGCGATCGGCTCGGAGCTGGTGGCAGCTGGCCTGCCGCCGTCGGACTGGGACTTTTCGCCGGATTCGGGCATGGAGCTGACGACGACCTACGTGCCCCCGCGCGCCTGAGCAGCGGCGCGCGGGGAGGGGCCTCAGCGCAGTCCCTCCATGAAGGACTCGGCGACGGAAGACCACGAGGTGTAGAAGCCGCCTGCCATGTTGGCGCACACGCCGATGAAGGCGGCGCAGGCGAGTGCAGCCGCGCTCAGGCACGCCAGTCGCGCCGCGTAGGTGACGCATGAGGCCGCCGGGCGTGGCAGCGTCGCGATGATGCGCGGCATCGGCAGGCGGAAGAAGCGCGAGCGAGTTGAGGGCAGGTCTGCGTCCCCAGCTAGGGCGGCACTCCACGTGCCCGCGGAACGCCAGGTGAGGGTCACGAACGCAGCGGATAACAGAGCCAGCACAGCAAGGCTCACGAGGCCGTTGGGTGCGGTGGGCCGCACCGTGTGCGTGACGTTCGTGGCCGGCACGATGGAGGCGTAGGCTTCGGATGCCCGCGCTGTCGCCGCAGTCGGAGATGATCCCAGAGCGTTTGCGACCTTGTCGGAGGAACCCCACCATGCCAGCATCGTCGGGATGTGCTCCCTCCACAGGGGGCCTGCGTGCCCGCCGGTGGGCGGAATATCGGTTGTCACGGTGTCGGGAGACTTGACGGCCTTTGCCATCTTGACGGCGGCGGGGGCGCCGCCGGCCCCGTCGTCTGCGGCGGCCATCGCGTAGATGCGCAGCCCGTCGGGGACCCTCTTGGCCAGCATCGTGGAGAGGGTGTTATCCGCCAGGTACTGGTCGCCGAGATTCGTCATCTGCCCCTCGATCTGCGTGTCATAGCCGGAGAGGGAGGCGGCTGCACCGAAGGTCTGGGGCGTGCGCATCGCCGTCCACACCGCGCAGTAGGCACCCGCGGAGAAACCGCCGAGCATCCACGCGTCGCGCTTGTCGGAGGTATTGGGGAAATTGTGGCGGACGAACGCGGGGATTTCGTGCGCGGACCACGTGTAGACGGCGGGTCGATCCTCGATATCCGCGCAGTCGTGCGCCTCCTCGTCGACGCTCAGGGACGGGACGACGATGATGGTGGGTGGGATGATCCCGGCGTCGATGGCGTTGTCGAGGGCCTCCTGGACGTGGGCACCCTGCGTGGTGCCGTCGGCCTCGCCCGGGTACCCGTGCAGCAGCTCGATGACCGCGTAGGTCTTGCCGTCGGTGGGGGAGTAGTCGCGTGGTGCGATGACGAAGACGGGCAGCGTGATGCCGCTGATCGGCCCCGTCCACGTGGTGGTGAGCATGCCGTCCTCGGTCCTCGTGAAGGTCGCGTCGAGGCTGGAGGAAGCAATCGGCTGGTCGCCGATTGTAACCTCGCCGCCAGACTCGGCCACCGGTTCGTCGACGTTGGAAGCGATGAGCGCAGCCAGGTCACCGCTGGTCTTGACGAGGCCGAGAGAGCGGTTGAGGATCAGGGCCCCCGTGGCCGTCACGAGAAGGATCGGCACGAGGATGAGGACCGCGCGGCCCAGCCAATGCCTCGTGCGCCGGGGGAAATGCCTGGGTGTCCAGCGCGGCAGGAGGAACGCCCCCGCGAGGAGGGACAGGACCGCGAGCACGGCGACGACCGCGAGGGTGCGTCCCGAGGTCAGGGAAATGGATCCGAGAAGGGACATGGTCACTCCTTCGTGGAGGGGGTTGACGAGGCCGTGGCAGCGCCGCGCTGATCGGTGGTTGTGGGCGTGGCCGAGGAGGGGGACGACGCGGAGGTGCGCTGTGTGGCGCGGGCAGAGCGCAGGTCGCCGACGCCCTTCGCGGCGAGCTTGGCGAGGCCACCGGTGACGGAAGCCAGCAGTGTGAGGGTCTGGGCGGGGGAGAGCGAGGGCACGTAGGCGTGCGAAATGGCAAGTCCGACGGTGGCCAGTGAGGCGGGTTCGGGGACAGCCAGGTACAGGGGCTGCGTGCGTGGCTTGAACTTGCGTTTGAAGGCGTGCAGCGAGGTGAAGCCGTAAAGAGGCTCCATGATGGCGGCGAGGGCGTCGGTCAGAGGTCCGAAGGCGGACGTGTCGTCGGCGGAGCGCCTCAGGGGAGCGCCGGAGAGGGACAAGAACTCCAGGCCTTCTTCCTGGGCAGCCAGAGCGGCCTTGCCGATGAGGAATTCGATGGCGGGACGCCAGCCCGTTGCGCGGCGACGCATGACGTCGAGGGTCAGGCCGACGACCTGGCCGCCGCGATAAACGGGCAGCCACGAGGTGACGGCGTGGATCGTGGAGTCGGCGTCGATGGCAACGAGGATGCGCGTCTCAGGGATCGCGAGTTCGCGCACGCCTCCGAGTGTGAAGCCCATTTCGGGTAGTGCCTTGTCGGAACTCCACGCCTGCGAGATCACGGTGATCTGGTCTTTCCATCCCTGGGGGCATTCGTCCCAGGTGGTCCAGCGGGCCTCGACGCCTTCACGGGTGGCATGGTTCATGGCGGTGCGTACGTCCTGGTAGGCCTTGCCCTTGAATGCCAGGTCAGGCAGGTCGAGGAGTGACTCTTCGGCGACCTGCATGATCGTCCAGCCCTCGTCGCGGGCGGCGTAGGCCAGGTCCTCGTGGACGGAATAGAGCGCCGGTGTGAGGCCCGCAGTGGCGGCGAAGGAAGAAAACTCAGCGATTGCCTGGGAGGCCTTGCCTTCCTCGTAGGCCAAGTCGGTGACTGTGAGCGCGACGCCTCCGGCTCCCCGGTAGGCAACCCCGGCCTCGTCGAAGGGGGACACCCACACCTGGTTGCCTTCCCACATGTTCATCCAGCCGAGCGTTCCGCCCCCGTGTGCGCGCACGAGCGACGTGAGGTCGTCGAGAGGTGAGGACGCGGGGATACGAGGCAGCGCGAGGAGGGCGCGCAGCACGAGGGCGAGGGTTCCCGCCCATGCAACGAGGGGCATCCACAGGACGGGAGCCTCAGCCAGGAGAGTCATGGGCACGAGCGAGGGCTCGAAGATCGATGCGGTCGCCGTGGGCAGGAGTGCGAGGGCGTAGTCGTGGAAAACCTGCAGGGGCGTTGCGTTGGGCGCGTCCGAGATGTTGGCACCCGAAGCCAACGAGGAGAAGGGAATGAATGAGTCGCTCGTGAGGAGTCCGAGCACGAGGACTGCCGCCGCGCACACAGCCATGAGGATGAGCCAGCGGCGTGCCAGCGTCGAGGTCGTGGATGGCGCGGCGTGGATCGTGAAGGATCGGCGCATCCACCAGGTGATGGCGCACAGCGCGACATTGAGGAGGATAGGCATGAGCAGCAGGGAAGCAGCCGTCGTCACCTCGGGACGCAGGGGGTCATCCGGCCCGTTCCATGCAAGGAGTTCGACGGTGGTTGACGTCAGCGTCGAAACGCCGAGGATGCCCTGGAGAATGAGGGTGCCAACGTAGGCGGCCCGCCTTCCCCTACGCAGTCCGTAGGCGAAGATCAGTTGCAGGGTGACGGGTGCCAGGCACAGAAGGGTTGTGATGACTCCCGTACGGCCCTCGAGCCACCAGGCCGGCCCCAGCGACCAGCGCATTTGCGCGAGGGGGCCTTCGGGCGCGGAGGAGACAACCGTGAGGGCTGCGGCGCACGCCCAGCACAGGGCAGCGATCGAGGCGAATTGGCGGCCGAGCGTGACCTCGTCGGTGGTTTCGGAGTTGGAACCCCGTACACCCAGCAGACGAGCAGCGATCATGCCGGCCAGGAGCGCCCACACGCGCGCGTAGGAGATCGCCGAGCCGAGGATCGCGGAGGAGAGAGCGAGGATGCCGATGAGGAGGAAACGCGCCCTCCACCGCCAGCGTGCCCCTAGCGACTGCACGGCGGCACCAGCCAGGGCGATGAGCATGAGGCTCGTCCCCCACAGGGTTCCTTCGCCGATGGCCTGGCCCCACTCGGTGATTGCGCGCTTGAGCAGGGGCAGGGTCGCCCACGTCGCGGTGACGCCGACGACCTGTCCGGCGAGCGCGGCAGCGATCCACACGCGGGTGCCCAGGTGGCGTTCGGCTGCGCCACCCGCGACGATCATCGTTGCGATGCCGAGGACGGCGGTGGCCAGGAAGTGCCCGGGGACAGCTCCGACGGAGGAAAAGATCGACCACCAGTGGGAGGCTGAGGGGCTAGCCTCAAGGACACTGAATTGGTCGCGCCACACCCAGTAGGTGGCGGACATCAGGGTCAGGGCAACCGTCACGACGGTTGTGGCAGGGGCGTGGGACAGCCATCGGACCGTCAGGCGCGCCAGCGATGAGAGCAGAAGCCAGAGGGTGCGTGCTGTTGCGCTCAGTGGCGCACCGATCCTGCGAAAAGTGGTGCGGCGGGGCTCGGGCGAGTCCGTCTCTTCTTGCGACACGGTGATATCCTCTCAAGCCATTTCGTTTTTCCGGAGGATAGGATACTCCGATAGCCTGGAAGTGGACTAATAGTGCGCTGGGAAGGTGTCTGCTCAGTCACGAGGCTGTGGCCCCGCCCCGGACGCGCCTCGCTGCCGCGCCGGGGACGTGGGGTCAGGCGCTCAGGGCTGCGAACTCGGCGAGTGCCAGGGGACGACCCGCAGCCATCTCGGCGCGCATGAGGTCCACGACGGCGTCGAGGCCCTGGCCGGGGCGTGCGGCCGCGGCGACGGCGCGCTGGCGCTCGTAGGCGGCTCCGATTGACAGGATCGTGTCCAGGTCGGCGAACTCGCGCGCGCAGCCAAGATCAGCGGCCACGGGAGCCAGCTCTTCCTTCAGGCGTGCGATGCCGTCGCGGGCGCTTTCGGTCGTGCCGTCGCGCGAGACGATGAGGTCTGCGTCCAAGCCGTAGCGGGCCGAGCGCCACTTGTTTTCCGCGACGAACCAGTCCGGTAGGACGGGCAGTGGCTCACCGGCGTCGTATAGGCGCGAGAAGTGCTCGACGAGGACGTGGGTGAGGGCCGCGAAGATGCCGACCTCAGTGGCGTTCGTCGCCGCGTCGTACATGCGGTTCTCGATCGTGCCGAAAGTCGGCGAGGGGCGGATATCCCAGCGGACCTCGTCGAAGCCCTCAATGACGCCCGTACGGATCATGTCGTCCGTGTAGGCCTCCAGGTCCTCCCACGTGTCGAACTGACGCGGGATACCGGCGGTGGGCAGCTGCTGGAAGACCATTGCGCGGTTGGAGGCGTAGCCGGTGTCCTCGCCTGCCCAGAACGGTGAAGACGCGGAGATCGCCTGCAGGTGGCCCAGGTAGGCTGTGAGTGCAGCCTGGATCGGCAGGATCTTCGCGCGGTCTTCGACGCCGACGTGTACGTGGACGCCGTACAGGAGCATCTGGTGGCCCCAGTAGGCGGTGCGCTCGACGAGCTGGGCGTAGCGGCGTGAGTCGGTGACGCGCTGGCGGCCCGGGCGCGCGAAGGGGTGTGTGCCGGCGGTGGCCAGGTCAATGCGCAGGTCCGAGGCCAGGGGGGTCAGGTAGTCGATGCAGTCGGTCAGGTCAGCGACGCACTCGGCGACGGTCGAGCGCGGCTTGGAAACGACCTCGATCGTGTTGAGGAGCATCTCGCGATGGATGCCGGGATAGAGCTTGCCGTCGGTCGTGGCGCGGTCGATGATGGCGTCTGCGCTTTGACGCAGATCGTGCGAGTCACGGTCGACGAGCTGGAGCTCCCACTCGACACCGAGTGTAGAACGCTGGGAGGAACCGAATGGCAAGGTCATGATCGATCCTTTCGCTGATTTCCTCCATTGTGTCAGGGCCTCGCTGTGTGCCGGTGGAGAGCTTCCTTACAGGTTTTTGGGCAACCTCTTGCAGATGATCGCGCGGTGACGCCCGGCCAGGCGCGTCGCAATGACTGTCAACTGGGCGCTACCGCCGCCCAGCTTGAGAGATTTGCGCAGCTCGTCGGGATTGATGTCCGCGCCGCGTTTCTTGATCTCAACACTGCCCGCGTCTCGCGATGTGAGCGCTGCAGAGATTGCCTTGGCGCGAAGGTTTGTCACCTCGAGCACTTCGAAGCGGTCATAGAAGGGGTTATCAGGTAAATCGTCGCCTGTCAGATAGGCGATTTTGTCGGACACGATACCCGCCCCGGTCTTGTCAGCGAGACGCCCGAGCAGACCCGAGCGAATCACCGCCGGATCGGCTTCCGCGATGAAAGCCCCGAGGGGGGTAACCTCCACGCGCTCGGCGGGCGTATTCGCAGCCATCCCCTCGGGGGAGGAGAGGGCATGGGCTGCCCCGGCCTCGTCCAGGAGGAGGCAGGACCGTCCCCGGCCCTCCGGTGCCAGTGCGGGAGACCAGAGGGAAGCTTCGACGAGATCGCCGCTCACGCTCACCCACTGCGCATGCCAATCCGCCGGAATGACGTCATGCGCGATACCGGGCGCCACCTTGACGCCGACACGCTCAATCGCATGCGCCCAGCCGAGGACCGCGGACAGGGGCGGGGACCAATCCTCCGGGTTTGTGATGCGCGCCGACCCGCGCGAGGCCCCCGTACGCCGGGCGGGGTCGGCGAAGATCGCGTCCACGCCCTCGGAAGCCAACTCCGCGATATCCAGGTCCATGACGTCGCCCAGGCGAACCTGCGCTCCCTCGAAATCGCGCAGATTCGCGGCCACGGCCCCCGCCGCCTCCGGGTCGATATCAACCGCGAGAACATCCAGGCCCAGGCCCGCAATCGCCAGC
>NZ_ALCA01000069.1 GCF_000278725.1 Actinomyces sp. ICM47 | reverse complement strand
GGCCTCGGCGGCCGTCGCGGCTGCCTCCAGGACGACGCCCGCGTCTCCGCCCGCCTCAGCGGTCGCGCGGGCGGCCTCGAGGGCCGGGGTCCACGCGTCCACCATGGTCTTTTCACCCGTGGTGGCCTTTCCGCGCGCCTGGATGCCACTCAGCGCTCCCTCGATGACGGCGGCCACGCCACCGCCGTCCAGGTCGCCGCCACCCGCGGCCTTCGATGCGCGCAGGAACGCGGTTCCATACAGGGGTCCGGCAGCACCGCCGACCGTGGACATGAGGGTCTTGGCGACCGTCTTGAGAACTTCTGCGACGCTGCCCGGCTGGGCCTCGCTGAGGGCTTCAACCGCAGCACGGAAGCCTCGGTCCATGTTCTCGCCGTGATCGCCGTCCCCGATCGCTCGGTCCAGGTCCACCAGGTAATCGCGGTGCTCGGCAACCGCACTCGCCGACAGTTCGATCCACCGCTGTGCCCACTGCACATCCAGGCTCATCGTCTCTCTCCTTCTTCCTTCCTACCGTTGCTTACTTCCAGGCGACCGTGTTCACGGGCGCGTCGAAGAGCTCGAGCAGCTCGTCGTCCGCGCGCATGAGGGTCACGGAGACGCCAGGCATCTCCAAGCTGGTGACGTAGTTGCCGACCATCTGGCGGGCGATCTCGATGCCGTCCTTCTTCAGCAGAGCGGCGAGCGCGCGGAAGCAGATGTAGAGCTCGGAGATGGGGGTGCCGCCCATGCCGTTGACCAGGGCGACGACGCGCTCGCCCTCGGTCAGGGCGAGGTCACCGCGCACGCGCTCGTAGAGTTCGGCGATGAGGGCGTCGGCGCTTTCCATGGAGCCGCGGCGGTATCCGGGTTCGCCGTGGATGCCGATGCCCAGCTCGATCTCGTCCTCGCCCAGGTCGAAGGAGGGCTTGCCAGCGTGGGGCACGGTGCAGGGTCCCAGGGCCAGGCCCATGGAGCGGGTCTGGTCGTTGACCTTGGTGGCGATGCGGGTGACTTCCTCCAGGGAGTCGCCGCGCTCGGCGGCCGCGCCCGCGATCTTCTCCACGAAGATGGTACCGGCGACGCCGCGACGACCCGCCGTGTAGAGGGAGTCTTCGACGGCTACGTCATCGTTGACGATGACCGTGGAGACCTGGATGTCCTCCATGTCCGCCAGCTCGGCCGCGGTCTCGAAGTTGAGGACGTCGCCCGTGTAGTTCTTGACGATGTGCAGGACACCTGCCCCGCGGTCGGCGGCCTTCGTGGCTTCCAGGATCGGGTCGGGGGTCGGCGAGGTGAACACCGCGCCGGGCACGGCCGCATCCAGCATGCCTTCTCCGACGAAGCCCGCGTGCAAGGGTTCGTGCCCAGATCCGCCGCCGGAGACGAGGCCGACCTTGCCCTCGGCCTTAGGAACGGCGCGGGTGACGAAATCCGGCGAGTAGTGAACATCGACGAGGTCGGGGTGGGCCAGGGCGAATCCCTCCAGGGTTTCGCGGACGACGGCGTGAACATCATTGACGAGCTTCTTCATGGTGCCTCCTTGCAAAATGCTCATCTTTTCTTGTAGTCAAGATAATCGTGCCACGTTCCATACAAAAACCCAACTGAGGCGGCCGCCACAGAGCGACCGCCTCAGGGGTGATTCAGTTCATCGCGGGGAGTGACCCGCGAGCGCCAGCATTTCACCGGCCAGCATCACTGAGCCAAACACCAGGACTCCGCTGCGATCCGAGGGCTGCGCCCCGGCCTCGGCGATTTCGGCTGCACGATCGACCGCGTCGGCCAGTGACTCGCGCACATCTACCCGGTCGGGACCGAAGACCTCCTGTGCGATGTCGGTAAGGCGTGCGACGTCGGCTGCGCGTTCGCCCGGCATCTGCGTGACGACGAGGTGGTCGAGGAAGGGTTCGACTTCGGATAGGACGCCTTCGACGTCTTTGTCTCCCATCGCTGCGTAGACGCCTGCGATCCGCGCGAAGGCGAAGGAGGATTCGATGGCTTCGCGCAGGGTCGCTGCGCCCGCGGGGTTGTGTGCGGCGTCCACGATGATCGTGGGTGAATGGCGCACGACTTGCATGCGTCCGGGGCTCGATGCGTTCATGAGGCCTTGTTCGACGATGCGTCCATCCAGGCCGCGACCGCCCATGAAGGCTTCGACGGCGACGAGCGCCGCGGCCGCGTTGTGTGCCTGGTACTGGCCGAACAGCGGGACGAAGACGTCTTCGTAGACCGCGGAGGGTGTGCGGATGGTGATCATCTGGCCGCCGACTCCCATCTGGCGGTCCACGACCTCGAAGTCGCGGCCTTCGACGCGCGCGATGGCGTCGACGGTGCGCGCCTGCTCGAGGAGGATGTCGAGGACTGCCTCCTGCTGCTTCATGATGACGACGACCTGGCCGGGCTTGATGATGCCGGCTTTTTCGCGCGCGATCTCTTCGATCGTGGAGCCGAGCCACTTGGTGTGGTCCAGGGCGATCGGGGTGATGACGGAGACGCCGGCGTCGATGACGTTCGTGGCGTCCCAGCGTCCACCCATGCCGACCTCAACAACGGCGGCGTCGACCGGGTAGTCGGCGAAGGCCGCGTACGCCATGATCGTGAAGACCTCGAAGAAGGACAGGCGCGGGCCGCCCTCTTCCAGGCTGCGCTCGTCCACCATGCCGACGTAGGGGGCGATGTCCTCCCAGGCGCGTACGAAGCCCTCGCGCGTGATCGAGTGGCCTTCCAGCGAGATGCGCTCGCGTACGTCGAGCAGGTGCGGGCTCGTGAAGCGGCCCGTCTTCATGCCGAACGCGGTCAGCAGCGAATCGATCATACGAGATGTGGATGTCTTGCCGTTCGTGCCCGTGATGTGGATTGACGGGTAGGCGTTCTGCGGGTCGCCCAGGATGTCCAGGGCGAGCTTCACCCGGTCGAGGGTGGGGTCGATGTCGTGCTCGGGGGCGCGCGCGACGATGGACTGGTAGATCTCCTGCACGCGGGCGTCGAGCGAGACTTCATCCTCGGCTTTGGCCAGCGCTGCCTCGTGGGAGGCGCGTTCCTCGCGCTCCTCGGCGGCGTCGTCGGCGAAGTCCTCGTCCACCTCACCCTCGATCTCGGCGAGGACGGAGGGGTCGGGTCCCAGCAGCAGCGAGTGTTCGACGAGGGCGCGCAGGGCGGCCTCGCGCTCGCTCTCCTCGGCCTGCGAGTCGGCAGCCGTACCGCCGTCCTCGGGTTCGGGGGCCTCGTCGGCCGCTTCCAGATACGGGATCAGGTCGGCGGGGATGCCGCCTCGCTGGTCGTCGTGGGTGGGCTCTTGCCCGAAGAACGATTCGCCTGCCATGTTTCCTCCGCGGCTCGCAGTGTCTCCGCTATTTTACCGGCCCGCGCGGCGCGAGCGGCTTGTTCTGCCGGTCACGGCGCGTTTGTGCCCCGGCGGTCCTCTCATCGACGAGGCCGTGGCTCGAACGGTGGTCCGCTGTCCTGACGGGGCGAGTAGGATGGGAGGGACAAGTAAGAATGAGATATGGAGGATTTCCATGGGCAAGTGGTTCGGCCAGGCAAGCGAGATTGAGGAGCTGCGCACCGAAAACCGCCGACTGAAGGAGCAGGTCGCGACCCTTGAGGCGCGCCTGCGCGCCGCCTACGCGGACGCCGGGATCTCGGCTCTGGCCGGTCCCTCCTCACCCGTCTCTTCCACTGATTCACTCGCCCCCGCCACGGCCTCGTCCCTGGAAGTGAGCGACGCCGAAATGGAGTTGCTGGCTACGGGCCCGAAAATCGCGGCAGTCAAGGCCTACAAGGACCGCACCGGCGTAAGCCTCAAGGCAGCCAAGGCCGCGATTGACGCCGTGCCCGTGCCCACATCCGCGATCGTCTCTACCGGCCTCGAGCTGACGGATGCCGAACTCCGGATGGTGGCCGACGGTCGCCTCGTCAGCGCCATCAAGGCATACAGGGACCGCACCGGCGTCGACCTGAAGACCGCCAAAGCAACTATCGATGCGGCTCGCTGAGCGCTCACTGATAGGATGCCCCTCACGCGCGCTCTCATGCGCGCGTGACACGATAAGGATGAGACATGCTGCTCGTTGAAGAACGTGAGGAAAACGGCTGGATCCGCTCCACGTTCAACCTGACGTACCGCGTCACATGGGACCAGCTGCTCCAGGCCGTGCACGGGGCGTACCCGTACTTCGCCAACCCACAGGTCTTGGTTGACGGCACGCAGATCTCCGTGACCAAGCAGTCGGACATCCTCACAATCCCCGAAGACCGCGCGATCATACTGCGCGGCATCTCCACGGTCCTCAACGCCCCCCTGATGATCACATTCCGCAATCAGAGCCAAGCGGTAGCGGTATCCGTCGGCAGCGTCAACCAAGAGTTCCGCAACACCACCTACGAGAAGTACAACAAGTCGATGTCGCAGCTCATGGACTCCATGGAGATCATGATGCACCTGCACGCGGCCAAGCCCAACGGGTCCGCCGCCCCCACCCGCGGCTGAACACCCACACACCTTCGGCGAACAACGACGCGAGAGGAGCAGTGCCATGTATCTAGAAGGACAACACGTCGATAGCGGCTGGATTCGGTCAACATTCACGCTGACGCACCGCGTCTCGTGGCAGCAAATGCTCCAAGCGATCTACGCCGCATTCGACTACTTCACGGAAATCGTGATTTTCGTGGACGAGAAAAGCCAGCGCATCAAGTCACGCGACGACGTCCTGACGATCCCCGAATCCTCAAGCATCGCAATCGCTGGCATCTCCACGGTGTTCAAAGTCCCCATGTCGATCTTCTTCTACACGCAGGTGCAATTCTCCAACGTGCGCCTCAAATGCGTGAGCGAAGAACTCTACAGCCTGGACTACGAGCGCTACAACAAGATGGTCTGTCCGCTCATGAACGCCCTCGAGCTGGCAATGTTCAGAAAGCCCGCCAAGCCCAGCCGCGGGCATAAGGGAAGCAAGGGGCCGAGGCGCAGCAAAACAGACAAGCCCGCCCACACGGCCTCTTCGCCCGTGGCCTCAAAAATCGCGGACACCGGACAGCAAACCCAAGCGAGTACTGTCTCCCACGCAGGAGCGCGCGCACACAGCAACAGGGGCAGCTCCGCGCCCCAGCGTCCCACAGCGGACAGACCCGCACAGCCTGCGCACGGCCCTCAGGCTCCCACGCGTGCCGTGTCCCCAATCCTTTCTTCCCCTATTCAATCCTCCCCGACTCCCCCACAGCCGTCCGTGGTTCCCCCAATCCCGCTGCCGCCAGGACGATAGCGGCCGGGACCGCCGTTTCCTGACCTGACATCACCACAGAGAATCGAGCTTCCATGCCCCCTGAGCCGCACAATCCGCACCCAGACGAAGTCGTGACCCCCATGAGCGCGATGTTCCCCGTGCGCGCTCCCGGCCCCGGGGACGTGCTCCCCCACGCCGAGGCGGGACTCGGGCAACGTTATCGCGCGGGCATGGACGTCACCGGTTCCATGGCGGCCCAGATGTCCGACGGCACTGACCCCGAACTGGTGTCGACCAACGCCTGGCTTCGCTCCCGATACGCCAAACCGAAGACCACGTTCCCCGCGTGGCGCCAGGATCGCGACCACGGCGAGGTCCCCGGAACCAATCGATATTTCCGTTCCAAAGCCGAGTTCATCGAAGCCTTCGACATCACCGGCCTCGACCATATTGGCCACGTCGGCGGACGCCATCTGACCCCCATCATGAACGGCGGCATCTTCCCCTCCGAGTTCCGCTCGGGGCCGCCGGCCAACTTCAACGAGCTCTACCACCAGTTCCGTTTCACGGGCAACGCTCTGCCTGAGGACGTCATGATCGAGATCTGTTTGCTCGACGAAGACCACGGGTCCTACGGATATGCTCCACAAGTTCGTATCCTCGAGAAGGTCGCTCTGGGCGCATGGGTTGCCATGACGATTGACGAACTCATCACGCAAAACATCATCGAAGGAGTCTCCGAGCATGTTGGAGAAGTTAGAGACGTTGATTGGGAAGCTCTGTTCGGGTACTTCCGTCGCACAAAGTGACTTCCAGAACGGATACGGCTACGGGCACTCATTCTCGTCCTACAACACCGACTTCTTCACGATGTGGGAGATATCGGGCTACTACCGTTTCAGCTGGTCCGAGCGCCACCCAAGCACGCGCTTCACGATGGACACGCGCAGCGAGGCCTTCGCCAGCTACGTCCTGATCACGCAGCTCGGTGCGCTGCGCCGCGCCAATCTTCGTCTGCGTCCCATCGTCCTACCGAGCGATCCGCCGACCGATGGCCGCTGGCGCATCACCGACACGCCGTGGCCCAGGGTCAAGCGCTACACGCACGCGACCTACCCCATCTTGAGCGTCGAGGCGGCGAACAGCCTTGAGCTGCGCCAGATCCTCTTCGCCACTCGTTTTTCTCGCGAGGATCTGCTGAACTCCTTCATGAAGCAGGACGGCCAGCCCGTCCTCTCACCGTGGATGACGTCGAACTCTGCCTACCTCGAGCGCCTACGCGAGGCGACCGTCGACCTGCGTTACATCGCGTCGCGCTAGCGCTTCGGTGCTTGCACCTCCGCTAGGCATACGCTCCCCCTGCCTGCGCCCTGCGACGTGTGCTCTGCAAGCTGTGCACCCTCGCCCCGTCATCGCGTA
>NZ_ALCA01000068.1 GCF_000278725.1 Actinomyces sp. ICM47 | reverse complement strand
CGCTGGCACATGCATGCGCAGATTAAGGGACATAGGTCACACAATATAGGTCGCGAATAGGGTAACCTTAATTCGCTTGTATAAACCTATGTATGTGAAGGGTTGCAAAAATGCCTCAGGTTGCGGGGGCGGGCATTACAAAGGCGCGCTCGGCCGTCACGATCGGCGCATTCACCGCCGTCTACTTTGTCATCATGTGGTGCTCGGGAATGCTTGGCTTTTTCGGGCCGGCGTTCATGTTCGTCGGCTGGATCATCGGTCTGATCCTCAACGGTCCGGTCATCATGCTGATGATGGTGCGCTCGCGCATGTTTGGAACGCTCACAATCATGGGAGGCGTCGTCGCCTTCCTCATGGTCGTGACTGGACACTCGTGGGTGACTGTGCCGGTCACCCTGGTTCTGGGCTTGCTGGCTGACCTCCTTGCTCGAAGCGGCGGCTACGTGAGCGCCCCTCGAAACATCGCGGCATACATGCTGGTCTCCCTGTGGATGATTGGCCCGCTTGCGCCGATCTTTTTTGCTCCCGACTCCTACTATGCGGATGTTGCGGCTCAGATGGGCCAGGACTACGCGGACGCGATGCGGGCGCTCTTTAGTCCCGCAGTGATTGGAGGATGGCTCGTCGTCGCAATGATCGTCGCGTTCATCGGTGGGCTCCTCGGGCGTTTCCTGCTGCGCAAGCACTTCGCGAAGGCTGGCGTTGCCTGATATCTCGCCCGCCGAGGCCGCACCAGGCGAGGCAACGAGCAGACTTGACCCACGCACCAAGCTCCTCGCTCTCCTCGTCCTCAACGCACTCGTCATGCGCGCGAGCCCCACGTCCACGCTTGTTGCGGTGCAGGCGCTGGCGGTGATCGCTCTCCTCTGGGAGGTCAGTGCGAGGGCCGCTGCGCGCGTGGGGATTGCGTGCCTCGTCTGTGATGTGTGTGCTTTGGGTTCGCCTTTTCTCGTTGCGTGGCTCGAGGCCGTGGGCTTGCCGCGTGGAGTGGTTCTCGTCGTCGGTACGTGCGCTGCGATCTTGTACTGGTTTGCGCGGTTCTTCGCGGGATTCGGTATCGCTCTCTACGTGTACCGCACGACGAGAGTTGGCCAGATGAAGGCAGCCCTGCGCGCCGTTCACTTGCCGCGAGTGTTCGTCGACGCCCTCGTTGTCGCGTTTCGTGTCCTCCCGACGGTGGGTGCCGAGGCGGTCGCTATCCGCGAGGCGATGGAGATGCGTGGCGTCGACCTCGGGGTGCGCGGCATCATACGGCACCCCCTCGTGATTGCTGAGCGCTTTCTGGTCCCGCTGCTGTCGTCTATCGCGCGCGTGGCCGACGACCTGGCTGCCTCGAGCGTAGTCCGAGGCCTGGGTGGCCCCACACGCCCCACCTCGCTGACGCGGCTGCGCGCCAGTGCCTGGGATGCGGTCGCCCTCGCGTGCGTGGCCGGCGTCATCGTTATCGAGATCTGTGCGCACCTGGGAGTCCTGCCGTGATTGATGTTGAATCCCTGTCGTTCTCCTACGTCAGTGAGCTGACGGGAGATCGCGTCGAGGCCCTACACGGGGTCGATGTGTCTGCCCGTCCGGGCACTCTCACCCTCGTGTGCGGGTCCTCCGGCTGTGGGAAGTCGACGCTCATGCGGGCGCTGACCGGCCTCGTCCCGCAGATGACGCCGGGGGAGATCGAGGGGGTGGTGCGGATTGATGGTCGCGACCTCGCCGAGGTCCCCCTGACCGAGGTCGGTCACCTGTGCTCATCCGTCTTCCAGAATCCGCGCACCCAATTCTTCTGCGACACCGTCGCCGAGGAGCTGGCCTTTTGCGGGGAAAACTACGGTCGCGACCGAGAAACCCTGATCGAGAGCAGTGAGCGCGCCGCCGAACTCATGGGCATCACCCATCTCATGGACCGCAAGCTGTCGACTTTATCGGGCGGGCAGCTCCAGAAGGTGGCGCTCGCTTGCGCGCTGTCATCGGGTGCCCCGGTTCTCCTCGCCGACGAACCTACCTCGAACCTGGACCCCGACGCCATCGCAGAGGTGCGACGCGCCCTTGTGCTCCTCAAGGAACAGGGAATGACAATCATCGTCGTCGAGCACCGCCTTCACTTCCTGCGAGGACTCGCCGACCAGGTCCTCCTCATGGAAGACGGATCGGTCACGCGTCGGTGGAGCGGCGAGGAGTTCTACTCGATGAGCGAGGCGGAACGCAGGTCGCTTGGCTTGCGCACGCTCGTTGACCCTGGTCCGCCCGAGGCCTGGGTGTGCTCGCGGGACTCCCGGGACGAGGCCTCGGCCCGTGGGAGCGTGGGCCTGTCCTGCCGGGATCTGAGCTTCTCCTACGGGAACACTCCCGTGTTTGAAGGCTTCGACGCGGACTTTCCAGTCGGCCGGATCACGTGCATCGCGGGAGAGAACGGCGTCGGGAAGACGACCCTCGTGCGCGTTTTGTGCGGGCTGGCTGCTCCCAGTTCCGGAACGATCACCCTGGACGGGCAGACGACGAGTCGACGGCAGCGACGGGCCGCGTGCGCGCTCGTCATGCAGGACACCGGGCGACAGCTGTTCTCCGACACGCTAGCGGGCGAGCTGACGATCGGGGCGTCGCAGGCCAGCGGCGAGGCCGGGGAGAAGCTTTTGGCTGACTTCGACCTCGCTCACCTGGGGGACCGCCATCCCCTCAGCCTGTCGGGAGGACAGAAGCAACGCCTCGTCATCGCAGCTGCGCGAGCCACTGGGCGCCGAATCGTCATCCTCGACGAACCCACGTCGGGAATCGATGCCCGGCACCTTGACTCAATTACCGCGACCCTGCGCCGCATTGCGAACGAAGGAGCGGCCGTCATCGTCGTCACCCACGATGGCGAGTTCGCTTCTGCCTGCGCGGACCAACTCATCACACTGACGCCGACGGGCACCAAGCGTGCTCGCGAAGGAGAACCCCAATGACCGATACCGACGAGCGCGAGGACGCCACGGCCTCGGCCCCGACTGGCCAGCTCGCTGACGACACGCGAACCGATGACCCCCGCGCGGCGCACCTGGCGGGCCAGCGCGCCTTCAAGGAGCTGACCGCCCCCATCCGTGGAGCCATGATGCTTGCCCGAGTACTCGGGTTCCTCTACGGCGCGCTCGCGGTTGCCCCCTACGTCGTCCTCGTCCAGCTGGGGGAGGTGCTGCTGGCTGCGGCTCGATCAGGTGCCCTGCCCGACCGAGGGGAGGTGATGACCCTGCTCATGTGGCTCACCGGAGCGTTCGGCGTGCGCTATGGGATCTACTTTGTTGCGCTCGCTGTCACCCACTTCGCGGACGTGCGTTTCGGACACATCGTGCGCTCGCGCATGGTGAAGGTTCTGGCCGGTGCGCCCCTCGCCTGGTTCACATCGACGAACTCCGGGGCCGTGCGCAAGGCCATCCAGGACGACACACACGATGTACACACCGTTATCGCCCATGCGCCCGTCGAATCCGCAGCCGCCGTCAGCGCACCCCTGTCCTTGCTCATCTACTCCTTCGTCGTCGACTGGCGGCTCGGGCTTCTCTCGATTGCCACGCTGCCCATCTACGGGCTCCTCAACGCGTGGATGATGCGAGACATGGGGGAGAAGACCGCACAGATGGACCGACACCTGACGCGCGTCTCATCGACGATGGTCGAATTCGTGTCCGGAATCAGCGTGGTGAAGGCTTTTGGGACCGTCGGCCGTTCACACGAGCGATTCATCCGGGCAGCCGAGGACTTCTCGCGCTTCTATCGCGACTGGTGCGGTCCGCTGCTGAAAGGCTCCGCGCTCGGGCAGGCCAGCGTGTCTCCCTCGTTGATCTTGCTCATCTCGACCGCGGGAGGCGCAGCGTTCGCGGCCGCCGGGATCGTGAGCCCGGTCCAGGTCATCACCTGCGCGCTCATTGCCCTCGTCATCCCGGCTGCCATCGAGGTGCTGGGGACGACTGCCTGGTCCTACCAGATCGCGGGGGCGGCCGCGCTGCGGATCGTCGATCTGCTCTCTGTTGATCCATTACCCGCCGAGGGGCATTCCGTGCCAGACGGATCGGATGTTGAGATTGACGGTGTGTCCTTCTCCTACGGGACGACCCTCGCGCTTGACGATGTGAGCCTGACGATCCCCGAGGGCACGGTGACCGCACTCGTCGGCTCCTCCGGCTCGGGTAAGTCGACGCTCGCGACGCTGGTTGCGCGCTTCGCCGACCCGGACCGTGGGGCTGTTCGCATCGGAGGGGTCGACGTGCGTGACATCGCTCCGGATGTCCTCTACCGGCACGTCTCCTTCGTCCTCCAAGACCCCCAGCTCCTCGATATATCCGTACGCGATAACATCGCGCTCGGCGTTCCCGGTGCGAGCGACGAAGCGGTGTGGGCCGCCGCTGGGGCCGCTCGTATCGACGACTACCTGCGTTCCTTACCCCGAGGCCTCGACAGCGTCATCGGGGAGGACGCGCATCCCTCGGGTGGCCAGGCGCAGCGCATCGCGATTGCGCGCGCCCTCCTCGTCGATGCGCCCATCCTCGTTCTCGACGAGGCCACCGCCTTCACCGACCCGGAAGCCGAGGCCGATATTCAGGAGGCGCTCACCCGCCTCGTGCAGGGAAAGACGGTCCTGGTGATCGCACACCGCGCCGCGTCGATCACGGGTGTCGACCAGATCGCCATCCTTGACGCGGGACGCCTCATCGCCCTGGGCACGCCCGACCAGCTCGCCGACCACCCCTACATGCGTCGCTTGACCGCACCCGCGAAAGGACACTGATTATGTTCGGACTCATCATCCGCCTGCGCGAACCCCTCTCCGAGCAGGGGCGAGCCGACTTCGCCCGGGCGACCATCCTGTCCTGCATCGTCGGTGTCGTGCGCGGAATCTCGCTCATCGCGTTCATTCCGGCCGCGCTCGCCCTGACCTCGGGTCACAGCGCCTGGGGGATGCCTCTGAGCGCGTGGCTCGTGGTGCTGGCTGGGTGCGCGCTCACCTCATTTGTCGTCGAGTATCTCCTCGCTATGCGTTCATACTCGGTGGCCTTTGACTTCCTGTCGAACATGCACCGCGCGATCGGCGATAAGGTGGCGTCCCTGCCGCTCGGATCGTTCCGCGCAGACACCGCCGGAAAGACGTCGCGCCTCGTCTCGCGTGAGCTCATGGTTCTGGGTGAGATCTTCGCGCACATGTACTCGCCCCTCATTGCCGCCATCGTCACCTCGGCGACGATGCTCGTCGGCATCACCGTGTTTTCGCCGGTCCTCGGGCTGGTGTGCGTGGTCGCGATCCCGGTCGTCGGCGGGGGAGTGTGGGTGGCGCGCCGGTGCCTGCAGTCCGGGGCCGCCCTGAAAGAGCCTCCCGCCCGCGAGCTGTCACACCGCATTGTCGAATACGCGACCAAGCAGGGCGCGCTGCGGGCCTGCGGGCGCTCCGCCTCCTACGAGCCTCTCCTGCGAGCCGAGGATGCGTACGGGGTGGCGGCACGGCGTTCTCTCATGCGGGAAACCGTCGGCCAGATCGTCAACGGCATGGCTGCCCAGGTCGTCGTCGTGACGCTCATCTGCGCGATCGGGTGGCTCGCGGTCGGGGAACAGGTCGGCCCCGTGGCTGCGATCGTTGCGATCGGCCTGCTTCTGCGTTTCACGCAGATCCTCGTCGACATCGGGACGCTCGCCTCCGCCTTCGAGACGCGTCGCCCGGTCCTCGACCTCAGCCACGAGATCCTCTCCGCCTCAGAACTGCCCGCCCCCAAGGGCGTGCGACGCACGGACGAGGCCCCGGCCTCGTCGGGCGCATCCGTGACCCTCGAGGACGTGTCCTTCTCCTACGAGGCCGACCACCCCGTCCTGCAAGGCGTATCCTTCCGCGTCCAGCCCGGAACCATGACGGCGATCGTCGGTCCCTCGGGCTGTGGCAAAACCACCATCGCGCGCCTCGTCGCACGCTTCTACGACGTGGACGCGGGAAGCGTTCGAGTGGGTGACGCAGACGTGCGCGACTGGGACACCACCGACCTCATGGCGCAGCTCTCCCTCGTGTTCCAGGACGTCTACCTCTTCGACGACACCCTGGAAGCTAATGTGCGCGTCGGAAACCCCGACGCGAGCCACGCAGATATCGAGGAAGCGGCTCGCCTGAGCGGAGTCGACGAGATCATCGAACGCCTGCCGCTCGGCTGGGAGACCCCCGTCGGCGAGGCCGGCCGCGCGCTCTCGGGAGGCGAGCGCCAGCGCGTCTCCATCGCACGCGCGCTCCTCAAGGCCGCGCCCATCGTCCTCTTCGACGAGGCCACGAGCGCCCTCGACCCCGAGAACGAATCGCGCATCACCGACGCCATGGCCGCCCTGCGGCGCGACGCGACCCTCATCGTCATCGCCCACAAGCTCGACACAATCACGGCAGCCGACCAGATCGTCGTCCTCGACGAAGGCGGCCGCGTCGCCCAGATCGGCACGCACGCTGAGCTCTACTCGCAGGCGGACGGCCAATACCGGGCCTTCTGGGACGCGCGCTCACGGGCAGCGGGGTGGAGGCTCGTCTGACGGCTATCACGTCACGAGGCCGGGACCCAATGCGCATCACCGGACGCCGAACACCGTTTCGCGTGTCGGATACCAGGCGCTCCACCCTGAGCCAAGCCGGACGCATCCTTCCCGGATACCCCGCAAACCAGCCCCGGCCTCGTGCATCCTCTGATGCACCCATCGCAGGTGTGCGCGCGACCGACCCCGGCCTCGTCTGTGAAACGCGCCGCCATGCTTGCACGCAGGTAACCACCCTGTTAAGCTGATCCGTGCCGAAGACCGTTGGTGTCCACACTAGTGGAGAAAAATCCAACGCAGGTGAGTGAGCCGCCCCGCGCGGCATTCGAGCATGCGCCCGACACGAACCTGCGTGTCGGGTTTTTTCTTACCTGCGGTCACGTATCTGGAAGGAGGACCATGGCGAAGTCCGACAAGGTGGCAGCAGTTGCCGAGCTCGTGGAGCGCTTCCGCGCAGCCGACGCTGTCCTGCTGACCGAGTACCGCGGCCTGACCGTCGGCCAGCTGAAGCAGCTGCGTCGCGGCCTGGGCGAGAACGCGACCTACGCCGTGGCAAAGAACACGCTGGCGCGCCTGGCAGCCACGGAGGTCGGCCTCGACTTCCTGGCTGAGGACCTCAAGGGTCCCACGGCCATCGCTTTCGTCTCCGGCGAGCCCGTTGAGGCCGCCAAGACCCTGCGTGATTTTGCTAAGGAAAACCCCGCCCTCGTGCTGAAGTCCGGCGCGATGGACGGCGCTCCCCTGAGCGCCGAGGGTGTCAAGAAGCTCGCCGATCTCGAGTCCCGCGAGGTCCTGCTGGCCAAGGCCGCAGGCGTCCTCAAGGCGAAGATCGGTCAGGCGGCGTTCGCATTCAACGCTCTGCCCGTCAAGGCAGTGCGCACCATCGATGCTCTGCGCGAAAAGCAGCAGGGCGAGGCGGCCTGACGAGACAGGCCATGTTTCACACCGCCACCCGGGCTGCGTGAAACACCCCAACAATCTGCACTCGTGCAGGCCAATTAGGAAGGATGCCACTCATGGCTAAGCTCTCCAATGACGAGCTCATCGCAGCTTTCAAGGAAATGACCCTCATCGAGCTCTCCGACTTCGTGAAGCTCTTCGAGGAGACCTTCGACGTTGAGGCCGCTGCCCCCGCAGCCGTCGCCGTTGCCGCCCCGGCCGCCGACGCCCCCGCCGAGGAAGAGAAGGACGAGTTCGAGGTCGTCCTCGAGTCCGCCGGTGAGAAGAAGATCGCCGTCGTCAAGGTCGTCAAGAACCTGGCCGGCCTGGGCCTCAAGGAAGCCAAGGACCTGGTTGACTCCGCGCCCTCCACCATCTTCCCCTCCGCGAAGAAGGAAGACGCCGAGAAGGCCAAGGCTGAGATCGAAGAGGCCGGCGGCAAGGTCACCCTTAAGTGACTTTCCCCGTCTGACTCGTTCAGACTTTTCCACCCGACTGGGTGGGCTGACCCCGTCCCGCATCTGCGGGGCGGGGTTTCCGCGTGTCTGGCGCTCGTTGCTTGTGGCGTCGCTGGTGTTCTGGGCACCGTCGGGTCCGGCCGCCCGCGTGGTGTGCCTTGCTAGGCCGGGCTGCTTGGTGTGCCCGTGGGCGGCG
>NZ_ALCA01000067.1 GCF_000278725.1 Actinomyces sp. ICM47 | reverse complement strand
GGCGTCTTCGTTAGGCACCGAGAAACCGTTGGTTTCCTCGATGCTCACTTGTCGTCCTCGTCAACGATCTCAGCGTCCACGACGTCGTCCTGGGCAGGAGCTGCCTGCGCGGCGGCCTCGTCGGCCTGCTGCTTGGCGTAGATCTCCTGGCCGATCTTCATGCCGGACTCGGACAGGGTCGCCATTGCGGTCTTCACGGCCTCGATGTCATCACCCTTGAGGGCTTCCTTGACGGCGTCGACATCCTTCTGAACGGCCTCTCGGGTCGCCTCAGAGATCTTGTCGGCCTCGTCCTTGAGCAGCTTCTCCGTCGAGTAGACGGCCTGCTCAGCCTGGTTGCGGGTGTCGGCCTCCTCGCGGCGCTTCTTGTCCTCAGCGGCGTGCTCTTCGGCCTCGCGCACCATGCGGTCGATGTCCTCCTTGGGCAGGGAGGAACCGCCGGTGATGGTCACCGACTGCTCCTTGCCGGTGCCGCGGTCCTTCGCGGAGACGTGAACGATGCCGTTCGCGTCGATGTCGAAGGTGACCTCAATCTGCGGCACGCCACGGGGAGCCGGGGCAATGCCGGACAGCTCGAAGGTGCCGAGCAGCTTGTTGTCACGGGCGAACTCACGCTCACCCTGGTAGACCTGGATGAGCACGGAGGGCTGTCCGTCCTCGGCGGTGGAGAAGATCTCCGAGGCCTTGGTCGGGATCGCGGTGTTGCGGTCGATGAGCTTGGTCATGACGCCACCCTTGGTCTCGATGCCGAGCGACAGGGGGGTCACGTCGATGAGCAGGACGTCCTTGCGGTCACCCTGGATGACGCCGGCCTGCAGGGCAGCGCCCACGGCGACGACCTCATCGGGGTTGACGCCCTTGTTGGGCTCGCGACCGCCGGTCAGCTCCTTGACGACCTCGGTGACGGCGGGCATACGGGTGGAGCCGCCGACGAGAACGACGTGGTCGATCTCGGAGACGGTCACGCCGGCCTCGGCCATGACGTCACGGAAGGGCTTCTTGGTGCGCTCGAGCAGGTCCGCGGTCAGTTCCTCGAACTTGGCGCGCGTGAGGGTCTCATCCAGGTGGATGGGGCCATCGGCGGTCATGGACAGGTACTGCAGTGAGATGTTCGTGGAGGTCGCGGAGGACAGCTCCTTCTTCGCCTGCTCGGCAGCTTCCTTCAGGCGCTGGAGGGCGACCGCGTCCTTGGACAGGTCGGCGCCGGTCTTGGCCTTGACCTGGTCGATCAGCCAGTTGACGATGCGCTGATCCCAGTCGTCGCCGCCCAGGTGGTTGTCACCGGAGGTGGCGCGCACCTGAATGGTGGAGAAGCCGTCGTCATCCTTGCCCACCTCGAGGAGGGACACGTCGAACGTGCCACCACCGAGGTCGAAGACCAGGATGAGCTCGTCTTCCTTGCCCTTTTCGAGGCCGTAGGCCAGGGCCGCGGCGGTGGGCTCGTTGACGATGCGCTCGACCTTGAGGCCGGCGATCTGTCCGGCGTCCTTGGTGGCCTGACGCTGCGCGTCGTTGAAGTAGGCGGGAACCGTAATGACGGCTTCGGTGACGGGCTCACCCAGGTAGGCCTCGGCGTCCCTCTTCAGCTTCTGGAGGATACGCGCGGAGATTTCCTGCGCGGTGTACTTCTTGCCGTCGATCTCCGTGGTCCAGTCGGTGCCCATGTGGCGCTTGACGGAGGAGATGGTGCGGTCAACGTTGGTGACCGCCTGACGCTTGGCGATCTCGCCAACCAGGACCTCGCCGGTCTTGGAGAAGGCGACGACCGAGGGGGTCGTACGAGCGCCTTCAGCGTTCGGGATGATGGTGGGCTCGCCGCCTTCGAGGACGGCGATAGCGGAGTTGGTGGTGCCGAGGTCGATACCGACTGCACGTGCCATGGTTGTTGTCCTTTCGTTCGCTAGGCCGTCTCCGCTTCGGGAGCGGCTTGCGTTGGTCTGTGTGGTCTATGTGGTGCCGGGAAGCTCCCGACATATCCTTGAGTCTGATGTACTCAACTTTAGGAGCCGGGTTTTTATTCCGCAACCCGTAGCCCTCAAACCTGAGTCTGATGTACTCAACCTTGGAAGCCTGGACTTTATTCCCTGACCGAGGCCCCTCAGCGTGAGTCACTCAAAACCTGAGTCTGATGTACTCAACTTTCATTTCGCAGATTTATTCCCCTCGTGACAAGATCGCCCCAACCCCGCCCCCTAATGCGCTAAAACAAGCACATGAAGCCGCTTAGTAAGTAACGCGAAAGTCTCGCGTAAGGAAACACAAAGTTAAATAGTGGCACAGCGCACCAATGCTCTGGCAGACTAGAGGCACTCTCACCGCTCGAGAGATCCCGTCAATCAATGGAGACTTGATGCGCATCACAAACCGACTGGCTGGCAGCCTCCTCGCCGGCCTACTGACATTAGGAATGGCAGGTCCCGCCTTGGCAGACACGCCTGCGACCGACGACGCACAGCCCACCACGCCCGCCACCCAGACCACCTACGACGCACGCTACGCGATCCCCGCGGCCGTGCCCGCCTCCAGCGAGGCGAAGGTCGCGCAGTGGCAGGACATGAAGTACGCCATGTTCATCCACTGGGGCGTCTACTCCTCCTACGCAGGCTGGTACAAGGGCCAGAAGCAGGAAGTGGGCTATCCCGAGCAGATTAAGGCGTGGGGTCACCAACAGACCTGGGATCAGAGAATCCCCCTGCAAGGCATCCCTCGCGAGGAGTACCTGGCCACCGCCCAGACCTTCGAAGCCCCCAACTTCGATGCGACCGCATGGTGTCAGCAGGCCAAGGACACCGGCATGAAGATGCTGCTCATCACGTCCAAGCACCACGACGGCTTTGCCATGTGGGACACGGCCACGACCGACTACAACTTCACCAAGCAGTCCCCCTCCCACCGCGACCCGATCCTCGAGCTGTCGCAGGCCTGCCAGAAGGTCGGCATCAAGTTCGGCCTCTACTTCTCCAACATCGACTGGGAGAAGCAGCCGGAGGACCCGTGGACGAACGCCAACACGCTCGATGAAGAGGGCTACATGGACTACATCCATGAACAGCTCAAGGAACTCCTCGGCGGCAAGTACGGCGAAATCACCGAACTGTGGTACGACATGGGCAAGCCCAACCCCACCCAGTCTGACCAGCTACGCGCATGGGCGCACGAACTCCAGCCAAACATCATGATCAACTCGCGCGTGGGCAACGACCGCGCGGACTTCGAGGTCGGATGGGACAACGAGATGCAGTCCGAGCAGACCCAGGGCCCCTGGGAGTCGGCCGTCTCGATCTTCCACAAGACCTGGGGCTACGCCAACTGGGACGACGCTGCCCCCACCTACAAGGACACCGGCTACCCGGACTACACCGAGGAAGACTGGGATCACATCCAGCAGGTCGACAACACGACGGCCCTACGTAAGGCCCCGGGCGGCGCCCACACGAAGACCACCGAGATCGTGGGCAACATGTTCTCAACCGTGGCCCTGGGCGGCCAGTTCCTCTTCAACGTCGGCCCGAAGTTCGACGGCTCCTACGACCCGTGGGATGCCTCGGTCCTGAAGGGCATCGGCGACTGGAACCGCGCACACCCGGGTATCCTGGGCAACTCGCGCCCGACCCATTTCCCCATCGAAACCTGGGGCAAGACCATGGTCGATGACTCCCACATCTATCTGGGCATCGAAAAGTGGCCGACCGACGGCATGGTCACGCTGCACGGTGCCGGCACCAACGACATCACCTCGGTGAAGCTGGACGGCTCCGACGCGCCCCTCACCTACACGGTCGAGGGCAACGACCTCGTCATCACGCTGCCCGCGCAGCCCGACGAGATCCTCCCCGTCGTCACGGTCACCACGAAGGGTGCTCCCACCTACGTGCCCACCGGCCTGACCACCATCGGCGAGCAGACGACTACGATCCCCGCCACCGGCCTCGAAAAGTTCAAGGCCCCCACCCCCAAGACCGGCGAAACCAGCTTCACGGCCTCCATCACCTCGGGTAACAAGATCGCCTCGGGCGTGCGTATCTCCTTCGACACCGAGGGCTTCACGGACGACTACGCGAAGTACAAGGTGACCGTGGGCGATCAGGAGGTGAAGGGCCTGACCGTCGCCGACCTCAAGGCGGGCGTCGGCCCCTTCACCCTCGGCCAGCACGCCACGGCGCGCGTCACCTTGTCCTACGACAACCCGGCGTACGCGCTCAAGGGCTTCGGCAAGGACGCGACTGTCAAGTCGGTCACCGTGAAGGCCGAGAAGTTCTCGACCCCGGCGGTCACCGTCGAGCCGTCGACCGTCGAAGCTGGCAAGACCGTCACCGTGACGGGCACGGGCTTCGCCCATTCCTCTCCGGTGAGCCTCACTCTGCACTCCGACCCCGTCGAGATCGGCACGGCCACCACGGATGACACTGGTTCCTTCACCGCCGAGGTAACGATTCCCGCCGCCACCGAGGCCGGGGACCACACGGTCGTCGCCGCCGCGGAGTCTCCCGCCGCCGAGGCCTCGGCCCCTCTGACGGTCACCGCGACCCCCGCGCCCGCCCCCTCCGCCGATCCGAGTACTGAGCCGAGCGGCCAACCAGGTACTGAGCCGAGCGGCCAACCGAGCGCTGAGCCGAGCACCCACCCCTCGGCTGTCCCCTCGCCGAGCGCCGACCAGGGACGCAAGGGCGGCAAGCGAAGCAAGGGTGGCCTAGCCCGCACGGGTTCCAACGCGCTGATCGTCGGGGCGTGTGCCCTGGCGGTTGCCGGAGTGGGCACGGCGTTCATCCGCCGCTCATGCCGCCACAAGGCCTAAGCGCCGCGTGGGCATAACCACCA
>NZ_ALCA01000066.1 GCF_000278725.1 Actinomyces sp. ICM47 | reverse complement strand
CGGAAGGGTTCGGCTCGGGCGTGGGATCCGGAGTCGGATCCGGGGTCGCGTTGTCGAGGGTCACCCAGTACAGGAAACGCGAGTCGCCGCCGCCGACGGCCGTCAGCACGACCTGCGAGGTTTCACCATCGCCGAGCTCGACCTCCTGCCTCGTCTTGTCGGCGGGGTTGACGAGCATCAGGTGCGCGTTCGCGTTCGGCTTCTTGACGGTCAGCGTGATGTCCTGAGCGGTCTCGGCCAGCGAGCCGTTGTCGGTGCGCGGGTCGAGGAGGTAGGACGGGTAGCGGGTCTGGCCGGTCAGGGCGTTGACAACCATGAAGCCCGTGGGGGCCGTCGTGGAATCGCCGAAGATCTCGGCCGACTTGGCACCGTCCAGGCCGCCCAGCTGCTCGAAGTAGCCGACGACGACGTCGCCGGGCAGACCGTCGTTGACGGAGCCGACGTTGGTCACCGACATGTCGACCAGGCCGACAGCCTCGTTGGCGGCCGTGGCCTCGTCGCCGGTGGCAAAGTTACCGTAGGTGTAGCCACTCAGCGTCGGGGTATCGGAACGGGCCGCGTACTGGCCGGGCTTGTAGGCAACGAACGTGGAGTTCATGGCCTTCGTGTAGTTACCGATGTAGGAGACGTTGCCGAAGATGGTGGAGAACTCGTAGAACGAACGTGTCGGCGCACCATCGTGGTCGATGATCGAGGAACGGTCGTAGCCGTTGTACTCCATGCGGAACAGGCCGAACCACTTCTGGCCGGTCGCCAGGCCCAGGGACGGCACGATCGACTTCTCGGAGGCGGACACGTTGGCGTCCCAGTTGTAGTCCAGGTACTGGCCGTACAGGATTGGGCTGGAGCCGTCACCGGTGAGGCCCTTGAGGCCGTATTCGCGCTGTTTCTTCCACGTGTTGGTGTTCAGCAAGTCCATGACGACAGTGCTCGGAGCTGGGCCGCCGTTGGCTCCCCAGTAGTACTTGTCCCAGCTGAGTAGGTCGGGCTGGGCGTTCTCGACGTAGTAGCTCAAGTTTGCGTCGCGGTACCAGGAGGGATCGTCCCAGGAGTTGGCGTGGACGACCGCACCGGGGATATTCTGCTTCGACCAGGCGAACCAGTTCTTGAAGCACTCGGACTCGCCGCGGTTGAATCCGCCCTCATCGCCGTACTGAATGTCGACGAGCGTGGAGGCGTAGGGCTTCATGTAGTCGTTCATGAAGTCGTGGGGATCGCCCGCGTTGCACATGCTGTTCTTGCCGGTGGGGGCCTTGGCGAGGGCCCACGGCGCCCCCTTGCCTAGGGACTCCATCATCGGGGTGTTGAACATGGGCAGGTCGTAGAACATGGGGAATGCGCCGCCCGTGAGGTCGCGCTCGTTGGCGTCGAAGCCGCCGCGACCGTAGCCCTCGGAGGGAACCCACGCGGGCATCATGACCCCGTACTGCAGTGCGAGGGCCTGGGCGCGGTTGACGCCCCACGTGCTCTCCCCGGGGTTGAAGCCGGAGTACCGCTCGTACATGGAGTTGTCGACTTCAGGGGCGACGGGGGTCTGGCCCGCAGGCAGACCCCACACCTCAACGTCGTTGAAGGTCACGGCGGTCGCGATATTCTGCGGTGTCTGGGGCTCGGTCTCGTCGTTCATCCAGATGCGGATGTTTGTGGCGAGGTGGTAGGCGTTGAAGTCCCAGTACCACAGGCCGCGCGCGTCGCGCGTGAGCGAGCCGTGGGTGACGATGGTCGTCCACGGGCCGCCGTCGGCCTCCTGGACAGCGATGGCCACGGAGTTACCGCCGTGCCATCCTTGCGCGCCGGCGGGCAGGGTCGGGGTGCCCCAGCCGTTGACGCGGTGCACGTAGCGGGCTTCGCCCAGGTGCAGCTCGATGCCGGTGACGTTGCTCGACCAGTCGCTGGCACGAACGAGCGGATCGGAGGTCCACGTCGTTGTGGGGTCGAGGTCGGTCAGGGCCGCGTTGTCGGCCTCGGTGCCGCCGTTCGCCGAGGCCGTGGCGGGCACGAGCACGTTGCCGCGGAAATCGGTCTCCACCTTGGTGATGTTGACGACGTAGGTGGCTTCCTTGCCGTCCTTAGATACGGTCGCGGTGATGACGTTTAGGCCGGTGGCAAGGTCGAGGTTGGACACGCGTCCGTCAGCGTCGGGGGTCGCGCCGTTGATGGTGACGGTGGCTCCATCGACCGCGCGGATGCGGGCCGAGACGGTCGTGGCGTGGTAGTAGCCGGTGGCCGTGTAGGTGTGAGTGCCGGGGGCGAAGTCCACGGGCTTGCCGGGTTCGCCGTAGGGCAGCTGGTCGATGACGAAGTCAACGACGAGGTCGGACGCGCCCGATCCCTGCTCGGGAGCCTCCGGGTGAGGAACGACGGGGCGGACCGCGTCGTTGTCGCCGCCGCCTTCGTCGCCGCCGTAGGAGGTGATTGCGTTACCGTCGGCGTCGCAGGGTAGGAGCTTGATGTCGGACAGGGCCATGTCCGACTTACCCGGGGCGAGGGAGCGCAGGCCTGCCAGGGCGATGACGCGCTTCGTCGTCGCGGGGAAGGTGACGTACTGTTCCTTGTTCCCGTACTGTAGGTCGGAACCGTGGGCGAGTTCGGTGCCGCCGTCCCACGTGCCCTCGGCGACCTTCGTCTTCCAGTCGTCGAAGGACGCGTCGGATGCAGGGTTGCCGGGGTCTTCGTCGAAGGCGAACACCCGGTATTCGCCGGGGAATTGGTCGTTTCCGAGCGTCGAATCGTAGGTGGGGCGCGGGGTCAGGCCGAGGCCACAGACCTGGGTGCCAGGCGTGGGGTTCTGGACGGCGAGGGCGTGGGGGTAGGGGTCGAGGCCTCCCTTCCACTTGGTGGTCCAGAAGGTCTTGGTCGCGTCGGTGCGAGCGGTGTCGTCGTCGACGAGCGCTGCGATGGTGCCATTCGGGGCACCTTCGCCAACTGTCTCTTCGGAGGTCGCCCACAAAACGGTCGGGTGGTAGGGGGTGTCGGAGGCTGCGATGGTCGCTGCGGGGGTGAGGCCGAGCATGGTGGCCGCGAGAATCGGCGCTCCGAGCACACCGATGATGGGTCGAGTCCCCATGAGTGTAACTCCTTCGTCAGTATGGGGTGAATGACCGGGAACCTTCGTTTGTCGAAAGGGATCCCACAATACCTATCACGTGTTAGCTTTTTGTGACAGAACCTCCTTTTTGGGTAGAAAATACCCTCGCAGGTGCGTCAGCACCCGCGAGGGGCGAGATTAGAACTTCAAACCTCCGTCTTCGATACCGCGGAAGAAGAACTTCTGACTGAACATGAAGACTAGGACCACGGGGATCATAGCGACCACTGCTCCAGCCAGAACCAACTGGTAAGTGACGCCCTGGGGCGAGTTCTGGATCGCCGTCAGCGTCAGCATCAGCGTCTGCTTCTCCGGATTCGGCAGCATGAGCAGCGGGAAGATGAAGTCGGACCATGCCCCGATGAAGGAGGTCAGGCCCACGACCGTCAACGTACCGCGCACCTGGGGCAGGAAGATGGACCAGAAGCGACGCAGCTCGCCCGCCCCATCAATCAGGGCGGCATCCTCTATTTCGTCGGGAATGCCCATGAATGCGGCACGCATCATGAGGATCTGGAAGGGACCGATCATCGCGACCATCCACACGCCGGGCAGCGTGTTGTAGAGGTCAAGCTGCACCATCATCTTGAACAGGGAGAGCATGATGGACTCGAAGGGGAAGATCATGGCGGACAGGACCACGAAGTACATGACGGTGCGCCCGGTCCACCCACGCCTCGACAGCATGTAACCGCCGATACACGACAAGATGATGTTCGAGGTCACAGTCAGTGCCGCGATGATCGCCGAGTTCTTAATCGCACTCAGGATGTTGGTGCGCTCGAAAAGGACCTCGAAGGAATCCAGCGACCACTGCTGTGGAAGGATCGTCGCGCCCTGACCGAAGACGGATTCGCCGGGGGCCTTGAATGCCGCCATCAGCGGCAGGATGAGAGGTCCAACAAGAACGATAGCGACGACAATCAGCAGCACGTACCGCGCAAACAGGGCGCCGCCGCGCATCTGGCGCGAGGCGACGGTGCGCCCCTGACGTTCAAGGCGACGCTCCTTGCGCCACTGGGCCAAGCGCTCACCGAAGGAGGTGGTGTCGGTGCGGGATGCGGTGCTCATGAGTCTTCAGCCTTCCTCTGCAAGCTCTGGGAGGCGATGATGAAACCGAAGGTGATGAGGAAAAGACACACCGACGCGGCGTCACCTTGCCCCAGAGATCCGAAGGTGGGGTCGACGATGCGGTCTCGGATATACATCGTCAGGGTCTTTGTCGGAGAGGCGGAGCCACCCAGCAGGTACACCTCGGTGAAGATCTTCAAGCAGCCGATGGTCGTCAGCGTGGCGACCAGGAACATCATGACCCTCACGCCGGGGACAGTGACGGTCACAAAACGGCGGATCGGGCCAGCACCGTCAATCTCGGCGGCCTCATACAGGGACTTGTCCACGTTCGCCAGGGCCGACAAATACAGGATCATGTAGTAGGGCAAGCCCTGCCACAGGGTGATGATCATGGCACAAAACAGGATGAGCCATTGATTCGACAGGAACGGGATCGTGTCGAATCCCCACGAGGACAGCAGGTTATTGATCGGGCCGCGCTGGTCCAGGAGGTAGCGCCAGGCCAGGGAGATGACCACCAGCGAGGAGATCGCGGGCAGGTAGTACAGCGCTCGAAAGAAGCCGATGCCTGGGACATGCGACTTCACCAGGAGGGCCAGTAGCAGGGGCAGGAGCACCATGAGCGGCACGACGCACACCGCGTAGATGAGGGAGTTCCTCAGGGCTTCCCAGAACTCTGCGTCCCCCAGAACGGCCGCGTAGTTGTCGATTCCGACGAAGCGGCCGATTCGCCCCATCGGTTTTGTCTTCGTAAACGACACGTAGACGGTCGTTATAAAGGGATAGATGTAGAACGAGATGATGGCGAGGACCGGCAGGGTAACCCACAGCCAGGGAACCCAGCCGGGGCGGAATCGGGCGGCGCCATTGAGGGAGCGCGACTGCGCGCTCGTACGTATCGGCATACCAGTGTCCTTCATGAGGGGCGCGCGACCGTGAGCCTGCGGCGTTGCGCGAGGTGAGGGGTGCGTCGGGGGGGTCGAGGCCATGCCTCGACCCCCCGCGTTCAATCAGTCGTCGAGAGCCTTGAGCTTCTCGTTCATCTGATCCTGTGCGGTCTTGAGGGCGGTCTTGGGATCAACCTCGCCGCGAATAGCCTTGTTGACGTTCTCGATGAGAGCATCCTTCACGGCGCCAGTCGCGTAGAAGACGTCGGTGTAGGCCTCGGCGTCCTTGGCGGCCTTCGCGGCTTCCTCGTAGGCGGCCTTGAAGACCGGGTCGTCAGCGATCTCCGGCGGGTTGGCGACGAGCTTGTCCAGAGCATCGGTGGCCGCGGGGAAGATGATCGCGCCGCCGTCGTGCGTCCAGGCGTACTCGTTCTCGGCGTTGGTGATCCACTCGGCAAACTTCATGGCCAGCGGAGCGTTCTTGGTTGTGACCGAGACTCCGATGTACTGTCCCTCGAAGACGGGCTTGATGCCGGGGTTGGTCGGGAAGGGGCCAACGCCGGTGTTCTCGTACACGGTCGCGTTATTGCTCTTGACCGACTTCAGGAACGAGGCGTTGGGGGTACCGAAGGCGAGGTTACCGTCGGTGTAGGCCTTGCCCGGGTCGGGTTCACCGGTCAGGGAGTCCTTCGGAATGGCACCGGCAGCGTAGAGGTCGGAAAGCTTGGTGACGTAGTTGATCGCAGCCTCGTTGTCGGCGAAGTTGAAGGCGGTCTTATCCTCGTTGAGGAGGGTGACACCCATGCCGTGCAGCTGAGCGATCATGTACCACTCGGGTGAGCCGTAGATGCCGTAGTCACCCTGTCCGTCGGCCCCCACCTTGGCTGCGGCGTCGAAGAGTTCATCCATCGTTGCGGGCGGCTTGTTCTCGTCGAGGCCAGCGCGCTTGAAGACTTCCTTGTTGTAGGTGGTGATGTAGGGGCCGAAGTACCAGGGCAGCGCCGTGTGGTGGCCACCCGCACCCAGGGCGGTGGAATCCCAAATGGAGGGCACGAACTTGTCGCCGATGCCGGGGGCCTTCACGTCATAGTCCATGAGGAGGTTGGATTTGGACAGCGCGAGGATCGTGGAGGAGGGAACGTTGACGACGTCCGCCATCTTGCAGTTCGAGGCCTGGGCCGTGATGGTCTGGTCGAACTCGGCACCGCCGCCCTGGTCGGTCCAGTTGATTGTGACGCCGGGGTTGGCGTCCTCGAATTCCTTGATCTTGGCCTTGAAGAAGTCGCCGAAGTCATTCTGCAGACCCTGAGTCTGGAAGGTGATCTCGCCTTCCACCTTCGAGGTGTCGATTGCTGAGCCATCGATGTTCCCAGCGGGAATGTCACAGGCGACGTCGGGTGCCGGGATGGAACCGGAGGCGGATCCACCGCCACCGGAGCCGCCACTATCGCAGGCGGCCAGGCCGAGGGTACTGAACATGGCAAGGGCAACGATGCCGGCGGCCATCTTCTTCTTCAACATGCGAAACCTCCATTGGTCCGTTTTTGTTGGTCGATCGATGGGATCGAGTCACTAACTATCTCGTGTTAGTTGATATATGAATCATAGCGACTTCGTGTGTGCTACGCATCATTTGTCAGAAAGCTGTCACATCGTTATCAAGACGCAACATACGCGACACAGGCTCAATCACCCCTAACCTGGGCAATCACCACACGGACGTCAACGTCGCGCATGCGCCCGGCGACTTCGGGCCGCGCATCAGGGCCGCACGAGCGGGTCCCGATGCCGTCCTGGAAGACGTCGAGCCACAGGAACAGGCGCTCCGAGTCGGGCAGGTCCTCCCAGTGCGAGGCCTGGGCCAGTTCACGCTCGCTCCACCGGCTGACGCTCCACCCCAGGGGCGAGGCGGGGAGGATGAGGAACTCCCCGGCCTCGCCACGAAGGGAGAGGGCCTCAAGGCCCTGGCGATGCCCGCCTTCCTGGGGGCGCACGCACACATCCCACAGGTCGCAAGCATCGCCGCTGCCGCATCCGCGAGCGCCCGGCACGCTCATGTCGGCGTACCCGATCATGGTGTCTCCCAGCCAGGTGGCGTGCCACGCGGATCCCGGCAGCTCGAGGCGCAGGCCGAGGCGCGGGACGCGGGGCGGCCAGGTACCGTAGGGCGCGACGCGCAGGGAGACGGACAGGGCGTTCGGCCCCTCTTCGCCGATGCGCACGGGTGCGTATTCCCATGTGAGAGTGACGCCGAACTGGGCTGCCGGTGGCGCCCAGCGTTCGACGACGCGGCGAACACCCCCGTCCTCCTCAATGGAGGCGAGGCGTCGGCGCAGCAGGTGCAGGCGCGCGCGCTCCCAGCGCATGGCGTGCGATGTTCCGGCTTCGCCGCGCCCGACGCCCAGGGGTCCCAGGTCTGAGGCATCGATGCCCCAGTAGTCGACGGGACCGCGACCTCGGTCATTGTCGGTGGGCGCGCGGAACACGCTAAGGTCGATGCGCACGGGCATGTCGCCGATCCGCGCCACGCGCCCGCTTTCATCGAGAGCGTAGGGCGAGTCGGCCTCGTCAGCGCAGGGCACGAGGTCGGTCTCCGCGAGCGCGCGCAGGCGATCCCGCTCCCCCACCGAGCCGGAGTCGGCTTCCACAATCGCGCGGGCGAGCGCGGGAGCGTCGGGGGCCATCGCCGCCACCCACGCCCAGGTGCCCGCGTAGGGGCGAGACAGAGCGTCGACGAGTCCGTCGCACACGAAGTTGCCGTCGTGGACCTCCTCGCCGAAGTCGCCACCGTAGGACAGGGCGCGGCGTCCGTCCGGCAGGGTTCGCCACAGGGCATGGTCGCGCCATTCCCAGACGAATCCGCCGGCGTGGCGGGGGTGGCTCATCTGCGCGGCGTAGCCGGGCGCGCCCGCGGGGCCGGTTCCCATGGCGTGCAGGTATTCGCACATGAGGTAGGGGGCGCGGCGGATGCGTTCGCGCGCCGCGTCGTCGACCTGCGCTGCCACGTGCGTGGGCACGGCGACCTCTGCGTGGAGATCGCTATCGTCGAGGACGGCGGCGACCTCCTCGAGCGTCGGGTACATGCGCGAGTAAATATCCGTGTATTCCAGGGCATGGTCGCCCTCGTAGTGGACAACGGCTCGCCCACCCGTGCGCTCGTGGATCCAGCGCGCGCAGGCGGCCAGGTTCGCCCCGGTTCCCGACTCGTTGCCCAGGCTCCAGCTCATGATCGAGGGGTGGTTCTTGTCGCGTTCGAACGCGCGCATCGTGCGGTCCAGGTAGGCGTCGGCCCAGCGCGGATCGTCGGAGGGATTGTCGATCCACTCCCCCGCCCCCTCGAAGCCGTGCGTCTCGATGTCTCCTTCGAGCATGACCCACAGCCCGATCTCGTCGGCCAGGTCCAGCAGACGCGGGTGCGGCGGGTAGTGGGAGGTGCGGATCGCGTTAATGCCCATGGACTTCATGAGCGCCAGGTCGGCGCGCGCCCACTCCTCGTCAAAGACGCGGCCCTCGTCGGCGCGCACCTCGTGGCGGTTGACGCCGTTGAGGCGCAGGGACTTCCCGTTGGCTGTCAGGACGCCGTCCTCGATGGAGACGCGCCTAAATCCGACGCGCAGGCGTCTGTCCCCATCGACGAGGCCATCTCCCCCATTGATGCTCACGTGCGCCTCGTAGAGGGCGGGGTCCTCCGGGTTCCACGGGCGCACGTCTCCCACCTGGAGGCGGTCGGAGCGGTAGCGCCCGTCGTCGCCTTTCTCGAGGGCGAGCAGGCAGGTGCCGAGGCCGTCGATTGCGAGGCGACCGACCAGGGAGGCCACGCGGGCGCCGAGCACCCGGGCCTCGACGGTCGCGTAGCCGACCCCAGCCTCGTAGTCGGTGTCGATCCAGAGGTCTTCGATGCTGCCGGGGGCGAGGCGGCGCAGGCTGACGGATCGGAAGATGCCGGGCAGCCACCACTGGTCCTGATCCTCCAGATAGCTCCCGGGGCTGAACTGGTGGACGCGCACGGTGATCGTATTCTCTCCAGGGTGCACGCGGCCGGTGATGTCACACTCGTGGGCAAGGCGCGAACCGCGGGCCATGCCCACCCACGCGCCGTTGACCCACACGCTCGCCTGGCTTTCGACGCCGTCGAAGCGCAGGGCAACCAGGTCGTCCTCCCACCCGTCGGGCAGCTCGAAGGTGCGGTGGTAGTCGCCGACGGGGTTCGCCTCGGGCGGGTAGGGCGGGTCCACCGGGAAGGGGAAGTCAACGTTCGTGTAGGCGGGGCGGCCGTAACGCCCGTCGCCTCGCAGCACCCAGTGGCTGGGCACGTCAATAGTGTCCGCGTCGTCGCTGACGGCTGGCTCATCCCAGGGTTCTTCAACATTCGCCCAGGGAGTCGGGTCGGTGCGGTGATAGACGAAGGACCAGGTACCGTCGAGGCTCAGAACGCCGGGATCATCGGCCAGATGCGCGCGCGGCGGCAGGAGTGCTCCCGCACCGGGGGCGTAGGAAGGTAGTATCGATATCACGTCTGCGTGCCTTTCGGATGTCATCGTCGAAACTCCGATCGTCACCCACAAGACTAACACGTTATAGTTATTGTGTTTCTTCGAACATACACGAGGATTGGGAGTCCGCCATGGAGCGCGCAACCCGGGCCGACGTCGCCCGCGCAGCAGGCGTCGCACCCTCCACTGTTTCGCTCGTCCTCAACGGCCGCGGCCGTGATGTCAAGATCGCACCCGCCACGATCGAGCGCGTCAAGCAGGCCGCACGCGAACTCAACTACATCCCCAATGCCGCCGCACGCTCGCTGCGCCGCGGCAAATCCCACCTCATCGCGCTCCTCATGGCCGAACTGCCCGACGACCCCTTCGTGCCCGTCGTCCACACGGTTCTCACGACCGCGATGATCGACATCCAGCGCCGCGGCTACCTCCTCCTCCCCCTCTTCCAGGCTGGCGACGGCGCCTCCGACGCCGAAGTCATCCGCTCGGTCCTGGGCGACACTCAGCTGGCCGGCATCATCCGCGAGACCACGTCAGCCGAGGCCTTCACCTCACGCCTCCTCGCGAACCTCGGGATCCCCGTCGTCGCGATGTCCATGATCGAGGCCGACCCCACCGGCTCCGAGTCCTCCCTCATCCGCATCGACGAGGGCGCAGGCGTCCACGACATCATCTCCTCCTGCGCCCTCGTCGACCCAAACACCGGCATCGGCTCAGGCCGGGCCGTCTTCCTCGCCGGTCCCAACACCAACCACGCTCGCCAACACCCCATCGCACGCTCCTTCGGCACCAACTTCACCTTCTATTCCCTGCCCGACTGGGAACCCGCCACCGCCTACCAGGCCACCCTTCGCCTCCTGACCGAGAACCCCGACATCTCTCTCATCGCGCTCGCCGACGACTCGCAGGCACCCGGCGTCTTCCAGGCCGCCGCCGACCTCGACCTGTCAGTCCCCGCCGACCTGTCCATCCTCGGATTCGGCAACCAAGACCACCGCAGTGCCGAGGCCCTGGGACTGACCACCGTCGACTGGCCCCTCACAGACATGACGTCAGCCGCCGTCACCTCCATCATCAACGTCATCGAAGGACGCCCACCCACCGCTTCCCTCCTCCCCGCCTCCCTGGCCGTCACCGAGGAAGCCACCCCGGCCTCGTCCCAGACGATCCCCGTGGCCACGATCCCCACGCGCCCGGTATGGCGGGCATCGGTCGCCCGACGGAGCTAACGCGCCCGCCGACCCCGGAGGCATTTCTGCGCAGCTCCGCCGACTACCACGTCAGCACACGCAAATCCCTCTCCTCCTCCCCCGCCTTCGAGCAGCGTTTCATCTCCCACTAGGCGACCGCCCGCCGCGCTCGACACCGCGAAAGTACCCAGGCCTCGTCCCAAATTCCCCCGGCTATCCCCGTAGAATCAACCTATGGACCGCCACGAGCTCACCGAACGCGCCCTGCCTTTCCTCCTGCGACGGCTGCACGACGCGGGGATTTCCGCGACGCCCCACACGGACGAGCACACGGGCAGCACCCACCTGGAAATCGACGGGTGGAGGCGCATCAACGTGGAGAACCTCATCGACGAACTCGCCCAGACGGATCCCTCCAAGCACGAGGTCAGAATCGAGCGATGGGTGGCGTTCATCATGGAGTCCGGCCGTATCGCCGAACAGTCCGTCACCGACCCCGACGAGCTGCGCCAACGCGTGCGCACCCGCGTCATCCCAGCGGACCTGGCCGCGGACCCCCACCTCAGCTACGCGCGCCCCTTCCCCGGTGGCCTCGCCCTCGCCCTGTGCTTGGACTTTCCTAACACCGTCACAACCGTCACTAACGAGCACCTCGACAAGTACCCCCTGAGCCTCGACGAGCTCTATCACTGGGGGCAGATCAACACCGACAACGAAGCCATCGACGAGCACACCGCCTGCGGCCCCTTCACGGGAATCGCCGGGGAATCACTGTTCATCGCATCGAAGGCCGCACACATCGCCTCCCTGGTCTCGACGCTCCGCATCGACGCGCCCCACGGGCTCTTGTTCGCGATCCCTGACCGTTCCGTCCTCTTCTACGCGCCCGCCGACCCGACCGTCATCACCGAGCAGTACCTCCGCCTCCTCGACTACCTCCGCGTCGACTTCATGCGGCGCCTCCGGTCCACGCCCGCGCACACGCTCAGCAAGGACCTGTTCTACTGCTCGCCCGACGGCTCCTTCGGCGCCATCACGCGAAGCGGCCACCCCGACGTGCAGGAACTTTTCACGACGCCGGATCTGGACGCGGATCGTCTCGTGGAACTCGCCGTGAAAAACATGAACTTCTTCGAGGGCTTCCGCACCCGTTTCTATCCCTCGAACATGTGACGCGCCTTCGGGCGGCCCGCGGCGACTGCGCAGGAAGGTGCCAGCACCCGTCCGCACGCTGTCACCATGAAGACCGAACCGGGCCATGGCCTCGTCACACTCTTAAACGACGAGGCCGTGGCCCGGCTAACCGTCACCCCTGGAGGTGGCAGGCCCGGTAGATCCCCGTCAACATCGCGAGGCGCTGCTCGAGGGAGGCGTCCTTGGGGACGCAGACCTTCGCGCCGAGGTACTCGACACCGCCCGCGATCGCTGCCTGCGCGCAGCGTCCGATCTGCTCGGCGTCCATGAGGGAGGTCGGCTCGTCGGCCTGGGCGGGCAGGTGTCCGTCGATCCAGGAGTACCCGTACTGAGTCTCCTCCGGCCCGGCACCCGAGAACACGATGCCGTCAAGCACCCCGCGTTCCCCGGCCTCGCGCACGTGCTCGAAGGCAGTCTCCGCGTTGCGCCCCTCCACGGCGGAGCGGCCCCAGTTGAGGTGAATGCCGACGCTAAGCTCGGCGACGATGTCGATCTCGTCCGCGAGGGACAGGAAGCCCTTCTCGGGGTTCTGCCCGGGGATGTATGCGTCGCAGTGCTCAACAACGAGCGTCGCGCCGCACCAATCCCAGCCCAGGACGTCCTCGAGAGAACGCTTGAATGCGTCGGCGTTCGCCAGGCGCGTGGGTGCCGAGTGCAGCTGCACCCGCCCGACCAGCAGGCGCCCCGCCTTGTCGCACAGGTCGTCGAGGTCGTCGCAGAGGCGTCGGGTAAAGGCGAGGGCCGCCTCGCGTCCCGCCTCGTCAGGCGAGGCCAGGCCGAAGTTCTCATCCTTCCAGACATTCTGCATCGTGCCGGGGATCGCCGTGATGGTGTTGAAATCCCAATGCGGCGACAGGTGGCTGGCCAGCACGTCGAGCTGTGTTGCGAGCTGCCCGGGGTAGGGAATCTCGACGCCGGCGACCCACGGCTGGTCGGCGAGGAGCTGGTAGTAGTCCGCCTCGAGTTCAGGTGCCGGGTGCGACGCGTAGGCACCAATGATGAATGGACGTGCCATGATAATCAGCCTTCTTTGATGATCTCGTCGTTACCGTCTTCAGGGCGAACATACTGCGGCCCAATCTTCTTTTGAAGCAGGCGCGGCACGTTCGCACCGATCGACACCATGACGACCGCGGCAAAACCGAAGGACAGGATCGCCAGGGCGAAGCCGAGAGAGAACTGCGCGGCGATAGCAGCACCGAGAACCGGGCCAACCGCGCCGCCGAGGGCACCCACGTTGTAGCAGAAGCCGAGACCCGCAGCGCGCTTATCGACCGGGAAGTAGGACGAGACCCACTTGGGCAGCAGACCCGAGACGCCCTGGCCGAACATCTGCTGGAAGAAGAGCAAGCCCGCCACGAGCGCCACGTACTTGCCGTTCTGCATGAACAGGGGGAAGACGATGATCTGCGAGAGCAGCAGAGAGATGGCGTACCAGCGGCGCATGCCGAACTTATCACCCGCGAAGCCAGCAATGATGTAGCCCGCAGCATTGCCGAGGCCAGCGAAAGACACCACGTTGGCAACAACCGTCTGGTCCATGCCCACCCCGCGCAGGTAGGTGGGGAGCAGGCCCTGGATGGGCCACGTGTACATGAAGGAGGCGAAGATCGTCAGCATGATCGCGATGCCGATGATCCAGCGTTTGGAGTCGAACTGGATGATGAGGTAGATGAAGATGACCGCACACAGGACACCGAGCACGCTCACGGCCACAACGCCGCCGACCTGCTGAGTGAAGATCAGGAGCAGGGCGACGAACGCGATGGCTACAACGACGTAGTTGAGGATCTTGCGTTCCCCGCCGAAGAGCACCTGAAGCATGTCGTTCTTTTCGCCGTGCCCCTTCTCCTTGGCTTCGCTCCAGTCGGCGGCTTCGGGCAGAGTCTTTCGCATGTAGATCGCGACGATGATCGGGATGATGCCGGTGAGGAACAGGGCGCGCCAGCCCCATCCGGGGTGCATCGAATCGACCCATGTCACGAAGTACTTGTCGACCTGGGCGGCGGCGATGACGCCGAAGGCATAGCCCGACAGCAGGAAGCCCGAGGCCTTGTTGCGCATGTGCTTGGGCCACGACTCGATGACGTAGGCGGCGGAGGCCGAGTATTCGCCGGCCATCGCGAAGCCGATGATGAGTCGCAGGACGAAGAGGATCCAGAAGTTCGGCGCGAGCGCGCAAGCGATGGATCCGAAAGCGAACATGAAGATCGACAGGATCATGGCCGGCTTGCGCCCGTAGCGGTCGCCGATGGCTCCCAGGACGAGGCCACCGATCCATCGGCTAATAAACGCGGCCGAAATCAGGGATGCGCTTTGGACGAGCGACAGGTCGAATGCTGTCTTGATCGCGGGCAGGGCGAAGGAGATGAGGACGAAGTCGTAGCCGTCCAGCAGCACGCCGATCCAGGCAGCGAAGAACGCCTTGCGGTCTTCTTTGGTCAGGTATCGATACCAGGGCTTTGTCGGAAGCGCCTGTACGGGGGACGTACTCATGATGAGTGCCTTCCTGAAATTTCATCGTCGAATAACGAGGGGCTTGAGTCCAGATGTCTAACTAGCAAGTTATCAGACAACTTGCGGTAATGTTAGCTCTCTCTCATCCTAGAGTCAACAGAAAATTTCAGCTTAAGGTGCATATTGCCAACAAAAGATCAGGATGATAATCTGTCTGACAACTTATTTCCTGTGACCAATCACATGCTCCGATTCGTAATGATGCGAAGCGAAACACGCAACCGACAGAAAGGTGTCAAACATGAGTATCGACGCAGGTCACCCGGGAATCTCCTGGGTTTTACAGTTCCGCGCACGCATCGACGGTTCACTGCTGCGCCTGCGTAGCCCCGAGGGCACCGGCTGGGATCTGTTTATCCGAGCGGGCGCACTCTTCCTCGAAGGAACGACCTCCTCCATGTCCCTCGCTCTCGACATGGAGGACACCGCGTACCTGACCGACGGGACTTGGCACAGCCTCGCGATCACGGCGACGGCCGCCGGTTCCAAGATTTTCCTCGACGGCTACCAGTGCTTCTCAACCTGCGCAGACCTCTCTCCCGCCGGAAGCAGCCCCGAAGCTGCACTCACCCTCACCCCGGGCGCTGGCATCGAAATCCGATCCTTCGCAGAGCACGATGCCGTCCTCTCCGCAGAAGAGATCCTTGCCCTCTCCCCCGCCCCGACTCCCCTCATTGAATTCGCCGCAGCCCATCTGTCCGACTACGACGTCGCCGAGCTGTCCGAACTCACCTCAGGCACCGTGTTTGCCCGCTACCGCGTGCGAGGCCCCGGCCAGCACGGCACGATCCTCGCCGCCGGCGGGGCCGGGCGCGAGCAGCTCAACCTGTCCGTGACGGAAGAAGGCATCGAATACCGGGTCCTGGGCCGCAGGGGCCAGTGGCGCACATTTACGGCCCACGGGCGCTGGGATCAGGGACACTGGCATGACGTCGTGGTGCGCGTCGGTCACGGCGCGGTCCAGATCTACGTGGACGGCTACCTCGAGGCCCACCTTCCCGGCCAGGTGTTCTTCGCGGGCGTCGACAGCCTCGACGAGGTCGTGATCGGGCAGGACACCTCCGGGTCGCGCCTCTTTGGCGAGGTTCGCAACGCCGCGGTCTACTCGTCGATCCTCAATGACGCGCAGATCAAGAAACTGTCGTCGGTCGCGCCCCTCGACACCCAGTGTCTCTTCGACGCCGGTTTTCACAACTCGATCAGCTACCGCATCCCCTCGCTGATCACCCTGGCCTCGGGGGTCGTCGTCGCGGGAGCCGATCAGCGAGAGACCATCGCGAACGACTCTCCCAACTCGATCAACTTCACGGTCCGCCGCTCCTTCGACGGCGGGCACACGTGGGGCGATCTCCAGACAGTCATCAGCTACCCCGGTCACGGGGCAACAGGCGCGTCCGTCATCGACTCCTGCGTCGTCCAAGATCGCCGAAACGGACGCCTCGTCGTCCTCATCGACCACTTCCCGGGAGGCATCGGTCAGCCGAACGCCGAGGCCGGCCTCGGCGTTGACGAGAAGGGCCGCTACATCCTGCACGACGCCGAGGGCGCGACCTACACGTGGATGGAGGACGGAGCCGTCACGGACGCACACGGACACAAGACACCGTTCAAGGTCTCGGAGCGCGGTGACGTCACCGTCACCGAGGACGGGGAGGAACAGCCCGGCGGCAACGTCTTCCTGGCCGACGGCGAGGACCCGAACCAGACGCTGCTAACGACGCGCACCTGCTACCTGCAGATGGTCTACTCCGACGACGATGGCGAAACCTGGGAGGGTCCCTTCAACCTGAACCAGGACGTGAAGGAAGAGTGGATGTCCTTCTGCGGGACCTCCCCGGGCACGGGCGTGCAGCTGCGCAGCGGACGCCTCGTGATCCCGATCTACTACAACGGCGACCACAAGCGTCACTTCTCCGCGTCCGTCGTCTACTCTGACGACGGGGGTGCCACGTGGAAGCGCGGCAAGTCTCCCAATGACGGGCGCATCTTCAAGGGCCGCCAGATTGACTCGCGCACGCTCGACACCGAGGCCGCGGCGACGCACGAGGCCACGCTCATCGAGCGCGCCGACGGTTCGCTCCTCATGCTCATGCGCAACCAGCATCCGAGCGGGAAGGTGGCCGCCACCGTCAGCACGGACGGAGGGGAGACCTGGGGCGACGTGTATTTTGCGCGCGAGATCACGGAGATCTTCTGCCAGCCCAACGCCGTTCCCTGGCCGACAGAGGACTGCCCTGAGCGTGTCATCTTCGCCAACGCCTCGCAGATGCGGCCGTATCGAGGCCGTGGTGTCCTGCGCCTGTCGGAAGACGGGGGCCGCACCTGGATCGCGTCGCGCACCTTTAACCCGGCGCACTACGTCTACCAGTGCATGACGATCCTGCCCGACGGAACACTGGGCCTTCTGTGGGAGCGCGAGATGCAGGGCCTGTATTTCACACGCATCCCGCTGGAGTGGATCGAGGCCGCTAAGATCTGACACCGCCGTGAGGAGGCCGCCTGCCGTTGGCACCTTCCCCGGCCTACGGCAGGCGAAAACCTCCTCAGCGTCCCCCATATGTGAGGACCGAAGAAAGAAAGAGGGCGGGCACCAACCGGTGCCCGCCCTCCGCGTTCGTATCTCAGGCGTTCACAGCGCCAAGTGTTCCTTCACGACATCCGCCAGCGAAGAGGCCACGGAGTCGGCCTCCTCCTGGGTGGCAGCCTCGACCATGACGCGCACGAGGGGCTCGGTGCCCGAGGGGCGCAGAAGAACGCGACCGGTGTCGCCCAGGCGAGCCTCGGCGGCGGCCACGGCGTCCGCAACGGCCTGGTTCGTGGAAGCGGCCGCGCGATCCACGCCGCCCACGTTGATGAGGGTCTGCGGCAGGCGCTGAACGAAAGAGGTCAGGTCGGCCAGGGAGCGGCCAGACTCCTTCACCATGCGCGAGATGAGCAGCGAAGAGAGAATGCCGTCGCCAGTCGTCGCATGGTCGCGAGCAATGATGTGACCGGACTGCTCGCCTCCCAGGGAGTAGCCGGAGGCCAACATTTCCTCGAGGACGTAGCGGTCACCGACGCCGGTCTGCACGGTCTTGATGCCGGCCTCACGCATGGCGAGGATCAGGCCGAGGTTACTCATGACGGTCACAACGAGTGTGTCGTTGGCGAGAGCGCCGCGGTCGCGGGCGTTAACTGCCAGCGCACCCATGATCTTGTCGCCGTCGATGAGGTTGCCCTCGTGGTCGACGGCCAGGCAACGGTCCGCGTCGCCGTCGTAGGCGACACCGAAGTCGCAGCCGGCCTCGACGACAGCGGCCTGCAGGCCTTCGGGGTGCGTCGAACCGGCGTTACGGTTGATGTTGCGACCGTCCGGTTCGGCGTTGATGACCGTGATATCGGCACCGAGTTCGCGGAACACCGCCGGCCCGAACTCGTAGGCGGCACCATTCGCGCAGTCGATCGCGATCTTCATGCCGCGCAGGTCGGTTCCTGTCGCCTCGATCAGGTGCGCGATGTAGGATTCGCGGGCCCACGCATGGTCCGCGTTGACCTCGCCAACGCCGTCGCCGGTGGGACGCTCCCACTCGGTGTTCACGAGCGCCTCGATCTGGTCCTCGACCGCGTCCGCCAGCTTGTAGCCGCCGTGCGCGAAGAACTTGATGCCGTTGTCGGGCATAGGGTTGTGGGATGCCGAGATCATGACGCCCAGGTCCACGGTGTCTTCCGTGGCCGTCAGGTGGGCGACGGTCGGGGTGGTCACGACGCCGATACGCGTCACGTCCATGCCGGCGCTGGCAAGGCCCGCAGCGAGCGCGTGATCCAGGAACTCACCCGAAATACGGGTATCGCGTCCGATAATTGCGCGGGGCTTGGAGCCGTCCGCTCGTCGGGCGGAACCGAACTGGCGGGCGGCGGCCTCGCCGAGCTGCAGCGCGAGGTCCGCGGTGATGTCAACGTTTGCCAGTCCTCGCACGCCGTCCGTGCCGAACATTCTGGGCATAGTGTCTCCGTTCAGTGGGTCATATGACTGGTCTAAGCGTACCGCTACTGCGCCCGTCACCTTGTACGAGGCCGGGGCCATAACTGCGTCAGCGCTCACATCCTGGGCAGGGTTGACGGGAGACGAAAGTCGCGCCCCGCAAGAGCGGGGCGCGACCAACAGAAAAGATGCTGAATGAAATCAGCGCTTCGAGAACTGCGAAGCCTTGCGGGCCTTCTTGAGGCCTGCCTTCTTGCGCTCGGTGGCACGGGCGTCGCGGGTCAGGAAGCCAGCCTTCTTGAGAGCCGGACGGTTGGCGTCGCGGTCGATCTCGTTGAGGGCGCGCGACACGCCGAGGCGCAGGGCACCGGCCTGGCCGGAGACGCCGCCGCCGTTGATGCGGGCGATGACGTCGAAGCGGCCGTCAATGTCGAGCAGGACGAAGGGGGACTTCACCAGCTGCTGGTGCAGCTTGTTGGGGAAGTAGTCCTCGAGGGTGCGTCCGTTGATGGTCCACTTGCCGGAGCCGGGGACCAGGCGAACGCGGGCGACGGCCTCCTTGCGGCGGCCCAGGCCCGCGCCGGGCGCGGTGATGGACTGACCGGCGCCGGCGGGAGCCGACTCGGTCTCGGACGTGTAGGAGCTGGGGACGACTTCCTCATCCAGCTCAGCGGAAACGATGGTCTCAGCCACGGTTCTCCTCAGGGTCAAAGGCGTTCAGTGACCAAAGGTCACTGAGCCACCTGGGTCAGTTCGTAGGGAACCGGCGACTGGCCGGCGTGGGGGTGCTCCGGGCCAGCGTAGACGTGCAGCTTCTTGAACTGCGCGCGGCCGAGGGAGTTGTGGGGAAGCATGCCCTTAACGGCCTTCTCGACGGCGCGCTCGGGCGTCGCGGCGAGGAGGTCACGGTAAGCGGTCGCGGTCAGGCCGCCGGGACGTCCGGAGTGGCGGTACGCCATCTTCTGGTCCAGCTTCTTGCCGGTAAGGGCAACCTTGTCCGCGTTGATGATGATGACGTAGTCGCCCATGTCCATGTGAGGGGCGAACGTCGGCTTGTGCTTCCCACGGAGGAGGGCAGCGGTCTGAGCTGCCAGGCGACCGAGGACGACGTCGGTGGCGTCAATGACGTACCACTTCTTGTCCGCGTCCCCGGGCTTGGGTGAATAGGTGCGCACGGGCGTAACCTTCAATTCTTGTTGGTCATGGGACGCCGCGCCGGTTTTTCCGGGGGCATCCACGATGAAACGGTTCGCGCGAGGCGTCGGCGAGCGCTCCTAGCGAGTGGGAGACACTAGGTACTCTGCCAACGCACAGCACTTGCCATATTATCGGCACGCAGGCCGACGGTCAAAGCGCGACGGACACTGTGTCACATTCCTCAGCACTTATCACCGCAGCATGCATCGCGCCTGGCCCGGGCCTGCTTGGCGCGCGCGGCCCACTGGGAAGGCTCGGGATAGTCAACGCCTTCGAGGGTAAGGCCGTGGGCCGGCGCGATAGGTGCTGCGTTCGCACGGGAGCGGGCGCGCAGAATCTGCGCCGGGTAGTCGGTGTCGCGTACCCCCTGCCCCACGAGGAGGAGGGCACCGACGAGGGAACGGACCATCGAGTGACAAAAAGCGTCGGCCTCAACACGGAAGACGAGGGTACCTTCGGCATCTCGCTCGGCGCGCAGGGTCCGCAGGGTACGAATCGTCGTTGCGCCCTCTCGCGGACGGCAGAACCCGAGGAAGTCGTGTTCCCCGAGGAGGCGCGCCCCGGCCTCGTTCATGGCCGCCTCGTCCAGGGGGTCCTCGACCCACAGTCGGTCCCAGCGCCCGAGTGGCTCGGGGTGATCCGACACGCGGTAGGCGTAGCGGCGACCGAGCGCGGAGAATCGCGCATCAAAACTCGCATCGACGACCTCCGCCGAGTAGATGCGCACGTCGCAGGTGCCTCGCGCGGCGGCCAGGTCGCGCCCGCGCGCACGCTCGCCGTAGCGCCCCGAGAGGATCTTGTTCAGTCTGCGCACGATGAACGAGGCCGTGGTCGCCTCAGCAGATTCCCCTCCCCTGGGCGTCAGCCGCGCCCAGGCCTCGTCGCTGAGGTCGACGTGACAGACCTGATGGCGCGCGTGCACGCCCGCGTCGGTGCGCCCGGCAACGGTCGTCGCCACCTCTTCGCGCGAGGCCATGGCGAGGGCCGCTTCGATCTCCCCCTGGACGGTACGCAGGCCCGGCTGGGCGGCCCACCCGCGAAAGTCGGTGCCGTCGTAGCCGAGGTCTAGGCGCAGGCGGCGTGTCACAGTTCCCACGCCCGAACGCCACCGATGATTCCCGCGTCGTTGGGCACGACGATGACGTCGTCGCCCATGAGCCGCAGGTTCGACGCCGTGATTCGCTTCGAGTTACCGCCACCCAGGTACAGGCGATCCCACATGTACATCGGGCGCAGGCCGTCTACGACGCGCCGGATGCGGCGCGACCAGTGCACGTCGCCGAGGCGCAGGCGCTCATGCTCGCCGATGTAGTCGTCGTAGGTCAGGCCCCAACGCACGGGCCCCTGGGAAACCTCGACGTGGGGGGCAAGCTGCCCGCCGTCGAACACGGCGTTGCCCAAGCCGGTCCCCAGCGTAATGATCATTTCGAGGCCGCGGCCCGTAATCGCACCCGCGCCGGCGACCTCAGCGTCGTTCAAGACCTTCGTCGGCAGGCTCAGCGCCTGCTCGATCGCGCGGCCCATGTCGAAGTGATCCCAGCGCTCGACCAGCTCGGGAAGCACGCGCGAACGCGGACCATCGCGGGTGATGTAGTGAGGGGTCGCGATGACGACGCCGTGACGGATCATGCCGGGCATGCCCATCGTCACGCGGGTCGCGGGCGGCAGCTCCTTCGCCAGGCCCACCGCGGTCTCCACGAGCAGCTCCGGGGGCAGCGGGTACGGTGTCGGTACGCGGCGTGCCGGAGCCATCATGGTTCCGCGCTCATCCACGACGGATCCTTTGATGCCACCCCCGCCGCAGTCAATAGCCAGCGTCATCTCACGTGTCATGGCTTCAGGCTACCGGATACGGCAAGGGCCGGATACCCCTCGCGGGATATCCGGCCCTTACTCGAGTCGATCAGCGACCAGGTGTCACTTCTCTTCGGCGGCCTGCTCGGCGGCGTCTTCAGCCTTACCGGCCTCCTCGGCGACTTCCTCGGCCTCGTTGGCCTTGGCGAGATCGCCTTCCTCGCGAGCCTCTTCAGCGCGCTCGGCAGCAGCCTCAGCAGCTTCCTCAGCCTCGGCGGCAACAGCCTTGGCCTCGGCGGCCTTCTCAGCCGTCTTCTCGGCGGCCTTAACGACAGCCTTCTTCTCGACCTTCTCCATGACGAGCTCGATGCGCATCAGGGGAGCGTTGTCACCCTTGCGGTTGCCGACGCGGATCAGGCGGGTGTAGCCGCCAGCGCGCTCGGAATCCATCGCGGGAACGAGTTCCTCGAAGAGGATCGCGACGATGCCCTTGTTGGGGATCTTCTTCAGGACCGTGCGGCGAGCGTGCTGGTCGCCGCGCTTGGCCTTGGTGATCAGCTTCTCGACGTAGGGGCGCAGCATCTTGGCCTTCGCCTCCGTGGTCGTGAGGCCGCGGTGTTCGATGAGCTGAGCCGCCAGGTTCGACAGAATCAGCTTCTGGTGTGCCGGGCTTCCGCCCAGACGAGCACCCTTCTTGGGGGTGGGCATGTGTTTCTCCTACGGATTCAATGCGTCCATCGGACGCACGGGGTCAGATGGACTGGTCGTCCGAAAAGATCGCGGCGGACTCCGAGTCGCCGAAGCTCGGCATCACCGAGTCCTTCAGCGTCATACCGAGAGCCGCCAGGGACTCCTTGATCTCTTCGATCGACTTGGTACCGAAGTTGCGGATGTCGAGCAGGTCGGCCTCCGAGTGAGCAACCAGCTCGCCGACGGTCAGGATGCCGCGGCGACGCAGCGCGTTGTAGGAACGCGACTGCAGGTTCAGGTTCTCAATCGGGAGAGCCAGATCGGCTGCGAGGGTGGCGTCCGTAGTGGACGGACCCACCTCGATGCCTTCCGCTTCCTCGTTCAGTTCACGCATGAGGCCGAACAGCTCCACCAGCGTCTTGCCGGCCGAGGCCAGGGCATCGCGCGGGGTGATCGCAGGCTTGGTCTCCACGTCGATGACGAGGCGATCAAAGTCGGTGCGCTGCTCGACACGCGTCGCCTCGACCTTGTAGGTCACCTTGACGACGGGCGAGTAGATCGAGTCGATCGGGATGCGGGAAATCTCGGCCTGCGGATCCTTGTTCTGAGCGGCGGAGACGTAGCCACGGCCACGTTCGACGGTCAGTTCGATCTCCAGCTTGCCCTTCTCGTTGAGAGTGGCAAGACGCAGATCGGGGTTGTGGATCTCGACACCGGCGGGAGGCGTGATGTCGCCGGCGAGGACCTCGCCGGGGCCAGCCTTGCGCAGGTACATGACGACAGGCTCGTCATTCTCGCTGGACAGGACGATCTGCTTGATGTTCAGGATGATCTCAGCGACATCTTCCTTCACACCTTCGATCGTGCGGAACTCGTGGGGGACGCCATCGATGCGGATGGACGTCACCGCTGCACCCGGGATCGAGGACAGGAGGGTACGACGCAGGGAGTTACCCAGCGTGTAGCCGAACCCGGGCTCGAGGGGCTCCAGGGTGAAACGGGAGCGCAGGTCGCTGACCTTTTCTTCGGTCAGGATGGGTCGCTCTGCAATGAGCACGTCTATTCCTTTCTGACCGGTGCCCGCTATATGACACCGGATGTGGGAACCTGCGTGAGCAGGCTAAGGGAGTGTGAACGCGAAGGTTCAGACGTGGGGAGGGACGCGCCCTCCCGTCCACAAGTCAGCCGCGGCGGCGCTTCGGCGGGCGGGTGCCGTTGAAGGCCTGAGGCGTGACGTCCTGAATCGAGCCGATCTCGAGGCCGGCGGCCTGCAGGGAGCGGATCGCGGTCTCACGACCGGAGCCGGGGCCCTTGACGAAGACGTCAACCTTCTTCATGCCGTGCTCCTGGGCGCGACGAGCCGCCGCCTCGGCCGCGAGCTGCGCGGCGAAGGGGGTGGACTTACGCGAACCCTTGAAGCCAACCTGGCCGGAGGACGCCCAGGCGACAACCGCGCCGGTGGGGTCCGTCAGGGAAACGATGGTGTTGTTGAACGTCGACTTGATGTAGGCGTGGCCGTTGGTGACGTTCTTCGAAATCTTGCGACGCGGCTTGCGGGCACCGCCCGAGCGCGAGGTCTTTGCTGCTGCCATTTCTGGTTCAGTTCCTTCTTGTCGCGGAAAGCGTCCCCGAGGGGACGGACTCTCCTAGGCCTTACTTGGCCTTCTTCTTGCCTGCAACGGTGCGCTTGGGACCCTTGCGGGTACGCGCGTTGGTCTTGGTGCGCTGACCGTGGACCGGCAGGCCACGACGGTGGCGAAGGCCCTGGTACGAACCGATTTCGATCTTGCGACGAATGTCGGCCTGAACCTCACGGCGGAGGTCACCCTCAACCTTGAAGTTTGCCTCAATGTAGTCACGAAGCTTAACGAGATCCTCTTCCGTCGCGTCCTTGACGCGGGTGTCCGGGCTGACGCCGGTGGCGGCGAGGGTCTCTGCCGCGCGGGTGCGGCCGACTCCGTAGATGTATGTGAGCGCGATCTCGAGCCGCTTCTCGCGGGGGAGGTCGACGCCGGCAATACGTGCCATGGTGATGTTGCTCCAGTTGTTCATCGGAGGTCGTCATCGCTCAGTCCGGGCGAGCAGCCCGGCCCCGGCCTCCGAACCGAGGGTCGCCCACGGGTGGGCGCTTAGAGTGATGCTGTGGGGCGTGATGCCCCGCGGGTCGCAGCGGGTCTCAGCCCTGGCGCTGCTTGTGCCTGGGGTTGTCGCAGATGACCATGACGTTGCCGTGGCGACGAATCACCTTGCACTTGTCACAGATCTTCTTGACACTCGGCTTGACCTTCATGGTTGTTACCTCCACTGCCCGTCGGGCAGTTTGTGTCGGGTCACTTGTAGCGGTAGACGATACGGCCTCGGGAGAGGTCGTAGGGGCTCAGCTCGACGACAACTCGGTCCTCGGGCAGGATGCGGATGTAGTGCTGACGCATCTTTCCCGCAATATGGCCGAGAACCACGTGGCCATTCTTGAGTTCCACACGGAACATCGCGTTAGGCAAGGCCTCAACGACCGTGCCTTCCATCTCAATGACGCCGTCTTTCTTCGCCATATCCTCCGTTTATCCTCTACATGTCTCGGATAGGTTGCGGCGGATGCCGCTGGGCACACCCCTGTCAGGGATGACATGTGGATACGCCCAAGGAACTACTCTACGGCATGCGCACCCCGGGCGATAGTGCTATGCTCTGTCGGTTCGCTCACGTTCAATCCGTCACATTTTTCGCACACGCCGTCGTGTGCACGGTAATTCTGCGCCGAGGCCGTGGATCCGCCACGTTCGGGCCTGGCCGCCCACGACGCACCCGCGCCACCAGTGTGGAGGGTACCGTCGGGCCAAGGCGCATTCCCGGGTGTCTGAGGGCGGCGGCAGGGCCTGGCCGGGCTTCGAGATCGACCACTCCGAGCCGCAGGCTCGCGTGTGGCGATCTCGCG
>NZ_ALCA01000065.1 GCF_000278725.1 Actinomyces sp. ICM47 | reverse complement strand
CCGCCGCCCATGGACACCGCGGTCATCCCCTCCGGGCCCTCTGGCACACTCCGCACCGGCGGCACCCTCCGCACCGGTGGCGCTGTGTCGTTGTGTGTGGCGGTCAGGCCCTGCCGCCGCCCACGGATACCGCGGTCGTGCCCTCCGGGCCCTGCGGCGCCCTCCGCACCTGCGGCGCTGTGTCGTTGTGTGTGGTGGCCAGGCCCTGCCGCCGCCCACGGATACCGCGGTCGTGCCCTCCGGGCTCTGCGGCGCCCTCCACACTGCGGACTCACGTGGTTTCGTGTGTGGCGGCCCCAGGCGGGAGGATACTGATCAGGACAGTGGGGATTGTTCTACGCGAGGTGTCCGGTAAGGCCTCTCCGGGGCCTCTGCAGGCCTTTTGGAGCCGAGGCGGGTACGAGTCCATGTCGGGGTGTGATCGGGCCTCACAGGCGCATACAGAAGCGCCCGGGGCCGTAGCCCCGGGCGCACTAGCAGCAATAAGATGTGAGCTTAGCGAACCCAACGCAACGCGTTCGGTCGCAGCATGAACGGCGACAGGATCAGCGTGGAACCCAGGCCGACACTGCAACCGCCCAGCACGTCCGTCACCCAGTGGACACCCAGGTACAGACGCGTCACGCAGATAAACGCGATGAAGACGACCGCGGCGACCCACAGCAGGTGACGAATCTCGCGCCCGACGCGCGTCATCGTCATCACCATCACGAGGGAGACCACCAGCGCCGTGACGACCGTCGCGTGACCCGACGGGAAGGAGTAGCCGTCCTCAGTGATCAAGCGGTACGCCTCTTCGGGGCGGGGACGCTCGTACAGGTGCTTAATCACGAAGCTATTCGCAGCCGAGAGCACAACTGACGACAGGACGTAGAGCGCGTGCACGACCTTCTTGGCGAACCACCAGACGGCGGCCGCGACCACCAGCGCCAAGACGATGGCGCGCTTTGGATCAAACAGCCAGGACGCGCCCGTCATGAACGTATTCATCGCGGGAGAGCGTGACTCGATGAAGTTGGACCACACGGCGGTGTCGATCGGCAGGGGATTTGTAATGAAATCACCGGCGATAGCAACCGCTACGACGAGAAGAGCCCCGACGATAACGGGGGGTGACAGAAGTCGACGAACAAGCATATGAAAATCCTACCGTAGTGTCAGTCATTCGCACCGTAGTCATACACCCAGCGCCCAGCCCGGCGCGAGAAACGCGAACGCTCACGCATCTGCCCGGTTTCTCCCGTTAGCGCGTCCCGCCACGAGGCCACGAACGTGACGGTCCCCTCCTCGTCGGAAGGACCCCCGGCCTCGGCCCCAAGAATCTGCAGGCCGATCCACTGCGTTCCCTCGACCCAGTACGGGGGAGCGGGACGCGTGCGCGGGTGCCAGGTGCGGAACAGGTAGTTTTCGTCGCGCAGCGCGAACGCCGTGTAGCGCGAGCGCATGAGTGCCTCGGCGGTCGGCACCGCCTCGCCATCCAGGTATCGCCCGCAGCACTGCGCCAGCATCGCTCCCGACCCACACGGGCAGGTACGAGGCCGGGGCGCGCCAGCGCTCGCAGCGCCGGTTGGAGTGGGGGAGATCACGCCTGGTCGCCCAGGGACGCCAGCCAGCGCTCCGCGTCCAGGGCGGCGCGGCAGCCGGAGCCAGCCGCCGTGATGGCCTGACGGTACGTGTGGTCCACGGCATCGCCGCACGCGAACACGCCCGCCACGGACGTGCGCGTCGATGGCTCGTCGACCGTAATGTAGCCGGCCTCGTCGAGGGCGACCTGGCCGCGCAGGAAGCCCGTGCGGGGCAGGTGGCCGATCGCAACGAAGACGCCGTCCACGGCGATTTCACGGGTGGATCCGTCCACTGTGGACGCCAGGCGCAGGCCGGTCACGGCCTCGTCACCGAGGACCTCGGCGACGGTCGCGTTCCACTCGAAGGAGATCTTCGGGTTATTCAGGGCGCGCTCAGCCATGACTCGCGAGGCACGCAGGGCGTCGCGGCGGTGCACGACGACGACCTCAGAGGCAAAGTTCGTCAGGAACGTCGCCTCCTCCATCGCGGAGTCGCCGCCGCCGATGACGGCCAGGCGACGATCCTTGAAGAAGAAGCCGTCGCAAGTCGCGCAGTAGGAGACGCCGCGGCCGGAGAACTCCTCCTCGCCAGGCACGTTCATGTGACGGTACTCCGAGCCGGTGGCCAGGATGACGGCGCGCGCGTAGAAGACCTCGTCCTCGGTCGCCACGGCCTTCACGTCGCCCTCGAAGTTGACGGCGACGACATCCTCGTAGCGCACGTCCGCGCCGAACTTCTCGGCCTGCTCGCGCATGTTGTCCATGAGCTCGGGACCCTGAATGCCCTCCGGGAAACCGGGGAAATTCTCGACCTCGGTCGTGGTCATGAGCGCGCCACCCGCGGCCAGCTGACCGGCCAGCACGATGGGGGCGAGGCCGGCGCGCGCCGTGTAGACCGCAGCCGTGTAACCGGCCGGACCCGAGCCGATGATGACGACGTCGTGGACGGTGGCGTCCTCGGGGACCTCGACCGAGGGGATCGAGGCGTCGACGGGAGCGGCGGCCTCGGTAGGTTCGGCCGTCACGAGGCCCGGAATCGTCACGAAAGACATGTACCCTCCTTCAGGGTTTACTGGACGGTGAGCTCGGAGATCCACGCCCAGTTGCGTCCGTCCTGACCCTTGGGCATCGAGCGGAACTGCAGCGCAATCGAGTCGGTCTCGACAGGCTGGGGCAGTGTAATCGTCGTCGTCGGGGACAACGACGAGGTGGCCAGTTCTGTTCCCTCGCGCGGCTTCGTCGGATCGGTGACGTTACGCACGACGAGCTCGCCGCCGGAGGTGGCTGAATCCATGTGCAGGGTCACCGAGGACACGGTGGCCTTCTGCTGCAGCTTGACGACGATAGTCACGGAGGTGTCGTCGCGGAACTGATTGTTATCAAACCAGCGCGAACTCCACGACGTCGACGGGTTCGAGTCGATCATGTTGATCGCGCGGTCCGGGTGGTCGCCGTCGTCGTTGTTCCACGACAGGACCTGCACGGAGGAGATCACGGGCGTCACGGAGGGCGCGGGCGGGGGAGTGGTCGTCAGGTTCGGCGCGGGCGTGTTGTCAGACTGCACCTGCGTGGTAGCCTCGCGCAGCGACTGTGCCAGATTGAGGTCGGTGACCGGGCGGGTCGCCATCCACGGACCCCAGATCGCGCCGAAGAGGAACACGATGGCACCGAAGATCAGCGCGGGCCTCGTCGGGTCGATGAGGTGATCGGAACTCTCGGCTGTCTTCTTCTCGTCTGACGAGGTCGGGGCAGCCTCAGCGGCCTGCTGCTCGGCTTGGGCGGCTGCCTGGGCGGCCACAGCGGCGGTGATCGGGGGGATCACTGCCGTGGCGTCAGCGGGGGCGTGAGTGCCGTCAGGGATCTTCGCAGAGGCGGGTGGCTCGGGTGCGAGCGGCTGGATGCGCGGGATCTGGTGGGTTGAGGGTGCGTCGGTAAGCGGCTCCGGGTGTGGGAAGTCCGTCTGGAAGGCGGCCCCCTCGCGTTCGTAGCCGCTGGCGGTGGACTTGGGTGGCGTGGGAGCGACCGGGAAGGCGGTGGCGGGAACCTCGGCCGCGTCCGCGGCCTCGTTGCTCACCGGTTTGACGTCAACCTCAGTCAGGCTCTCTGGGATCGGCTGCGCGCTGGCGGCATCCGTCGCTTCAGCGACGGCATCGACAGCGGGCGCGACCACTGCCTCGATGAAACCCGGGTTCACGGCAGGAGCCTGCGTCGCGGGTGCGATGGCCGGAGCTACGACGGGCGCGGGGGTCGGCAGAGCATCTGGAATTGGCGGAACGGAGGCGTCTTCCGAGGCGGGGGAGGGACTCGCCGGAGGCACAGGGATCGGCGAGGGGTCAACGACCTCGTCGAACGACGGCATCTTCTTCTCGTCGCCGGTCGGTTCAGGCGTGGGGGCCATCGCTTCCTCCGTCTGGTCGGGTGTGTTTGACACCATTATCGCAGCTCCGTCAGCGGTCGGCGTAGAAGACGCTGCCAGGATGTTCACCACAGAGGCGGGGACGCGCAGGCGGGTCAGGAGGGGGCGCATCATCGTCGCGGATTCGCGCGGAGAAACGAAGCGCAGGAACAGCAGGTACACGAAGCCGGTGATTGCCGAGACGATGGTCAGCTTGACAGCGGCGATACCCATGCGTGCCAGGGTCGAGGAAGTATCCGTGTGGATGCCCATCAGGGACAGGACACCGAATCCGACGATACCTGCCACGATGGCGGCCACCAGGAAGGACACGTAGGAGCGCAGCAGGCCCACTCGATCCACGTAACGGTTCTGGCGGGAAACCCACACGACAGCGATGATGCCCTGCGTGAGACGGCAGACCGTCTCGCCCAGGGACGCGGCAATAACCCACCAGCGCGCGCCGGTCATCGCGTACAGGGACCAGCCCACGATCACCTGGATGATCGTCGGGCCAATACCCATGAGGAACACGGGCTTGACGTCCTCGTAGGCGAAGAAGACGCGCTGGCTCATGAGGACCATGCCCGTGGAGGCGACGCCGGGCATCAGCGAAGTCAGGACGAGGGCGTAGGCTGTCACAGCCTCGGGATCCCCGCCCTTGGCGGCCATCGCGATCTCCATCATGGGCACCGAGCCGGCCATGAGCATGGCCGCGGCCACGAGGGTCAGCGACGTGATTGTGCGGACGCCCAGATGGTAGCTGTCGGCCACCGCACGGTCGTCGCCGTCGGCGACGGCACCGGCCATGCGCGTGAAGATTGCGGTCGTCAGGGACACGGTGATGAGCGACTGGGGGACCATGAAGATCATGAACGCCGTCGAATAGGCAAGGATGCCGACGACGCCGCCCTGGGTACCGTTGCGGCCGATGAAGCCGTCGGCCATCGCGGCCAGGTTGTTAGTCGACAGGACGCCGACCTGCGAGACGCCGAGGGTTGCGAACGTCCAGCCGGCCACGCGCGGCATCGAGCCGAAGGAAGTGCCGCGGAAGTGGAAGTCCAGCTTGAAAGAGATGCCCGCGCGACGCATCGGCCACAGCAGACACAGGGCCTGGCAGATGACGCCGAGGGTCGCCGAGCCAGCCAAGACCCAGAACTGGGCTGAGGTGATGTCGCCTGCGGGGATACCGCCGTTGGGGGCACCGCCCCAGATGCCCAGGAACAGGGCGAGGCCGGCGATGCCCACGACGTTGTTGACGACGGGTGCCCACATGTAGGGGCCGAAGATTTCGCGGGCGTTGAGGAGCTCGCCGAGCAGGTTATACAGGCCGTAGAAGAAGAGCTGCGGCAGACACAGAAGCGCGAAGAGGATCGCGAGGTTACGGATGTCCTCGGTGTAGCCGGCGGCCGTGATGATGACGAGCAGGGGCGCGAGCACCATCGTGATGAAGGTGACGACGAACAGGACCGTGCCAGCGAGCGTCAGCAGGCGGTTAACGTAGGTGTCACCGTCGTTACGTCGCTTGATCGCGCCGACGATCTGGGGAACTAGCACCGCGTCGAAGATGCCGGAGGCAAGCAGGTTGAACACGGTGTTCGGCAGCGTGTTGGCGGTCTGGAAGGCCGCACCCACGCCGCCTGCGGTGGCGCCGACTGCGGCGATCAGCATCGCGTTTCGGATAAAGCCGAGGATGCGCGACACCATGGTTCCCGACGCCATCAGCGCCGATGCCCTCAGGATCGATCGGCCTGGCGTTTTCGAGCTCATGGGGTCTCCTTCGTCGTGGCGGTCTTCGAGTCGGTGTTCTCGTCTGCGGTGTCCGAGGCCTTCTCTGGGTCCTCGGGGTGTGTCTCGGGGGCGGATGCCCCCTGGGGTGCCTCGGTTGAGCTGACGGGTTCGTCGGTACTCCCGGAAGCTGTGGAGGCCTCGGCCTTGCGCCTGGATCGCCCACGGATCGAACGCGTGATGCCGACGAGGAACAGGAGGCCGAAGAGCGCGGCGATAACCGCGGTGATTGCATCTTCCCAGCCGGCGCGCATGCGCACGAAAACGGTTTGTGAGTCGTCCAGGATGTGGCCGTCGGGGGTTGTGACCTTGTAAGTGACTTCGATGTTGCCACTGCCGATCGCGCCGACGGGCACTTCGACCGTGGTGGCACCGCGCGCGGCCAGCAGCTGGGATTGTGCGGGGGTGGCACGCAGTCGCGGGTCGTCGGGGATGAGGGTGACGTCGACGCGTACCGGCCAGTCCAGGTTGTTACGGATCAGGACGGGGAAGTTCGCGGACTTGTTGATCAGGTTAACCGCCGAGGAGGGTTCGACGGTCACCGAGGATAGCATGGTCGTCACTTGGCTGGTCATGGCGGTCGCGGAGTCCAGCTGCTCGGAGGGGGTGCGCCCGGCAGTCAATGCTGGAAGGACCTGGGGCGTGACCGAGTCGAAGACTGCGTCGGGGTCGTCCGTTGCGTTCGCCAGTGGAATGAGCAGCGTCAGCGAGGTCGACATCTCGGTGATGGCGCTCGCCGTGTCGTCGGCGAGGGTGCCCGTGCCGACGGTGGCGCGCTCGACGTCCGTGGGTTCGCTGGTGGCCATGTCCGTGAAGCTCGTGGCGGTGACCCAGCGCGGCGAGAAGAGCGCGCTGGCGCGGCTGGCGAGGCGGTCGTTGATGGTGGTTCCGCGCGCTGCCGTCGCGAACAGGGTGCGCGAGGAGGAGGGTCGTTCGCGCGCGATGATCGCCGTGATGGCGGTGAGGGCCTGCTCTGCGTCGAGTGCGTCGCCGCCGGAAGCATTCCACGACAGGATCGAGGAGATGTCTGCCTGCTGGGCGAGGACGTGCGCGCCCGTCCCGTTTGTCGAGGTCTCACCGGTCGTCGGGTTGACGTTGACGCGCGCCATGGAGGTGAAGGGGACCTCGTCAGTGGGGGTCAGTGCCGAGGTCGGGGCGATGGCGATCTGGTCGGCCGCGGCGAAGTTGGACAGGAAGGTTGTGCCGAAGGTTGCGTCATCGGGCCAGCCGACGTTGCGCAGGATCGTAGGACCCGAGTCGGGCTTGGAAGTCATGGTTCCGCTCGGACCGGTCGCGGAGGGGGTCGGGTTGGGCGTCGCGGATGCCGACGGCGAGGCCGTGGGGGATGTCGACGGGGTCGCGGAGGGATTCGGAGCGCCGGGATTGTGGGCGTGACTCGGCGCGACCCAGCCGGCCGCGCGCGGCGTGCCCGGGAAAGCGTTGATGGATTCGGAGGCCAGGCCCCAGAAGCCGGTGTTGCCGGACAGTGCGAGGGCCCCGAGATCCGCATCGGCGTCGGGCAGCGCGATGATTTCGGAGGCGGTCGACATGAACGAGGACACGAAGGCCTCGGCCTGGAGGTCGCGCGAGCGCTGCGCCGGGTCGGTCGCGGTGGGCGCGGGCGTCGGTGCGGCGGAGGCGGACGGACTCGGCGAGGCCGTGGGGGCGTCGGACTGCCCCGACTGCTCCGACTGTCCCTCCGACTGCGCCTCATCCTCGGTTGCGGACGCGGATGGGGTGGGGCTGTGCTTGGTCGTGGGCTGGGGGCCGCGAGGGATCAGGAGAGGATCGACGGCGAGGGTGACGCCCGAGGTTCCGGCCAGGGTCAGGACCGCGGAACGCTCGGCCTGAGTTGATGCGGCGTTTCCTGAGGTCCAGGGAACCACCGCGGACACACGGGAGGGGGCGACCTGTGCGCCGGAGTCCCACACGAGGATTGTGCGGTCCTTGCCGGAGAAGTCGCCGGAGGTCGCAGTGACGGTCGTGATGCGAGGCCCCCACTCCTCGGTGTCGGTCAGCGGCAGGGAGGAGGTGGGGATACGAATCTCAAAAGGTGTGGTCACGCTGCGGCGTACGTCGGTCAGCGTCGAGGAAGCGACGTGCGTGGCGTCGGGTTCGTCCTCGCTGAGCTGTGTCGTCATCGACGAAACAGAGATGGGTGTCTCGTTAGCAACGAACACATCGACGGAGACAGAGGCCAGCGTCGTCGGCGAATCGTTGCGGATCGTGCCAGAAATAACCACTTCTTCCTCGGTCGTAATGATCCGAGGCGACAGAGAGTCAATCGATACCGAGAGTCCCGAATCTGCGGACACAGTACCCATCACGGAGGGGCGCGACTGATCCTGCGCGGACGTCGCCGAATGTACGGGAATTGCCCCGGCCTCGTGAACGGAGAGACCGAGCAGAATCATCAGCGCCGCGCACAGGGCGGCGACCCACCTGCCGCGCCTAGCCACGGCTATCCCGATACAGCAGGTCGAGGGCGATGCACACGATGCGGCGTTCGTTGGGGTAGGCCAGCTGACGCGACACGTCGCGCAGGGGAACCCATGCGGCGGCCTCGGCCTCATGATCAGGATCTCCATCGACGGTGATCGTACCGGACTCGTAGTCCATTAGGTAGTGGTGAACGACCTTGTGGACGCGGCGGTCGTTGCCGGAAAACCAGTAGTCGATCGACGCCAGGTGGCGAATGATGCGCCCGTGGATGCCGGTTTCCTCGGCGACCTCGCGCAGCGCCGCCTGCTGCGGGGTCTCGGAACCCTCCAGGTGACCCTTGGGCAGGCACCACTCGATACGCCCCGCTCGATTGCGTCGCGCGATAAGCGCTGCATAGGGAATTCCGTCACGCACGTCCACGACAATACCGCCCGCGCTGGTTTCTGCGGAAATCGGCAGGTGAGAGCGGCCCGCGCGCATGGAAGCAGACCGACGCGGGGGTCTCGGAACCCCGGATCGGCGGTCAACTGAACGTGCAGGCATGACTCCACTTTAGCCGGTGGGCGGCCCCCGGTAGTCGGCTAGGGCGCTTTCCTGGCATGCTTAGAGGCGATGAGTACCCAGTCAGCTTCCCCGATCAACGGCCCCGTGACCCCGCAAAACGCCGGAACGACGGACATTCCTACCCTCATGGCCAACGCCACGAAGACATTCGCGGCACTCCCGCCCGCAATTATGGAACTCGGCACGATTTTTGACCAGGCCGGGGAGGAACTCGCGCTCGTTGGTGGACCGGTGCGCGATGCTTTCCTGGGTGTGACTCCGCACGACTTTGACATGACGACCTCCGCGCGTCCCGAGCGCACCGAGGAACTGCTGGCCCAGTGGGGCAACGCGACATGGGACATCGGCAAGGAGTTCGGCACGATCGGCGGGCGCCGCGGCGACGTGGTCGTTGAAGTGACGACGTATCGCACCGACGAGTACGAGATCGGGTCGCGCAAGCCTGAGGTGACCTTCGGCGACACGCTCGAAGGCGATCTGACGCGCCGCGACTTTACGGTCAACGCGATGGCGATGCGCCTGCCGCAGATGGCCCTGGTCGACCCCTGCGGCGGCCTGGCGGACCTCGCGGACGGCAACCTGCGCACCCCCGTGTCCGCCGAGCAGTCCTTCGACGACGACCCGCTGCGCATCATGCGCGCCGCGCGCTTTAGCGCCCAGCTGGGCCTCGACGTGGACCTGGACGTCATGAACGCCATGGAAACCATGGCCTCGCGCCTGGAGATCGTGTCCGCTGAGCGCATCCGCGCCGAACTCGAGCGCCTCATCATCTCGCCCTACCCGCGCCGCGGCATCGAGCTGATGGTGCACACGGGCGTCGCCGATATCGTCCTGCCCGAGGTCGCTGCACTGGTCTCCACGGTTGACGAGCACAAGCGCCACAAGGACGTCTACGAGCACACCCTCACCGTCGTCGAGCAGGCCATGGACCTGGAGACCGGCCCGGACGGCCCCGTGCCCGCCCCCGATTTCGTCCTGCGCTTCGCGGCACTCATGCACGACGTCGGCAAGCCGGCGACCCGCCGCTTCGAGAAGAACGGCACCGTGTCCTTCCACCACCACGAGATCGTGGGCGCGAAGATGACGCGCAAGCGCATGAAGGCCCTGCACTTCGACAAGGCGACAATCGAGGCCGTGTCCACGCTGGTCGCGCTACACCTGCGTTTCCACGGCTACGGCGAGGCCGCATGGTCCGACTCCGCAGTGCGCCGCTACGTGGCCGACGCGGGCGACCTCCTCGAACGCCTCCACCGCCTCACGCGCGCCGACTGCACGACCCGCAACCGTCGCAAGGCCAACTTCCTGTCGGCGGCCTACGACGACCTCGAGGCCCGTATCGCCGCCCTGCGCGAACAGGAGGAACTCGACGCGATCCGCCCCGACCTCGACGGTGACCAGATCATGGACATCCTGGGGCTTCGCCCCTCGCGCGCCGTCAAGATCGCCCGCGACTACCTGCTGGAGCTGCGCATGGAGCGCGGACCGCTGGGCGAGGAGGCAGCCCGCGAGGCACTCCTAGCGTGGTGGGCCTCCGACGACGTGCGCGCCCTGGCCGAGGAATACCAGGCGCAGCAAGCCCGCTGGGAAGCAAAGGTCGCCGAAAAGAAGGCCCGTAAGGCCGCCGCGAAGGCCGCCCGACAGGCCCAGGACTAGACCCCGCAGACCCCGCGCACAGCCCCGCCGAGACGTAAGTGCGCCGGTGGCGCGGCGGTGAGCGGCCTCGTCAGTGGAGCGGGCGCGACCATCCTCACGCCCGCGCGCGGTGCACCCCCACCTGCCACGGACGTACTCTGGTGACAACTGACCTATACGTTAGGAGAGTCACCGCATGAGCACGTTTACCCCCGAGAAGGCCTCCGCCGACATCGGCGTGTACGGCCTGGGAGTCATGGGCGCGAACCTCGCCCGCAACCTGGCTCGCAACGGCTACGCGACCGCCGTCTTTAACCGCACGCCCGCGCGCACCGACAAGCTCATGGCCGAGCACGGGGACGAGGCCACCTTCGTGCCCGCCTCCACGCTCGAGGACTTCGTCGCATCGCTTCGCACCCCGCGCGTCGCCATCATGATGGTCCAGGCCGGCCCCTCGACCGACGCCGTCATGGGCCAGCTCGCCGACCTCATGGACGAGGGCGACATCATCGTCGACTGCGGTAACTCCCTGTTCACCGACACGATCCGCCGCGAGAAGTGGGCCGCCGAGCGCGGCCTGCATTTCGTCGGCGCGGGCGTCTCTGGCGGCGAGGAGGGTGCCCTGTGGGGTCCCTCCATCATGCCCGGCGGCACCCCGGCCTCGTACGACCGCCTCGGCCCCATGTTCGAGGCCATCGCCGGCACCTACGACGGCGTGCCCTGCTGTACGTACATCGGCGCGAACGGCGCCGGCCACTTCGTGAAAATGGTGCACAACGGCATCGAGTACGCGGACATGCAGGTCATCGCCGAGGCCTACACCCTCCTGCGCGAGGGCCTGGGCGCGACGCCGGCCGAGATTGCCGACATTTTCGCCGCCTGGAACGAGGGCGAGCTCAACTCCTACCTCATGGAGATCACCGTCGAGGTCCTGCGCCAGGTGGACGCCGAAACCGGTCGTCCGCTCGTCGATCTCATCGTGGACGCCGCCTCCCAGAAGGGCACCGGTAAGTGGACGGTGCAGACCGCCCTCGACCTGGCCGTGCCCGTCACCGCTATCGGCGAGGCGACCTTCGCGCGCGGCGCATCCTCCGAGCCCGCCCAGCGCGCAGCCGGGCAGACGCTCGCGGGCAACGCCTCCGCGCTCATCATCGAATCGGACGAGGCCCGGGCTGCGTTCATCGAGGACGTGCGCCAGGCGCTCTTCGCCTCCAAGATCGTCGCCTACTCGCAGGGCTTCGACGAGATCGAGGCCGGGGCTTCCGAGTACGAGTGGGGCATCGACAAGGGTGCCCTGGCTCGCATCTGGCGCGCGGGCTGCATCATCCGCGCCGCCTTCCTCGACGACATCACCCGCGCCTACGAGGCCGACCCGGATCTGCCGCTGCTGCTGGCCGCAGAGCCGTTTGCGACCCGCTTCCAGGAGTGCACGCCCGCGCTGCGCCGCGTCGTGTCCCAGGCGGCCCTCGCCGGCGTTCCGATCCCCGTGTTCGCCTCGTCCCTGGCCTACTTCGACCAGATCCGCGCGACGCGCCTGCCTGCCGCCCTCATCCAGGGCCAGCGCGACTTCTTCGGCTCCCATACCTACCGCCGGGTAGACAAGGAGGGTGTGTTCCACACCCTGTGGGCGCTCGATGGTCGTCCCGAGGAACAGTGGTCCTGATCAGGGGGCACTGACGGAAAAACATCCGGGGGTGGGTACGCTATCACGCGCACCCACCCCCAACGTGTTTGTGCCCATTCCGTGGTGAACTTTCAGGAAACACGGTTAACCTAGAGGTACAACAATCCGCTGAAAGGGCGAACACGTGGCGACTAGCAACGGAAAGAACAACGGGAACGGCAACGTCGAACCGGGCAGCCAGAGCGCGTCCGGGCAGGAACACCTGCCCCCGCGTCGCCCGTCGCACTCTGCGCATGCCTCCGGCTCATCGACGAAGGCCGCCACGGCCTCGTCGAGTGACAAGAAGGGTCCCAAGAAGAAGCGTTTCCGCTGGGCCAAGCGCATCGGCTTTGGAATCCTGACCGTCTTCCTGGGATTTTTTATCATCGGCATGGCCGTGTTTCTGTACCTGTACAACACGCTCAGCGTGCCCGCGCCGGCTGACCTGGCGCTCGCGCAGAAGACGACCGTCTACTACGCGGACGGCACGACCGAGATGGGTAGCCTCGGCGAGATCAATAGGCAGATCATCGACACGACCAAGCTTCCCGACTACGTGTCCAAGGCGATCGTCGCCTCCGAGGACCGCACGTTCTACACGAACTCCGGCGTTGACGTCAAGGGTATCCTCCGCGCGCTCGTCAACAATCTGCGCGGCGGAGCACGGCAGGGTGCATCGACCCTCACTCAGCAGTACGTTGAGCGATACTTCGTCGGTAAGACCACGGATACCTACGGTGGCAAGCTCAAGGAATCCGTGCTCGCGCTCAAGATCAACCGTGAGAAGTCCAAGGACGAGGTCATCGGTGCCTACATGAACACGATCTACTTCGGTCGTGGTGCCTACGGCATCGACGCTGCTGCGCAGGCCTACTTCGGCCATGGTGCAACCGACCTGACCCTGTCCGAGGCCGCGCTGATCGCCGCGGTTATTCCCGCACCCTCCGCGTGGGACCCCGCCATCAGCCCCGGGAAGGCGAAGGAGCGCTGGGAGCGCGACCTGAATCTCATGGTGGAGGACGGCTGGATCACGCAGGCCCAGAGGGATGCGGCGGTGTTCCCCGAGACGATTGACCCCGACACGCTCAACAGCGAGTCCATGTCCGGCACCAATGGCTACCTGATGGCACAGGTTAAGTCCGAGCTGCTGGCCTCCGGCCAGTTCGATGAGGACAAGATCAGCCAGGGCGGCCTGCGCATCACCTCTACGATCGTCAAGGACTACCAGGATGAGGCCGTCGAGGCCGCCGAGTCCATGAACAAGATCCGTGGCTGGGATCCCAAGTATCAGCACGTCGCACTGTCCTCCATGGACCCGGCCACTGGTGAGATCTTCGCTGAGTACGCGGGTCCGGATTTCGACGAGCGTCAGCAGAATGCGGTCACGCAGGACATCGCGATGGCGGGCTCGTCTTTCAAGCCCTTCGCCCTGCTGGCCAATGCGCGCCTGGGAGGCTCGGTGTATGACATCTATTCGGGTAAGTCGCCGCAGTACTTCGAAGGCCTGGATACGGCCGTCGCGAACGATGGTGGCTATTCCTTCGACAACGTGACGCTGGTGCGTGCAACCGAGTATTCGATGAATACGGCCTACGTGGCCCTTAACGACGACGTGGGGCCTAAGAACACCCTCCAGGCCGCGGTCGACGCGGGTATTCCCGAGGATACGTTTGGCCTGACCGATGAACTTCTGAACGTCCTGGGTTCGGCGTCCCCGCACAACATCGACTTGGCGACCGCTTACTCGACGATCGCGAACGGTGGCGAGCGCGTCAGCGCACACATCGTCAAGAAGGTCGAGGATTCCCGCAACAAGCTGCTCTTCAGCGGCGACGTGGATCCAGTCCGTGTGTTCGATGTCGAAGAGGTGTCGTCCATCATGCCGGCCCTCGAGGCCGTCACGAAGGGCGACGGTACCGCGAACAATGTCGACCAGGCGATTGATCGCCTGGTGACGGCGGGCAAGACCGGTACGTCTTCCGACCAGTTGTCGGCGCAGTTCATTGGTTTCGTGCCCGGCATGGTCACGGCCGTGTCCATGTACCAGTCGGATGAACTCGGTAACTCGGTGCCCCTGGACGACGTTGGTGGTCTCGACCAGTTCCATGGCGGCGACTGGCCGGTGGACGTGTGGATCAAGTACATGAAGCCTGTGACGAAGAATCTGCCGGGCAGCGACTTCACCTGGAAGGTCGATTCGAACCGTCCGGGTCAGAACTACTCGCCCATCCCGCTCCCCACCAGCACGATCGACACCCCGCAGTCTTCGAACGAGCCTGAGAACAATCCGATTCAGTCGGGAGTTCCCTCCGATGAGCCGACCAGGGATTCCAACAACGGGAACGGCAACGGAAACGGCAACGGGAACGGAAACGGCAACGGGAACGGAAACGGCAACGGGAACGGCAACGGGAACGGCGGCAACAACGGCGGCGGCAACAATGGTGGCGGCAACGGTGGAAACAACGGCGGCGGCAACAATGGTGGCGGCAACGGTGGAAACAACGGCGGCGGCAACAACGGTGGCGGCAACGGTGGAAACCACGGTGGCGGCAACGGCAATAACAACGGCGGCGCTAACGGTGGAAACAACGGCGGCGGCAACATTCGATGAGACTGCTACTGCCGCGTAGGTAGTCGCATAGTGCGGGCCCCGAGGAGATCCTCGGGGCCCGCACTCGTACCTGTCGGAGGCCTGTGGGAAGAGCGGGGGGTTATCTATCCGGTCCTGCGGTCGCTCGCTCAGGGTTCTTCTCTGAGCGGGGAGTGCGGGGTATCTCTCCTCTGGCCTCGATCCACTTCGACACCTCCTACACCCTTAAATGCGAAGAGCCGCTAATCGGGTGGTTGGCTACTTGGTGGCTGCGTCGGAGCAGAGCGTGCCGGGAGCTTCACGGCCCTGAGAACAGGGAATCTCCACAGTCGATGTACTTGCCCTTACAATCAGATGTTTCCGCGCGAGCACAATGAAAAGTGCGTGTGTGCGAGCGAGGTAGGCAAGGGTTGTGTCTTTTTTGGAGATTCCTTCCGTCTATCTAAGACATGCGCAACAAGTGGAAGGCACGGGGACCGAATTCCTCGAAGAAGACCGACGTTCTTGAATCCAGTCAGGACATCGTACACCAGAGCGCCATGTCGCTGGTGCCGGAGGTGTTGTATCCCGAGATGGGTATCAATGAGGTCGAGCAGGCTGCGGCCAGGCAGGTGCGGGCAGGGTGTCATGACGTTGACACGGTCAATGACCCTGGTCTGCCCGACAGGACTCAGGACAGTTGGGTCAAACTGCACTGCGCCCTGCTCAAGAAGCGCCTGATCAAAGCGCTGTCCATTGACTCGGATTTGCGCGCCAACTCGTTGGCTGAGGAGGACAAGGCGCAGGCGAAGGTAGCTAACCTGGAGGCCAAAGAAGAGCGGATCGTCGCCAATATTAACGAGACCGAAGCGCGCGTGATCGAAAAGAAAGGGCGAGACGGACTTGCTGAAGCGCGCACCTTGTCGCGATGGCGGCGGTGGCGGTCTTATGCCGTGCTTTTGGTGATCCTGTTCGCTGAGATTGCATTCGATTACAGTGCGCTGGGTGTTCTTAACGCGGATATGTTCTCTACCCTGTTGATCGCTCTCTTGTTGGCGTGTATTCCTTTGATGTCAGCACATACGGCTGGGGAAATGCACGCGCTGCACCGCGTTCGCATGGCTGTGTTCCTGGATGTTGTCACGATCCTTCTCGCAAGCAGTACCGCAGCTCTATTGGCTTATTTGCGTAGTTCTCATCTGAGTGAAGAACAGAGCCAGAATGCTGCAACGTCATCCCAATATTTGTATCGACTGTTTGAGAATACGGGGGGATTGAGTGATGGCGGAATGAACTTGCCTGTAGTGACGATCGTGTTGTTCGTCGTATCGTTCCTATTGCCGATCAGTTTTACCGCAGTGTTAGCAGCGGGTTACGAACCTCTGTACGACGAGCTGTTGAAGTATCGTGGCCAGCTCAAGAAGATTCACAAGAGCCTCGAGGCAGCGCGCGAGAAGGAAGTTTCCATTCGTCGTCGCTGTGAGTCGCTGCTCGCCAAGGAAGATCTGTACGAGCTGGAGACGGCGGCGGACATCGATGCGGTCCAGCCTTGTGCGGAAGAACGGAGTCGCCGATACGACATTGCCCTCTTGGAGGATATGGGGGCACCCGATGCGACGTCGGCGGTCGCGGATACGTATCGCGATCAGGATCCCCAAATTATCACTCCTAGTCCCCTGAGGGCGGTGTAAAACCATGATTCGCCTGTGGGAGTGGGTATGGAAGCGCAGGCACCCGGATCCTCCCGGTCCCGCATGTCTGGTGTGTGACGACGTTCCCATGACCCTGTGTCCTTCCTGCAAGGGTAACTGGAGAGCAACTGGATGCGGCGTCTGTCTCCTGGGATGGCTGTGTCCGATCCACGAGAATCACTGGCTTCCGTAGAGGCATTCCGAAACTAACGAATCGAAAGGAGGTGAATACCGTGGCGACCAAGATTGGGTCCGCACGCAGGACGGGTACGTACACTGAGGCCCACCGCTGCCGGAGCTGTGGCCGTGCGTTCTGGGCCAACAGTAGTTGGAACTACGTGACCGTTGTCTGCCCGCACTGCATGGCGCAGAACTAGTCCGTGAGTGATCGTGGCCGGGCATCCCCTGCCGGGGTGCCCGGCCACCTCGTTTCGATCTCACATGTTGGATATTGGTGTGATTATTCGGAGAAGCGTCTTCCGTCTCTTATCAGTATGAGAAACACACACATTCGGCGCATGCGCCGATACATCACCACTGTCCTGTCCATCGTCGTCTGTTCCATCGTTGGTCTAACCTTGTCGGCCTGCGACGATAGCGCCAATTCTGGTGCGAATAGCGGTTCCGTTGCGATTATTGCATCGAATCGCTCCAACCAGCAGAGCTTTGACCTCCTGTCCTCCGAGCAGATCACCTCCGCGATCGACGACCACATGGGCAGCACCTTCTACATCATTAGCGCTGACGGGGTCCCGCGCCTGGTCGTCAGCATTGATTCGACCAGCAAGGCGCGGAACAGTAACGCTCGAAAAAAGGAGCGGCGAACCTACGAGGTTTCTGTTCTGGCGGCCATGCTGACCCCCGCAGAAAAGCCTGAGTCGGATATGTTGTCCGCGCTGTCCCTCGCGGCGAGTTCGTTGGCTCATGGGTCTGGTGATCGTACGATCCTGGTTGTGGATTCCGGTGTGTCTACGGCTGGTGCAATGGCCTTCCAGAATACGGGTCTGCTTGAACCACATGCTGACGTCGACGCGATGATCGAGCGCATGCGCAGTGCTGGCACACTGCCCGACTTGACGGGTGTGACCGTCCGTTGGTTTGGCCTTGGTAGCGTCGAGGAACCTCAGCCACTTCTCGACACGGCGGCAAAAAACCGTCTCAAGAGCCTGTGGACGAAGCTGATTGCAGCGGCCAACGGAGAAGTAGTCTTCGATGATGCGCCGATGATGAAGGTTACCGGCGACGATCTGCCGGCTGTTCCTGAGGTAACTCCCGTTCCGGTAGGCGCTTTCGAATTGGGCGCGGCACCGTCCCTTGAGGTGTCCTTGCCGGATACCGAGGTCGGTTTCGAGGCAGACGTCGACGTGCTGCGTAACGAGGAGGTTGTGAAGTCTCGCATTCAGGAGGCTGCTGCGCAGATTCGAAGCAGTGGTGTGAGCGAGGTGCGCGTCACCGGCTGTACGAGTTCGTGGGGAACCGCGGAGCATCGGCAGGACTTGTCTGAACGGCGAGCGGAGGTCGTTGCAGGTCTCCTCGAGAACAACGGAGTAAAAGTGACATCTATCACAGGTCTTGGTTATGAGTGCCCGCATCAGGTCGTCGACACCAATGCAGATGGAACTCCCATCGAAGAACTGATGGCTGTCAACAGGCGCGTCATCATCCAAGCACCTTGATTTTCTGCAGAAAACACCCGTAATCAGATGCGTGCCCCCGGGGGTTGTATCCCCGGGGGCACGCGCGTGCTTTCTGTTGATCGCCACCCTTCCAATCCCTGTGCGGAGCGCCCAGGAGAGACGAGGGAACTTCCCCTCCCGACTGGAAGGACGATCATGAACAAGTACATCATTACCGCGCGGGAGATTGAGCGGATGCTGAACCTGGCCGCGATGGAGGAGGCGGGATGTCTACCTCGGGCAGGCAAGGAAGAGTTGAACGAGCTGGTTGCGCGCGTTCAAGAAGTGGTCGATGAGCTCGATGCACGTTGGAAGGAAATCAAGCGCATCAAGGAGGCCGCTAAGAGCGACAAGGAGGATTCTAAGAGTGAGGAGAGTAAAGCCCGGCGCTTCGACTACTCGCTGCAAGAACGCGCTGCAACGTTCTGGATGTGCCCGTTGGTTGATGACGAGGGAAAGTCTGTGCAGATGGTGCTCGTTGTCAAGAAGGAACAGGTTGATCAGATGCGCCGACTCGGTTTCACTATGAATGGATCCGTGATTCCGGTGCGTTGCTACGAGTTTTACTCGAAGATGATGACGGCGATGTGGAAGAGGGGATTTTACCCTCGTAGGATGGCCCACAACGGTGGTACCTGCGGGTGTCAGAATCCCAGCATTTTCTGGAAGTTGATGAACGATGAGTCGTGGAAGGGGTTTAAGGGGGTCCAAGAGTCCCAGAGTGATTGCGAGGGTCCCTTTTACACTGTGTGGGTACAATGGGTGTGTAAGCTCAATCGTGAATATGCGGCGTCTGAAGACGCTACTACAAAATTCTTCAATTCTTCCAAGTCATCGATGATCTCTGATTGGGGTCGCGAGGTTCGCAAGTCCCTGGAGCTTCATACGAGGCCACAGGACCTGGTGAAAAATGTGAAAGTTGATGATCCTCGCCTGACGCCGATTGTCCGTGAGCTGGCATACAAGGTTGGTGGCGTTAAGCCCAGACGTTGGGATATTGAGTTCGATAAGGTGTGCAATAGCCTGTCTGAGGATGATAAGTGGCTCGAGGCAGTAGGTATGTCGAACGATGATCTTCCGGGGATTCGCGCTGCTGTGCGTAACGGTATCAGTGAGCTGCGGGCCACCAGTCCGAAGTTCAATGAGCACATCTGGAGCAACCTCTTCATTCATGGGATGAAGGAGGAGAATGTGTCCCGGTACTACGACAAGAGTCGCGACTCGATTAACGAGCGGCAGTTGTCCATTGAACAGGGAAACGATGACGACGTTGAACTGGGAAACGACGACGACGTTGAACTGGGAAACGATGACGACAGCGGGGATGAATGCGACGAGGGTCTCGGACAATCTGATTTCTTTGAGGGTGACGCTAGTGATGAGCAGGAACTCGGCACCTTGATCAGGGAACTGATGAGGGCGACGTACGTGGGTGCCTTGCTGAAGCGGGCCGGAAAGAAGGAGTCGCGCAAGCGGGCCTTTGTTACTGGCGTCGAGGCAGTGATGGGAGCAGGTGAGGAATCACGCCAGGAAGCTCTCCTCCTGTGGGATCAAGCAATGGCTGATGAGGAGCGCAAGAAGGAGCTTGAAGCGTACTGGGAAAAGTGGGAGCAAGAAGTGGAGAAGGAGAAGGAGTTGCGCAAGGCTAAGCGTGCTCGGCGCGGTAGCCGCGCAAAGCGCGCGGCACGCGCCTGACACATAGGTTGCTCGGGACTCGCCAACAGGCGAGTCCCGAGCCTTGTTGTCATTGAGTCAGGGCAGTGTTGTCATTGATCTAGATTCATGTGGAATCCTCCCTTCTCTCCACTATCGAGCCGGTATGCGCCCGGTGTCAGGGTGAGTAGCTGTGTAAAGATCGACGTTTCTATTTCTCGGTGAAGGCGTCGGGCCCCGTCTGGCCATGTGGCTGCCTGCCGCAGCATGCGCTCGCGCGCCCCATCGCTGATACGTAGCTGATAGCCGATCTGCGCCGATGTCTCGATCGCGTGGGCGAGACAGTCATCGAGAATCGCTCCGAGTCTGATGTCATCGAGGGTATTCATAACGACGACGGCATCGAGGCGGTTGTAGACCTCGGGAGGCATTGAGTCCCTGACTGACTTGTGTGTCGCGTGAAGGGGATCCACGCGTTCTCCGAATCCGGTAGGATTCCTCGTCATCTCTTCCGCGCCGATGTTCGCCGTGAGAATCACGTCCAAACCCCGACAATCGACTGTTCGCCCAGAAAAGTCGGTGAGTGTCCCGCTGCCGAGAAGCTCCAGCAAGAGGGGCATCCATATGGCGGGGCTTGCCTTTTCGACCTCGTCAAAGAGAAGAACTCCTCTGGGGGTCTCCTGAATCCTCGTTGTGAGCCATCCGTTCCTTTCCTGACTGCCGACGTATCCCGGAGGCGCTCCCAGGAGCGTCGCGCTGAGATGATCGGAGTTGAGTGCCGCCATGTCGACGCGAATCAGTTGATCGGTGCCCAGGAACGAGGCTAGCTGCTGTGCCAGGAGAGTCTTCCCTGTGCCTGTGGTTCCCGTCAGTAAGACCGCGCTCGATACCCTGTCTGCTCGCATGCGAAGGCCGTTGCGCCCCAGGCACACCTGTTGAGCGAGCGTGTGGATGGCCTCGTCCTGTCCCCTGACCGTTTTGCGCAGGTGTTCGACGAGGCTGCTGAGGTGGGGGCTGCCTGATCGGGAGGATTCGGGCGATTTGACGAGGTCCTGGCCGTGCATGGAGGCCCTAGCTGACCATAGATCGAGCAGGTGTGTGCCGAGGAGAGGCTGGGCCTGGTCTCGTCCGTGTGGGACGGCGTCGGCCGCCGCGTCGATCGTCTCGGAGGGAATCGTCACCCCGTGGAAGGTTTCGAGTTCTTTTGCTTCACGAAGCAGGTGGGTGCGGATCTCGTGGTGGCATACCGAATGGGCCATGTGGATGACGGTCGTCCCGGCGGGTAGGCTCTCATCACGCTCTTCGCTGCACAGTTCCTCCCACTCGCTGTGAGGAATCACGATGATCAGGGGAAGGCCCTCTTCTGTGGCAACATGCCACAGAGGCTTCGTCATGCTGTCCGATTGCAGGTAGACGTCATGGGGTTCGAAGATCAGCGCAATGCGTCCCGGAATGGCGTGGATCGCTTGGATTGCGTCGGCGCGCTTCGCGTTTTTTCGGATCAGCAGCGCCGCAGAGGTTCGAACATGACGCTCCTGGGTGAGGGTTTGTGCAGTGTCGGCGATTCTTCGCGCAATGTCGAGCACCGAGGCCTCGTCGGGGATGATAAGTGCGAGGCTTGAGGGTGAGCGTGTGAGGACGTGTTCCGTCGTCGCTGTCAACCAGGAAGGGGAATCGGTGGCGGATGATTCACCGGGAATAAGGATGATGGAGTTGGAGGAATCTTTGTGTCTGTCCATACTATGAGTAGACGGAAGCGATACCTCCCGAATCACCACTTACTCCCAGAGGCCAGCACCCTCCTCTGGTTTGGTTGGTCTCATAATTGAAGGCTTTTGGAAGGCTGCGACCAGCTCGCATAGCCACGGGAAGCTATGGGGAGTCTCTGGCGGTGTCCATGAGTACTCGTCGATGCTGTTCTCGCTGAGGCGGCATTCGCGAATGCGTGCCGAGGCTCCATCAAGGGCATGCTCTTGGTCCTCCTCGATGGCGTAGCATTCGCTGGGGTGTGCTACGGGGCCGGGGTCATCCACAGAAACCACGTCTATCGAGGTGGGGCGTCCGGGTACCTGTCCAGAACCTTCCATCTTTGTTCTTTCAGCGTTGAGATGGAGAGGGAAGACTATGGGTTCAGCGGTGTCCTCCCATGTGATGCGCGCATATGCGAGCTCGGGTTCCACCCCTTCAGGAAATGCCTCAACGAGGGGCGCGCTGACTGTCACCACAAATCCGTTGCCCTGCGTATACCTTGAGACGCATTGCGCGCGTTGTGCGGGATCGAACAGGCAATGGGTGTTCTTCATCCAATCGATGACGGTTTCCCATGATGCACCCTGGGTGTCGAAACTACCTTGTTGCTGGTCGCTGGAGCCTGCGGCTAACGCCAAATCATCCTCAGCGATGTCGGGGGGACAGCCGAGCTCGAAGGGGACGATGTAGAAGACGTTTGCGGGCGTGCTCTCGACGAGTTGGTGCGCCTCCAATTCCTCATCAAGTGTGTTGAGTGCTTCAGTGGCGATTGCCAGTGCGGTGGGATCTTCGAGGCAAGCGTCGTATTCCTCGTCGGACGCGAGGTCGAAGAATCGGCGGAGGATTTCCAGGACGAGGGGGCGATATCGCGGAGCAATACGCTCGCGTGTGTCAAAGATGAGTGCGGCGTCGTCGAATCGGAGACTGGTGACGGTAGCAATGAGGGGGGAATTGCCGAGCAAGGGACGAAGGAACGAGTCTGCGGCGAGGGCAACCAGTTCGAGGTCGGTGAGGAAAGTGCTGGTTGCTGGGATTGCCTCGTATCCGAGGTCTGTGTGGGTTTGGGGGGACGACTCGTCCTCGTCTTCGATGGGAATTTCTCTTGTGGCTGGCCAGTAGCGTCGGATCCACAGCCCTTCTGCATAACGGGCCATTGCGCGTAGGTGATCTGTGGCGAGGTCAGACAGGGTGAGGGGGATGGTTCTCGGTTGCGGCGAAGGGACTGTGAGCGTATCGAAGAAGATGTCAGCCGCGTCTTCGCCGAACAGGGCATCTACCCAGGTGGGCAGCTTAGCCTCGTCGAAGACCATGGTGAAGTCGGGTAGCGGGAGCCGCTCGGTTGTGTGGGGAACGTTGATCGTGGTGGTGATCAACATGGTGCCGCCATCGAGTTCGATGGGAACGGTATACAACGACTCTGTGAGGGGTCGTTGTGTTGTGCCGATGGTTGGGCGACCGTCTGTCGATTGGCCGGTATGTAGGGTGCATGAGTTAGACATTGTGGTCCTTTTGAAGCTGTTGAACGGCTCTCATGAATCCGTCCATTCCCTGTGACAACATTGCCTTGTGGGCACGTGAATTGTGAGTTTCTGTCAGTGTGAGAGCGTCATCCCATGCTGTGGCGAGCCGTTCGCGGGCTTCGGGCTGTTCCTGCGAAGGGCATGTCACGTATACGGCAGCTGAGCGAAAAAGCTGGTCTAACTGTGAGCCAACTCCCTCTGGATCGTTGTTCTGTCGCAACTGCTTGAGTGTTTCCAGGTTCTGATCGGGGGTGTAGGTGCTGGTGTTATTGGCGTTGCGAGCGGGTGTGGAATCGGCCCTATCTAATTTGAACCTATGACGTACGATGAGTTTGACAAATTGATCAATTGTAATCGACATGAATGCGCCGAAATTTTCCAGATTATACGCTTCCGTTCCCTTGAGTTCGTTGAAATGCAGGCGCCTCCATACGTGTTTAACGAATCCGGAATCCACATACTCTGTGATTGGGAAATTCGTAACGTTTAGCTCCTTTCGGGTCTCGGGGTCCATTTCTCCATCTTTCACCTGTTGGATTCTGTACACCTGCTTGTCCCATTGCCTCAGGAACTTGCTGGCGATTGATAGAGCCGATGGAGGGTTTCCTTTTTCCTTCTCTTGAGTTCCTTTTTTCTTTTCTTTAGTGTCGTGCGGTTTTGCCTCAATGTAGTGGCTGATAATAGGGCCAAATCGGCATGCTGCGGCCAGGCACAGAAGCGACTTGACGTTGGTCAGCCCACACCAGGTGGAGGCAAGATCGGCGCTAGCGTCCAGTAGATCATCCACCTTCTCCCAGTACGTGGGAAGAGTCTTGTTTTGAAGTGCGTGTCCGATCCTCTCCTGCAAGGATTCGTTGAGTGGGGCAGGTAGGAACACAGTGGAACGAACATCTGGTGACAACCCACCCGCGTGTTTCGCCTTTGGGGGGCAGGCGAGCGAACTGGTCTCGACCTTTTCGGTCAGACCCGATCTTTCAGTCCCCGCGATGGTGGCCAAGTAGATCTGAAGAGGAGTGGGATCTGACTGGAGCATGACCCACTGGCTCTCCCAGTGAGCATCGTTGACCATCGTCAATTGACAGTCGGATTGATCGGTGAAGTACGTGACGAAATGATGGATCGGCTGCTCGATTGCGCGGGGATGATCCGGCAGATGCCGCCACTGGCGCTCGATCCGCACGTTCAACTCTTCCTCTCGTTCGTCAATACGCTTATCGACATCTGCTTTTGAGAAGGTGGGAGCAGTGCGCATGATGTGGGCGTACACGTCAGAGAAGTCCTCGATGTCATCTGGCCACGGGACGATCTCAACGCCATCTTGCGGCTCTTTAAGGGCGTGGAACACGCTGGTGATGATTCGCCGTTTCTGATCGTCTTTTCGTACACTTTTGTCATGAGGTATTTCAGTGAGCCAGTAGGCATACAGGCAATCTGACCAGATCATGATACGTACGATTAGGTGTCGCGCATCATAAATCCCGTGGATGATGTACTCACCATGTTCCTTGTTTAGACGTGTATCTGCTTTGACGAGCATTTTCTGTGTCAGTCCATCAGGAAGTTGGCCCAGTACTGGGGGCAAGATAGAACGACGAAAGCTAGTCCTGAGGGTGTCCCTCTTCGCGTCAAACCAGGTGTCTATCGAAGCATGATGGTCGAGCTTCAGTATGAGGCACCGTTCCTGGTACTGCGGGAGGATGCTCGCCTTGAAGATGCGAGTGACGACGTCTTCCAGGCGTGGGTCTCTTTTCGGCCAGGACTCGTAGATCGTGGGGTATTCCTTGGTATCAGGATGGCGTTCGATCATCGGTGACCTCCGGCAGATGAAACTACACGAATAGTAGCAGCCCCACTGCCCCGACTGTGATCGGGTGGAGGGGGACAAGCCCCCACCACCCGAGTTTCACGCCTTCCCGCTGCCCTTGCAGGCGTCGCAGACGACGTAGGCCTTGACGTAAACGGACCACGATCGTCCGGTGCCAAGGCACCACTTGCACGGTTTCTGCTGAGCCATCATCAACCTCCTTTCTGCTGACATCATGAATAGACGGAAGGGAGGGCGGAATAACACGCAGTGGGTGACCTGTACTCATATTGAGGCGTGTTGTTCCGTCTCTATAGATTGGCGTGAAGTATCACGACTGTCATCGGTGGACAGCGAGTGGAAGGAGCTGTTGTGAACACGGAATCTGAGTGGCCGCACAGGGGCGACAGGCCTGAGATTGAGACGTCCCACCATCTGGAACCCAAGGTCTGGCGTCTGCGTCAGTTGCGGCGCACAGAGGACTCTGAAGAGGTCGCTCAGGTCGTTACGAATCGTCTACTGGCTCTGATCCAGGCACAGCCAGCGGATGCCAGCGTGTCGATTACCTGGCGGGGGGACGCCGATGGCCTGGTTTCTATTGAGCTGGAGGCGACGGGCGTGGGAGCATCCTTCGGGTCAGACCTGGCCTGGGTTGGCCGCAACGTACACGAATGGGAGTCGGCCGAGGTATCCCAGGCCTCGTGCCCCGCGCACGTGTGTGAGGTTCTCGCGGCCCTCCCGCCCAAGGAGGACTGCGCCAGAGGAGGCTCTTCGCTCTGGTCGTCTCGCATAGCCGAGCGGCTACCTGTGGGTGAGCTGATGCCAACGTGGCCCTTCCCGAAGCCATCAGATTCGCAGCTTCTCCTGGGGATTCTCAACGAAGTCGGTGGATACGTGAAAGTGCGTCTTGCTAACGCCAGTCCTTTGGAGGCCGCGATGGTGGAGGAGATCTTTACCTCTACTGAGCGTCTCCGTGCCGGCGGCGAGGTCGGCTCGTACCTGGGTAGGCCTATGCGGCTGCGTGTCTTTCTCGGGTCGGACGATCTTCAGGGCATTCCCGCTCGCCTGTGGATCGCGATGCGCGACTGGGTGAATGGCGCGCGGCGTCGGGACGTGGACGAGTGCGTCGCGCAGAGCGTGTGGAGTGGGCTGGATGCTCTGGTCGGTGCGGCTCAGCCCGAGGGACTGGTGCGGGCGTTCGCGCGACTTCCTCTGGCAGGCACGAGCGCGCGGGTTATCGGTGTCCCCGTCGCGGAAGCCGTGATCGACAGTGTTCCTCTGTCTGACCAGGCGATGGTGTGCGAGGTCGGGGGAATGCGCGTGGGGGCCGCGATCACTGCGACGGGTGCGATGAGCGATGTCCAGTTGAGTGTTGAAGGGTCCTTGCAGCACCTTCAGATTGTTGGGGGTTCGGGGACCGGGAAGTCGACGCTCGCGGCGTCCCTAGTCCATTCGTTCGCGATGTCAGGTAGAGGAGGTATTGTTTTGGACCCCCACGGGCAATTGGTGCGTCGCATCGCGGACGAGCTGCCCGAGGAGGCGCTGGATCGTTGCCTGTTTATCGACTGCGCGGATGCGGCGCATCCTGTGCCCGTGAACTTGTTTCATTGCGGGGACTTTGACACGGTGTGTTCGGAGTTTCTCGAGATGCTCTACCTGATCCTGGATCCGAAGCGAACCGGCATTGTTGGGCCGCGTTTCGAGCGTATTTTCCGCCAGCTCGCCTCGGCGTTGCACTATCTGTTTGGTGCGGATCTTCCGATCACGCTGATTCCGCTACTGCTCACCGACGAGGGGCTGCTGAAGCTTGTCATGGAGTCTGTCTGGGAGGTTGATCCGGTTCTGGCAAAAAGCATCCGGAAGGAGCTGCTCGGAAATAAATCCAGTGACTTTGCTGAGGTGATTGCCTGGTCGGCTTCGAAGTTTGAAAGGCTCGTGCGTCATCCCGTGATGCGAGGTGTGCTGGGGACGGGGGCTGATGCCCTGGATATTCGTGAGGTCATGGCATCTAACGGGATCGTGCTCGTGGACTTATCGGCGCCTCGGATTGGTCGAGATCAGGCGCAGATGCTGGGAATGATGTGGCTGAGCAAAATTGCGCTGGCTATGCCGGAGCGTTGCCCGGGCGATAAGCCGTTCCACGTCGTGGTTGACGAGGCTCACCTGTTCCAGGAGTCGCTGTTGAGCGAGATGCTGGCGGAGGGACGCAAGTTTGGACTGGCATTGGCGCTGGCACACCAGCACATGGGGCAGCTCACCCCGAGCTTGCGTGACGCGTTGGATGGCAATGCCTCTTCGGTGATCGCGTTCAGGACGTCGATTTGTGACGCGATCGAGGTCGCGGAGCGTTTGGGGACCTGGTCGGGCGGGTCGTTGAGCAGGCTTCCGAACCTGAGCGCGGCGGCGACGCTGGCGACGCGGCACGGTCAGACACAGGCGTTCACGCTGCTGGTGGATCACAATGAGCAGGTGCAACGCGGGTCCATCAATGGTGCTCCGGTCGTTCACGGCTTGGAGCGTGTGTGCGCCCAGTCGCGCGCCCGCCTGATGGATCCGTTTGCAGGGATACAGCCCAAGCAGGCCGAGGACGTGGTACGTCATGCCCGTGAGCATCAGAGGAGCGCGGGGGGTGCGCCGGTTTCCGATAGCGGGTATGGCTCTGATCGGGGTACCCGCTCCTATTTGGAGGAGTGGCTCGAGAAGCGCGCACAGAACTCAGATGTGGCTGCATCCGATCGGTCCTGATGTGGTGCCTGGTGATTCCTACCGGTAGTGGGCGCGGGGGCGGTCTGCGATTGTGGGGTGCTGGTAGAGGGGCGTGGCGCGTGGGTGGGGCAGGACGAGGTTGGGGCCGGGCGTTCGGGTGAGGGATTCGTCTGGTTCTGGGGTGGAGTTGGGCACCATTGTGAGTAGGGGATCATCGCTGTTGCGGGCCGCGGGCATGGCGGCGAGGGAGCCGACCATACGCCATTTGGCAACCAGTTCGGCCACGAGGGGGGCGTCGCCCAGGCGTGCGGCGATGTCGAGGGCTTGGTTCATGGAGGGTTGGGCGCGGTTGGTGATCCAGGCGCGTCGTTTGGCGGGGGAGGAGAGCTGGTAGCGGTATTCGTCGTTGAGTAGGGCTGTGGGCAGGGCGTGTGTGAGTGCTTGGGTGAGGAGGTCTTTCTGGTGTTTGGTGTTGGTGGTTGTATTGGCTTTGGCCTGGAGGACGGCGGCGTAGGTGAAGTGTGCTCTGTGTGTGTCAGTTTGGTTGATGTTGGTGCATAGGTCGAGTGCTGCGTTGGCGTGAATATGTGCGAGGAAGTGGTCGCCGGTGATCAGGTGGGTGTGGGTGAGAGAGAGGAGGATGTTGAGGCGTTGGGTTGCTGTTTCGGATTTGTTGGTGTGGGTGAGGATGTCGAGTGCGTTGTCTAGGGTTTTGAGGGTGTCGGTGGTGCGGTTGGGCATGTGGGATAGGCAGTTGGCCAGATGTTGGAGGCAGGTAGCGTGTTCGATGGGTGTGTTGGTGTGTTTGTACAGGGTGAGTGCTTGGTGGTAGTAGGTTTCGGCGTCGGCTAGGTGTCCAAGGTGTGTGGTGATGAGGCCTTGTTGGGTGAGGCAGTGGGCTTGGTCGATGTCGCTGTCGGTGAGGGTTTTGTACAGGGTGAGTGCTTGGTGGTAGAGAGTGAGTGCTTCGCGTAGGTGTCCGTCGCCTTTTGTGGTGAGGATGGAAGCTAGGTTGCGCAGGCAAGAAGCGTGTACCTGTTCCGTCCCGTCGATGCTCTCGCAGAGCTGGATTGCTTGCCGATACAACGGCTCAGTCTCAACACTCCTACCCAGATTGTGTAAGGTATTGGCGAGGTTGAACAGGCAGGTGACCTGTTCATTCTCGGTTCCAGGGATCGTCTGGTAGAGGGTGAGTGCTTGGCGGTAGAGGGGCTCGGCTTGGGCTGGCTTGCCTAGATCGCGCAGTGTGGTGGCGAGGTTGAACAGGCAGTCGGCCTGGTTGCGTTCAGTTTTTGGAGCCGTCTGGTAGAGGGTGAGTGCTTGGCGGTAGAGGGGCTCGGCATCGGCTGGCTTGCCCATGTGCGTGAGGGCGGTGGCGAGGTTGTGTAGGCAGTCGGCCTGGTTGCGTTCAGTTTTTGGAGCCGTCTGGTAGAGGGTGAGTGCTTGGCGGTAGAGGGGCTCGGCATCGGCTGGCTT
>NZ_ALCA01000064.1 GCF_000278725.1 Actinomyces sp. ICM47 | reverse complement strand
CCCGCCGATCACTCGGAGGGCGTCGTCTTCTGGATGAGCATGAGGAACTCAGCGTTCGACTGGGTTTCCTTGAGCTTGTCGAGGACCAGCTCGAGGCCCTGCTGCTGGTCGAGGGTGCCCAGGACGCGGCGCAGCTTCCACATGATGCGCAGCTCCTCGGGCGCAAACAGCAGCTCCTCGCGGCGGGTACCCGACGCGTTGAGATCGATCGCCGGGAAGATGCGGCGCTCGGCAAGCTGACGCGAGAGGCGCAGTTCCATGTTGCCAGTGCCCTTGAACTCCTCGAAGATAACCTCGTCCATCTTCGACCCGGTCTCCACCAGCGCGGAGGCGATGATGGTCAGCGAGCCGCCCTCGGAGAGGTTGCGGGCCGCGCCGAAGAACTTCTTGGGCGGGTAGAGCGCGGACGCGTCGACACCACCGGAGAGGATACGGCCCGAGGCGGGCGCAGCCAGGTTGTAGGCGCGCGACAGTCGCGTCAGCGAGTCGAGGAGAACGACGACATCCTGACCCAGCTCCACGAGGCGCTTGGCGCGCTCAATCGCGAGTTCAGCAACGGTCGTGTGGTCCGATGCGGGACGGTCGAAGGTGGAGGCGATGACCTCGCCCTTAACGATCGAGCGCATGTCGGTGACCTCTTCGGGGCGCTCGTCCACCAGGACGACCATGAGGTGCACCTCGGGGTTGTTCAGCTCGATGGCCTTGGCCATCTGCTGGATGACCATGGTCTTACCGGCCTTGGGCGGCGAGACGATGAGGCCGCGCTGCCCCTTGCCCACCGGGGCAACCAGATCGATGACGCGCGGCGTGTAGGCCTTCGGCGAGGTCTCCATGCGCAGCTGCTCGGAGGGGTAGACCGGCGTCAGCTTGCCGAATTCTCGACGCGCCTGCGCCTGCTCAATCGTCATGCCGTTCACGGAGTCGACGCGCACGAGGGCGTTGTACTTCTGGCGCTGACGCTCGCCCTCGCGGGGCAGGCGGACGGCACCGGCGACCGCGTCACCGGCGCGCAGACCCCAGCGGCGCACGTTGCCGAGCGTCACGTAGACGTCGTTCGGGCCGGGCAGGTAGCCGGAGGTACGCACGAAGGCGTGGTTCTCCTGGATGTCGAGGATGCCGGCAATCGGGGCGAGGTTGTCCTCGCCGCCGCGCGCAGGGCGCGCTTCGCGATTCTCACGGCCCTCACGGTTGTCGCGGTTCTCGCGCTCGCGACGGGAGCGACGTCCGCGTTCGCGGCGTCCACGCCGTCCCTCGGTGTCGTCGCCGTCGGGCAGCTCGATGTTCAGGACGGTCTCGACGACGGTCGTGTCGGGTTCAGGCGTGGACTCACTGCGCTCGGAAGCGGGCAGCGGCAGGTCGAGAGTGACATGCGCGGGTTCCACGGCTCCCTGACTCACCGCGCGGCGGCGGCGTGAACGACGCGGGGCCTCGGCTGCGGGCATCTCAACGGCAGGCATGTCGGCCACGGGAGCCTCGGGCTGCGCGGGAACGTCCGGGGTTTCAGACGACGAGGCAGGGGTCTCCTCGCCCGGAGCGGCTTCCTGCGTGGTCGGAGCGCTGGCGTCGTTGCTCAGGAGCTCGATCAGCTGGGGTTTGCGAAGCTGGGAAATGCCCTTGAGACCGCGGGACGCGGCCAGGGCCTTCAGCTCAGGCAGCTTCATCGCCGACAGCGACACGGTCGTCATCTCGGCGGGGGTTTCGTTGCTCACGAAGTGGTCCTTACTGGAATGCGCCCAAGTCGGGCGAGGTGAATTGCTCAAGCACACGAGAAAGCTTGATGGAGGAAGATGCGCAATGAGGGCGCACCGCAATGATCGGAGTCGAGCATTCGACTCGGACCTGAAAAAAATATAGCAAGACCGCCAGCCAGCTGTCGATTAGACAGCGAAACTGACGGTGCTTGCGCAGAAACTCACAGATGAGAGGCTAGTTAGAACTCCACCTTCGCTAAAGATCCACGAGTGATCTGCACGCCGGAAGCGGCCACCGTGAGGGGAAGGACACGCCACCCCGAGTCCGCGGCTTCGCGGCGAATCTGCGCGCCAACGGGTTCCAGCGAGATGACAGTAGGTCCGGCACCCGAGACCACGGCGGCGTATCCCGCACCGCGCAGCCAGTCGACGAGGGCCAGCGAGGGCTCCATGGCACCGCGGCGCTGCTCCTGGTGGAGGCGGTCGCGCGTCGCTTCCATGAGCACCGCGTGCAGATCCGCTCCCCCGCTGGCCTGCGCATGACCGGACAGGATCGCAGCGAGCGCGCTCGCGCGGGCGACGTTGAAGCGCGCATCCACGTGAGACACGTTCTCGGGCAGCGCAGCGCGGGCGGTAGCAGTACGCAGTTCGAAGTCGGGAATGAAAACGACGGGAGACACGCACGCCGGCGGGTTCAGCCGAAGCGCACCCACCTCCTTCGTGTCCTCGTTCATCCAGGCAACGGTGGCCCCTCCATAGACGGCGGGTGCAACATTGTCGGGGTGTCCCTCCAGCTCCGAGCCGATCTCGAGGATCTCCTGGCGCCCCAGCACGTCCGGATCGCCGATGAGCGCACGGGCCAGCGTCAGGCCGGCAACGATTGCGCTCGCGGAGGAACCCAGGCCTCGCGAATGAGGAATGCGGTTCATGCAGCGCATGCGCACCCCCACCTGGGGAGCGCCCGCGTGGTCCAGGGCCAGACGCAGAGCGCGAACGACCAAGTTATCCTCGCCGAGGTCGACGTTGCCAGCCCCCTCGCCTTCGACGACGACCGAGGTCGACCCCGTCGTCGCGTGGATTGACACTTCGTCCCACAGGTCGAGCGCGAGGCCCATGCAGTCGAAGCCGGGACCCAGGTTGGCGCTCGTCGCGGGAACCTTCACCGCGACAAAGTCATCATGCACGCGCACCTCACTCACCCTCAACGCGGATCGTGGAGGTCACCTCGCGCACGGCGTCGGACACGGCGAGCGCACGAGCGACGGCGCGCAGGTCTGCCTCGCGGGCCTGATGGCTGGTCACGACGATGACGCACGCACCGGGAACCTCGTCGTTGCGCTGGTGCACCGACTGGATCGAGACGCCGTGGCGGGCGAAAATACCGGCGACGTCGGAGAGCACGCCGAGACGGTCCTCGACCTGCAGGCGGATCTGGTAGCGCGTGTGGGTCGATCCGGGATCGAGGATCGGCAGGTGGGCGTAGACGGATTCGCGAGGGGCGTGACCTCCGAAGGCGCGGTGATGCGCAGCGGCCACGAGGTCGGACAGGACGGCCGAGGCCGTGGGAGCCCCGCCGGCACCCTGGCCGTAGAACATGAGGCGTCCGGCGTTCTCACCCTCGACCAGAATCGCGTTGAAGGCACCGTCGACGGAAGCCAGCGGATGGTCGGATGGCACCTGGGCGGGGTGAACGCGCATGGCGACTCCCTCGCGGCCATCCTCACCGATGCGGCGCTCGGCAATGGCCAGGAGCTTGATGGTGTGGCCGACACGAGCGGCCTCTTCCATGTCCTCCTTGGTGATATTGGAGATACCTTCGACCGCGACGTCGTCGATGCCGACGCGCGTGTGGAAGGCCAGCGAGGCCAGGATGGAGCACTTCGCTGCGGCATCCAGGCCCTCGACGTCTGCGGTCGGATCGGCCTCGGCGAAGCCCAGGTCCTGCGCCTGCTTGAGGGCATCCTCGTAGCTCAGGCCCTTGGAACTCATGGCGTCCAGGATGAAGTTCGTCGTGCCGTTGACAATGCCCATCACGGTGGTGACGCGGTCACCGGCCAGCGACTCGCGCAGACCGTATACGACGGGGACCGCGCCGGCCACGGCGGCCTCGTAATAAAGGTCCGCGTCGTTGGAGGCGGCAGCCTCGTACAGTTCGGGGCCGTGGGCGGCCAGCAACGCCTTGTTACCCGTCACGACCGAAATACCCTGTGTGAGGGCGCGCAGCACGAACGTGCGCGCAGGCTCGATGCCGCCGATCAACTCGACCACGAGGTCCATCCCGTCAATCGCCTCAGCAGGGTCCGTCGTCAGCAGCTCGCGATCAATCGGCGAGTCACGCGGAGCATCCACATTGCGGACGAGAACGCGGCGGACCTCCATCTCAGCACCGGAACGTGCCGCGAAATCCTCACGGCTCGACTGCAGGATGCGAATGACCTGGCTACCAACGGTTCCAGCTCCAAGAACGCCAACTCCGAGGACCGGACGGGGTGCAGACATAGGAATTTTCTCCTTCGTGAAACGGGCACTGACACCAGTGTATGTGGTCAAAGCCCCCACTTTCTTTACGGGGACCTTCGTCCTACAATTGAAGCGTGGGAGACTTAAGACCCACACCCCTGAGACACAGAGCATAGGTCGATAGACGAAAGCGGTTGTCCCACCCCATCGGTCGTAGGACAATAGACCCAAGCGCCGGAATCCGGCGCACTGACGGAGCTTTGCTCCCTACAACCGTCCCCACAGGGATACGGAAAGATCCGAGAAGAGGAAGAATGACGACAGCAGACCAGAAAGCCTGGGAAGGTTTTGTCAAGGGTAACTGGTGCGATGAAATCGACGTGCGCGACTTCATCCAGCTGAACTACACGCCGTACGAGGGCGATGCCTCGTTCCTGGCGGGTCCCACCGAAAAGACCATGCGGGTCTGGAACACCCTTGAGGAAAAGTACCTTTCCGAAGAGCGCAAGGTGCGCATCCTCGACGTTGACACCGATACCCCGGCTGACATCGACGCCTTCAAGCCCGGTTACATTTGCGAGGACGACAACGTGATCGTCGGCCTGCAGACCGACGCCCCGCTCAAGCGCGCAATGATGCCGAACGGCGGCTGGCGCATGGTCGAGACCGCCATCCACGAGGCCGGCAAGGAATACAACCCCGAGGTGAAGAAGATCTTCACCCAGTACCGCAAGACCCACAACGACGCAGTCTTCGATATCTACACCCCGCGTATTCGCGCCGCTCGCTCCTCCCACATCATCACCGGCCTGCCGGATGCCTACGGCCGCGGTCGCATCATCGGCGACTACCGCCGCGTGGCCCTGTACGGCGTGGACCACCTGATCGCCGAGAAGCAGAAGGATAAGGATCGCTACGCCGACCAGCCCTTCTCCGAGCACTGGGCACGCTACCGCGAGGAGCACTCCGAGCAGATCAAGGCCCTCAAGAAGCTGAAGAACCTGGCCGCCTCCTACGGCTACGACATCTCCGGCCCCGCCACCAACGCACACGAGGCCGTGCAGTGGACCTACTTCGGCTACCTGGCTTCCGTGAAGTCCCAGGACGGTGCCGCTATGTCGATCGGTCGTCTCTCCGGCTTCTTCGACTGCTACTTCGAGCGTGATCTGAAGAACGGTACGCTGGATGAGTCCGGCGCGCAGGAGATCATCGACGCCCTCGTCATCAAGCTGCGTATCACCCGCTTCCTGCGCACCATCGCCTACGACCAGATCTTCTCCGGTGACCCCTACTGGGCCACCTGGTCGGACGCTGGCTTCGGCGACGACGGTCGTACGCTGGTCACCAAGACCTCCTTCCGTCTGCTCCAGACCCTGGTGAACCTGGGTCCCGCGCCCGAGCCGAACATCACCATCTTCTGGGACGAGAACCTGCCCCGCGGTTACAAGGAGTTCTGCGCTCGCATTTCGATCGAGACCTCGTCGATCCAGTACGAGTCCGATCCGCAGATCCGCGCCCACTGGGGCGACGACGCCGCCATCGCATGCTGCGTCTCCCCCATGCGCGTCGGCAAGCAGATGCAGTTCTTCGGCGCTCGCGTCAACGCCGCCAAGGCTCTCCTCTACGCCATCAACGGTGGCCGCGACGAGATGACCGGCAAGCAGGTCATGGAAGGCTACGAGCCCGTCCAGGGTGACGGCCCGCTCGACTTCGACGACGTGTGGAAGCGCTACGAGGAAATGCTGGACTGGGTCGTCGGCACCTATGTCGAGGCCCTCAACATCATCCACTACTGCCACGACCGCTACGCCTACGAGGCCATCGAGATGGCACTGCACGACGCTGAGATCGTGCGCACCATGGGCTGCGGTATCGCCGGTCTGTCCATCGTCGCCGACTCCCTGGCCGCAATCAAGTACGCGAAGGTCTACCCGATCCGCGACGAGACCGGCCTGGTCGTCGACTACCGCACCGAGGGCGACTTCCCGACCTACGGCAACGACGATGACCGCGCCGACGACATCGCCGCGACCGTCGTCCACACCGTCATGGACAAGATTCGCGCGATCCCCATGTACCGCGACGCGATCCCGACCCAGTCGGTCCTGACGATCACCTCGAACGTCGTCTACGGCAAGGCCACCGGTTCCTTCCCGTCGGGCCACGAGAAGGGCACCCCCTTCGCCCCCGGCGCGAACCCGGAGAACGGCATCGACACGCACGGCATGGTTGCCTCCATGCTGTCGGTCGGCAAGCTGGACTACAACGACGCGCTCGACGGCATCTCGCTGACGAACACGATCACCCCGCAGGGCCTGGGTCGTTCCAAGGAAGAGCAGATCCAGAACCTGGTCGGCATCCTCGACGCGGGCTTCGTTCCGGACGATTCCTGCGCCTACGACGGCACCAAGGGCTACTGATCCACCATTGGCGGGGGTCGATGTGCAACCTGCGTTGATCCCCGCCACCCACCATCGTGGGCGCACCGCAACCCGGTTCGCCCAGCCGGCACCGCCGGCGTCTCACAAGTAAGGAGAAATGTTATGGCAACCAAGACCTACGAAGAGCGTCTCGCTGACATGAAGGCCGCTCGCGAGGAGCGCGGCGACAAGGACGGCCTGTACCACGCGAACATCAACGTGCTCGAGGAGTCCACCCTGAAGGACGCCATGGAGCACCCCGAGAAGTACCCGAACCTGACCGTTCGCGTCTCCGGCTACGCCGTGAACTTCGTCAAGCTCACCCGTGAGCAGCAGCTGGACGTTCTGTCCCGCACCTTCCACCACTCGGCCTGATCGGTCGAATGTAGTGGGGCGTCGGGCGTACGCACGACGCCCCACTACTCTGTATGCCGCTGTCGGCCAATCCCACCGACCTACCCCGGCCTCGTTCCTGCGTGAACACCGCGCCCCATCCCCTCGAAGAAGGAAACATGACGCAGCTCCTCGCTATTCCGACTTTTCGCGAGCAGGACTTCCAAGCCCCCCAGTCCCGCACCGTCGGTGCGGGTGTTGAGGGCCTTGAGGAGATCACGGACCTGGAGCGTTCCGAACGCCTGCGACGCATGCGCGAGGGCACGCTCGGTTCGATCCATTCATGGGAACTTGTCACAGCCGTTGACGGTCCCGGAACGCGCATGACCGTGTTTCTGAACGGCTGCCCGCTGCGCTGTCTGTACTGTCACAACCCCGATACGTTCCTCATGAAGGACGGCGCGCCCGTGTCCGATACGGAACTGCTGTCTCGTATTGCGCGCTATCGCCGCATTTTCCGCACAACGAAGGGCGGAATCACGCTATCCGGCGGTGAAGTTCTCATGCAGCCCCATTTCGCCAAACGCATCCTCCTGGGTGCTAAGGAGATGGGTGTGCACACATGCATTGACACCTCCGGTTACCTGGGCGCGAACTGCGATGACGAGATGCTTGATGCCATCGACCTCGTGCTGTTGGATGTGAAGAGCGGCGACCCAGAGACGTACAAGAAGGCGACGGGCCGCGATCTGGCTCCCACGATCACCTTCGGCGACCGCATCGCGGCACGCGGCGGTGACACCCGTATCTGGATCCGTTTTGTCTTGGTTCCGGGTCTGACGGACGACCCTGACAACATCCGCAAGGTTGGCGAAATCGTCAGCCGCTGGAAGAATGTCATCGACCGTATTGAGGTTCTGCCTTTCCATCAGCTCGGCAAAGACAAATGGCATTCGCTCGGCCTGGAGTACCAGCTCGAGGACGCGAAGGCCCCGACACCCGCAGCGACGGAGGATGTGCGCAACTACTTCCGTTCGCTGGGCTTCGAGGTCCACTGACCTCCGCGTACATACAAGGACCCTGGGAGGGGTGGGCTAGGCTCGCTCCCCCGGGGTCCACGTGTATCCGGGGATGCCCCAGCCTCGTTCGGCCACGTGTGCGCGCGAGGACTCACGGTAGGGCGTATCGAGGCGATCAACGTAGAGGGTTCCGCGCAGGTGGTCGTACTCGTGTTGGAAGATGCGAGCGAGCCATCCGCGGGCGGCGACCCGGACAACGTTCCCGTCGGCGTCGTAGCCGCGTAGGATCGCTCCGAGCGCGCGGCGTAGCGGGTACTGGACACCGGGGACGGAGAGGCATCCTTCGGACTCATTCGTCATGTCGGGCTGCGTGGGTAGAATCGCGCCGACGCCATCGTTATCCCAGACGAGTTCGAGCGTCGGGTTGACGACGACGCCGCTCATTGCGGAGTTGTAGCCGCGGGCTGCTCCGTCGTCGACTCCCAGGATGTCCTTGTAGCGCCGATCAAAGGCACCACCGCCGCGATAAGACCAGACGAAAAGCTGGAGGCCGACGCCCACCTGCGGAGCGGCTAATCCGACGCCGGGGGCTGCGTGCATCGTCTCGATCATGTTGGCCACCAGGTCGCGCAGGGTTGAGTCGAAGGATTCGACGGGATCCGCGACCCGGTGGAGGACAGGCTCGCCCGTGATGCAGATCGGCAGGACGCTCATGCCCGCTCCCCCGTTTCCCCGCGGCTTATGACGCCAACGCCGGAGGCTTCGATGGCGCGCGGCACGCTCGGGTCGAGTGCCTTGATGACGCAGGCGGGGTTTCCGACGGCGACGGAGTTCGGGGGAATCGAGCGCGTGACGACCGCGCCCGCGCCGATAATCGAGTTTTCGCCGATGGTCACGCCGGGGCAGACGACGACGGAGCCGCCCAGCCACACGTTGTCCTCGAGGGTGATGGGCGCGGAGGATTCCCACTTGGCGCGACGAGGCCCGGGCTCGGTCGGGTGGATCGCCGTGTAGAGGGAGCAGTTCGGTCCGATGAGAACGTCAGCACCGATCACAATAGGAGCAACATCGAGGGCGGTGAGGCCAAAGTTAACCCAGGAGCCGTCCCCGATGGTGATGTTGTCACCGTAATCGACGCGCAGGGGCGGGCGAATATCAACATTCTCCCCCACCTGTCCGAGGACCTGGGAGAGCAGGTAGCGAGCGATGTCTGGGTCGCTCGGGTGAGCCTGCTCGTAGAGGCCAAGAAGACGAACGGCCCGCCTCGTGAGCGCCGAGAGTTCATCGTCCGCAACGTAGTAGTCGCCGTCGCGCATGCGTCGGGCGGGCGTGCGCCCATCGTCGTGGAATCGGGGGTCGTCGAAATTGGTTCCTGGGGAGATGGTCATGCGACCAGGGTAGTCGAGGCCCTCTCCAGTCGCGGCGCGCGGCGCGCGTCCAAGTGGCCCAGAAGTGCGTGCAGCTGGGAAATGTCGGCTGCGGGGTCTTCGGGGTGCCACTGCACGCCGATAATGGGGGCATCGATCGACTCGATGGCCTCGATCGTTCCGTCGGGAGCGTAAGCGCTGACTTGAAGGCCTTCGGCGAGGCGTGCGACGCGCTGGTGGTGCGCCGACGAAATGATCAGCTCCGAGTTGGTCAGGACGGGAGTCAAGGCACGCTCAAGGTGGCTGTCGGTCTCGACGCGCACGCTGTGGCGAATGAAGCGGTGGTCGGAGAGGATCGTGGGGTTCGTGTGGGTGCCATCCGCACCGTCGATATGCTGTTCGAGGGTGCCGCCGAACGCGGTGTTGATGATCTGCATACCGCGGCAGATGCCCAGCAGCGGTGTGCCGGTGCGGGCGGCGTAGTCGACGAGAGCGAGCTGTCCCTGGTCGGCGCGGTACCAGTGGCGACCCTCGCGGTTGTAGCCCTGCGAGCCGCCGTAGTTGAGCGGGTGGACGTCCTCGCCGCCCATGATGATGATCGCGTCGGCGGCCTGTGCACGCAGCGCTGCCCCCTCGGCTCCGTCCTCCTGCGCGTACTCGCGAATGACGTTCCAGGTCGGCAGAGCTGCCTGAAGAAGACGATCCCACAGGCGCATGCAGATGTTGTTGTATGCCTCGTCCCCCGGTCGTGCCGGCAGGACGTTGGAAATCAACAACGTCGGCTTCGTGTGGTTCGTCATGGTCTCTATCATGGCAGGAGACGGGTCCGCGCGCGCGGTGCGTTCACAAAATGGCGTTTTGTGACAGCGCGCGTCCACGTCGTACGGCACTGCGAAAAGTGCGCGTTTCTCGCGTGAAATCAACGGACGAGGCCGGGGTAGGCCACGCGATCACGTGTCCATGCCCCGGCCTCGTTCCACGAAACGAACGCTCAGGCGAGCGCGCCCATCGGATCCCACGCGGGCAGGTGCAGGGGTTCCTCCGTGATGACGGCGCGCAGATCGGCGGGCAGGTCGTCCACGTGCACGGCCACCTCGAAGACGTTGGCGTCGAACCAGGCGGCGTCCATCGTGAAGAAGCCCTTGTCGCCGTGGTCCTCACCCCAGGAGTTCTCCACGCGGAAGCGGCGGCCCTCCCCGGCCTCGTCAATGTCGACGCCGGTGAAGAGCATCGCGTGGTTCATCGCGGACTCGCCGGTGTTGACACGCTGCTCCTTGGAGGTGGAGAAGTCCACGCCGAACAGGTTGTCGAAGTCGTAGAGTCCCTCAACGAACAGGCCGGAGGCGCGATCAGACTGCTGGCTGCAGTCGGCGCCGAACCAGACGGCGCGACCCGAGGCGAGGATGGAAGCCGTGATCTGACGGATCTGCTCGACGGGGGTGTTCACGTACAGGATCGGGCGACCGCCGACGACATTGCCCATGTGGTCGACGGTCAGGGTGTGGCCCTTGGGGTGCTCGGCGCGCGGGTCGTCGACGAGGCACACGTACTGCGTGAGGTCCACGTCCACGTAGCGGGAGTAGAACTCGCGCGGGGTGAGGACGCCATCGCGATGGAACTTGCCCGAATCGTCGCGCCACTCCCACTCGAAGGAGGCCGGGGGTTCGCCCAGGCAGATGACGAGGATGCGCCACACGTCGGCCAGCGCGGCTTCCTTGACCTCGTTGATCTCTTCCTCGGAGGCTCCGTCTGCGACGAGGGCACGAAGCTCCAGGGCGGTGCGGCGCAGGACGACCTTCAGGCGGTTGTTCATCGGGGCGGTGTGGCCGGAGGATTCGGTCTCGGGCATCGCGGTCTTGGGGACGAGGCCGTGCTTGAGGTACAGGGACACAGCCATGTCCCACTGGCCGCCGTCGGAGAGAACGTCGCCGAGGAGGAACTGCAGGAGTCGACCGTCCAGCTCCTCGGTCGAGGCCGTGGCGATGATGTCGGTCAGGAAGAAGTTGGCGCGCTCGAACTTGTCCCAGAAGAGGACGTAGTTCTGCGAGAACTCGAAGTCCTTGAGGCCCAGATGCGTGCGGGTTGTCGAGCGCAGGAGGTTCAGGGAGGAGAAGAGCCAGCAGCGGCCGGACTTCTTTTGGGAGGTGACCTTCCAGTCGTCCACCTTGTGGGAGACGACGGTGGGGGTGGCGACGACCTTCGCGCGGTCGAAGGCGACGGATTCGACGCCGGCGTGGGAAACGGCGTTGCGCGCCACCGTGCGGGCGCTGTCCGAGTATGCCTGAAGGCGGTCAATCAGCTCGTCGGTGATCTCGTGAGCCATAAGTCTGGGCATCCTTTCTATCGAGAGTCATTCTCTATAAGGATACGCCTGGCGCGTGATGCGAACGACTCGACTCCGTTTAGAATGAGTGTGTTTCATGTTCAGTGAACGCACAGGAGCATTCATGGTTACGGTAGGCGCATCGGGGCGCGAAGTGGTTCTGAGGGCCGGGAACTATCGGGCGCGGATTGTCACGGTCGGCGCGGGCCTGGCCGGCTTGACGTATCGGGGGCACGAGCTCATCGTCCCGCACAGCGTGGACGAGTGTCCCCCCGCTTACCTGGGCAAGGTGCTCATGCCCTGGCCGAATCGCGTCGCCGGAGGCACCTATTCGTGGGAAGGGACCTCCTACGACCTGCCCGTCGACGAGCACGCTTTCGGCACATCCCTGCACGGTTTTGTGGCCTTCCAAGAGTGGGAAATCGCCGAGGCCGACGCCTCCTCGGTGCTCCTACGCGCTCTCATCCCAGCGCGCTACTCCTACCCGTGGACGCTCGTTGCGTCCGCGCGCTACAGCCTGGATCTGGAGCTCGGCCTCGCCGTCGAACTGTCGGCAACGAACATCGGCGAGGGCATCGCCCCCTACGGCGTCGGATTCCATCCCTACCTGGCTGTCGACGGTGTGCAGGTGGACGATCTGGAGCTTGAGAATCCCGCGTCGATTATCTACGAGGCCAACGCCTCCATGATCCCGGTCGCCCCCCACGACGTCGCGTCCTTCGGCCTGGACTTCCGCTCCCACGCCCTCATCGGCACTTCCCTACTGGACCACGCGTTCGGGGGGCTGCCGGAGGGCACCTGGACCGTCACGCTGCGCGACCCCGCCTCCGGCGTGGGCGTATCGCTGTCCTCGGATGCTCCCTGGCTGCAGGTCTACTCGGCGGATAACATCGACCGCGTGGGCGTTGCCGTCGAGCCGATGAGCTGCCCGCCCAACGCCTTCAACTCGGGCACGGACGTGATCGCCCTGAACGCGGGCGAGACCCACACGCTGAGCGCGCGGATCGCCGTGACGCTGGCCAGTAACTGACAAACGCGTGATACAGTAACTACGCAGTTACAGTTACGAGGAGGTAACAACAATGTCACAGGAGCATAAGTTCTTAATCTCGATGACGGTTCTCGATCACCTCGGACGCCAACTCTATCGCAATTTCATCACAGTGATTGGTGAAGCCATTTCGAACGCATGGGATGCTGACGCAAGGAATGTTTGGATCGAACTAGACCGTTCTACTCAAACGCTGTCAATCCTCGACGACGGACACGGAATGTCCTCTAAGGACCTCGACGATAAGTTTCTCAAGATAGGATACACAAAACGAGGTCGCGAGGGAACAGAGCGACACAGCGCAACAGGGCGTCCATACATCGGCGCTAAAGGAATCGGGAAACTAGCATTACTATCCTGCGCAGACACAATTTCCATTGCTTCAAAAACAACATCCACAGGGCCCACCGGATGCCTAATTAGCAACATTGAACTAGACCAAGCTATTACGAATGATCTAACAACTGAAGAAGTTATACTCAACGACGCAATCCCTCAAGCTTACAAACTACTTGACACACTGCCAAGTAATAGCGGAACCGCACTGATCCTTAATGGCATGAGAACCGCCAATTCGGGTGATGAATTTCTACGATCTTCAATTGCTCAGGGCTTCCGATTTTCATTGATCGATCCAGAATTTCACATCTACTACAACAAAGTAGAAGTCACAGTACAGGATCTAGGAAAGCTGATCTCTAAAACACAGTTTGCCTGGCTATTTCCTGGAACAAAGGACGATTTTACAGATCAGTTAGATCACGCTATTGAAAGATGTCGGAATACAGTGCCAGAAAAGGAGTATACGATACCGATCACTGTATTGAATACTAATAGCGCAGGAGCAGAAAACGATCCAGCAGTTGATGATATTCAAATTACTGGATTTATAGCATCCACAAATAAGCCACGAGATCTACACATTTACGGAAGCGACGAGCGCGCCACTCTTGACCTATTTGTCAATGGACGCATCAGGGAACGAAACATCCTCCAGCACATTCCATCATCAAGAGTGCCTGAACAATACATCTATGGCCAGATTCATGTAAACGGTCTCGATCGCGCCGGTACCGACCCCTTTACATCAGCTCGTGAACAGGTGATAGCGAATGACCCCATTTATCGAGCTGTCCTTGCTGAACTTAAGTTAATCCTCAAGAACATATACGACCACTGGGACATCATGCGTATACAACTCAAAGAGGAAGGTGACCCAACGACTAAGAATGCATCAAAGGATACCCGCGCGGCCGACCAGCTCGCCAAAGCAACCATGAAACAGATTCGCGACAAGTTTCCAGTTATGGAACGAGAATACTGGGACAAAACACTAAATGAACTCGTTGATCGCGCATCACTCAATTCAAGATTTTATACACGCGCTTTTTTCGCAGAAAACCTGCTGCGACACATACTCATCGACGCCGGTTATCAGCACAGATCTGACTATCCAACTCACATTCAGCAACTTTTATACGAGGATTCGAACCCAACAACACCAAATTCGAATATGACCACTGGCCATTCCTCAAACGTTCAACAACGCAAAGGTTCAATTTGGAAGAATATTGTACAGAAAACCCGCACCAAGGAAGCTAAGCAAGGATATAGCGGTCGAACTAGTATACGTCACACGATAAGTGATTTGGACTACCTACTTCTTAGCGATCTTCTAAGATTTGCTGACAAGACCAATAGCAATGGTCTTTCATTCAGAGCTGTCGCACCCGAATCCACTCGCAATATCGAAAAAATACTTTGTCTGCGCAACATCATCATGCACTGCTGCACCCTAACTAAGTATGGACGCCAAGAATTTATGCGCCTATATGAGCATCTGATTGAAGAAATGATTGAGTTCGCAACAAGTGAATAATCCTTCAGCACTTTTTACATAGCTTGAGCACATCAGCCTATCAGCATTGGAATACTTTACCTACTAATTGTCCGAAGACTGGAGGAACAGCATTCCCAATGAGACGACCGACATTTTCTAGGGTTATCTTCTCGTCCGGTCCAGTGAAGATAAAGTCCTTCGGGAACCCCTGAAGGATCGCGGCTTCGCGCAGAGTGAGGCCGCGATCCTGGGTGGGATGAGTAAAGCGTCCCGCACCAGTGTTATATGGCTGCGTCGTGATCGTTGGCGATGGCTCGTCCGCCCGCATGCGGCCGTAGAACGACCCAAAGCTCGCATTGACATCACGAATTTGACACGGCAACCGCAATTCAATCGGCCAATCCTGCCATGTCCCTCCCTGCCGTGAATGCTGTGCCCGCTTCAGGTTCATCGGGGACAGACGGCGTGCATAGTGCAGCGGATCTCGGGGATCATGCTCTCCTGAGGCCAAACGCGGAAGATCTCCGATAGCACTGTCAACCGTGACATACTCGTCCGGTGCGTGTGTGGGTGTCGGCAGCTTCGGTTCAGCTGCCAGTGCGCCTACGAGAACTAGACGACGGCGTTTCTGAGGCAGACCGAAGTCGGGCCCATATAGGATCCCGTAGTCAACTGAGTACCCTTCTGTCTCAAGAGTCTGTACGAAACGCTTGAACATGGCGTCACGCGCAAGAAGAGGAACATTTTCCATCGTCACGTAGTCGGGACTTGTCCCGCAGACGAGGCGCCCGAATTCATCAAGTAGACGCCAGTTCTTGTGCTGAGACGGATCTTTGCCCCGCCGTTGACTGGAAAATGGTTGACACGGCGCGCATCCGGCAAGAAGACGAAGTGCACCTTGCCCCCACAGCTCATTCAGCATCTCAGCAGTCACGTCAACCACCGACGCTTCGATGAACTGAGCGTTCAGGTTGTGCTCGTAGGGATACTTGCAGCGATGCTCAAGATCGATGCCTGCAACTACCTCAATTCCTGCCTGTTGCAAACCAAGAGAGAGACCGCCTGTTCCACAGAACAAATCGATCGCACGAATGTTCGACACGGCGTGCCCCTCTTCTGGTCACAAGCAACACAACGACAGCATTATCCTACCGTGATACACCATTAGTTGAACGCAGCAGACAAGGCCTCAAATGTCTAGAGACGTATCACTCTCACCAGCTCCTAGTAAGCTCCCGCGGCAGCGCGAATCAGCGTCAGGGCAACTGCGCCGGCCGTGGAGGAACGCAGGACATTGGCCCCCAGGCCGACTGTTCGAGCTCCGGCGTCCACCAGCTGAGCGGTCTCCTCCGGACCGATTCCTCCCTCGGGGCCGACAATCAGGGCGACGCGCGCGGGCAGGGACCCATCCGTAGCATCTCCCTGCACCCGTGCAAGGGCAGCTCCCAGGGACTGCGTGGCCTCCTCGTGACAGACGAAGGCCACCCCGGCCTCGTCCGTGAGGGCACGCACCCAGGAGGCCAGCTCCCGGCTGTCTGCCACCGCGTCAACGACGGGCACGTACGCGCGGCGAGACTGCTTAGCGGCCGCCCGCGCGACGCCCTCCCATTTGGCACGGCCCTTCTCGGCTTTCGGTCCCTTCCACTGGACGATTGCGCGCTGCGAGGCCCACGGGATGACCCGATCAATACCGATCTCGGTGCAGATTTCCACGGCGGCCTCGTCCCGCCCGCCCTTGGCAAGGGCTTGGACGAGGATGATCTCTGGGAGCGGGGCATCTTCCTGAACAATCTCACGCACCACGAGAGACAACGAAGACTTGTCGGCACTCGCGACCTCACAGATCAGTCGCAGCCCGCGCCCGTCGACGACGTCCACCCACTCCCCTGCACCGATGCGGCGCACGGAAGCGGCGTGACGACCCTCGCTACCTCCGAGCGTCGCGCGCTCCCCCACCGCCAGCGACGAGGGAACGCAGGAGAGGTCCTCAGCGAGAAAAACGGGCCGTGTCATCGCGCATCAGCCCATAAAAGTGTCGCGCAGCTTGTCGAAGAACGTCGGCTGCTGGCGGTAGGGTTCCACGCGGACCTCACCGCGCACCTTCGCAAGTTTTTCCAGCAGTTCGCGCGACTGATCGTCAAGCTTCTTGGGGATTTCGATGTCCACATGCACGTGCATGGCACCACGGCCCGAGCGCTGCAGGTGGCCGACTCCCAGACCCTCCAAGACGATATCGTCGTTGGGCTGCGTCCCCGGGTCGATCGTAACGTTCTTCTTCCCATCCAGGGTGTCGAGCTCGAACTCGGTACCCAGGGCGGCAGTCGTCATCGGGATCGTGATCCACGTGTGCAGGTCGTCTCCGCGGCGATCAAACACGGGGTGCTTCTTTTCGCGGATGGACAGGTACAGGTCTCCGTTGGGGCCGCCGCCCGTACCGACCTCGGCCTCGCCGCTCACGCGGATCTGGGTGCCCTCGCTGGCACCGGCCGGAATGTTGATGCTCAGAGTGCGGCGCGTCGGAACACGACCCGCGCCGTTGCACTCGGTGCAGGGACTGGGGATCGTCGTACCGAAACCCTGACACGTGGGACAGGGTGCCTGGGTCTGCATGCGGCCAAACAGGGAGTTCTGGATCTGCGTGACGAAGCCGGATCCCTGGCACATCGTGCAGGTCTCGGGAGAAGTACCCGGCTGGCACATCGAGCCGTGGCAGGTGTCGCACAGAACGTGCGTCTTGAAGGACACTTCCTTTGCTGCACCGAACGCGGCGTCCTCGAGGGTGATGTCCACACTCACCTGCTGGTCCTTGCCTCGGCGCACGCGCGAGGCCGGGCCGCGTGAGGAGGCACCGAATCCGCTGGCGAACACAGCCTCGAAGATGTCGGAGAAACCGGTGAAGGGCGCGCCCGCGCCAGCTCCACCACCGCGCAGGGCGTCGGGGCCGCCGATGTCGTACATCTGGCGCTTCTCAGGGTCCGAGAGCGTTTCGTAAGCGACCGACAGCTCCTTGAAGGCTTCCTCCGAGTCCGCACCCGCGTAGTCCGGATGGAGCTTACGCGCGAGCTTGCGGTACGCCTTCTTGATCTCGTCCTGGCTGGCGTCTCGGGAGACGCCGAGGACCTCGTAATAGTCTCTCACGCTTCCTGTTCCTTCCCGCGGGGGCGCTTATTCGTCGTCTGATCGGTCATGGATTGCATGGTCAGTTGGTATTCTCCTGGGCCAGGTACCTGGACAGGTAGGCGGCGACGGCTCGCACGGAACTCATGGTGCGCGCGTAGTCCATCCGCATGGGACCGACGATTCCCAGGTGCGCGCTTCCTCCGGTCTCGTCCGCCCCGGCACGGTAGGTTCCCGTGACTACGGCGGCCTCAGCCAGGGCGTCGTGAGGATTTTCAGCGCCGATGCTCACGTGCAGGTCTTCGCCGGGATCGGCCTCGGAAAAGAGACGCATGAGGACAACCTGCTCTTCGAGGGCGTCCAGGACGGGGGCAATGTCGCGGAAGTCCAGTGCTCCGCGCGCCAGGTTGGCGGCACCAGCAACGACGATCTTCGCCTCACTGGCTCCGGAGAGGACGTCGGTGAGTGCCGCGCCAACCGCATCAACCGCGCCACGCAGCTCAGGCCGACACGAGGCCGTGGCAGCCTCCGCGCACGAGCGCACAGTTTGTGAGGTGGCGGCTTCACAGTGAACCCGCAGGTGGTCGCGCACCTGGACGACCTGGGCATCGTCAAGGGGGGTATCGAGAGTGAGGGTCCGCTCCCCCACCTCTCCATCGGTCGTGATCGCGACGACGAGGACGCGGCCTGGCGCGATGCCGAGAACCTCGAGGTGCTTAAGGATGCGCACGCGCGAACCCGGGTATTGCACGAGGGCCACCTGATGAGTGACCTGCGCGAGCAGTCGAACGGAGCGTTCCACGACGTCGTCGATGTTGACGGACTCGGAGAGAAACGTTTCCAGGGCCTGGCGTTCCGGGGCACTCATGGGCTTGAGCTGGGCGAGGCGGTCAACGAAAACACGGTAGCCGCGGTCGGTCGGGACTCGGCCCGCGGATGTGTGCGGCTGATAGATGAGTCCGGCTTCCTCCAGGACCGCCATGTCGTTGCGGATCGTCGCGGATGAGACACCCAGGCCTCCCGCAGCGATGGCTTTTGAGCCGACAGGTTCGCGAGTGGCCACGTACTGGGTGACGATGGCTCGCAGGACGTCAAGCCTGCGATTTTGCGCGCTATTGCGTGCCATCTCACTCCCTTCGCCCTGGCACTCTCTTTTTCTGAGTGCCAATGCTACTCCCCGCGCCCAAGCCGAGGCGACCCGTGCGCTGCCGGATATGTGCGCTCATTGCGAACCTCACGGCCACGGCCCGCCTCACTGTGCCCAGGGCACCGTCACGAAGTCGATGAGTTCTTCGACGCGCCCCAGCAGCGCGGGTTCTAGGTCGCGATACGTGCGCACGGTGGAGAGGATTCTCTTCCAGCCCATGGCGATGTCACGCTGGTCGGCGTGCGGCCAACCGAGGGCGTCAAGGGTCCCATGCTTGATATCGATACCACGTGGAACGTCAGGCCAGCGCTCAAGGCCGACGCGAGCGGGTTTCACGGCCTGCCAGATGTCGACGAAGGGGTGTCCGAGGACGAGAACCGCGCCCGGCCACCTGCGCGAGACGGCCTCGGCGATACGCGATTCCTTCGAGCCTGGAACCATGTGGTCAACGAGGATGCCCGCGCGCGCTGTATCCGTGGGGCCGAAGACCTCCAGGACTGCCTCGAGGTTGTCGACGCCCTCGAGGAGCTGGACCGCAATGCCTGCCTCTGCCAGGTCCTCTCCCCACACATGCTGCACGAGTTCGGCATCATGGCGTCCCTCCACCCAGATACGCGAACGCTTGGCAACCTTGGGGCCGCTCGATGTAGGGGCGAACGAACCGGAGTTCGTGATACGCCGCCCCGTCGCACTGACCTGCACAGTCGACGAGGCTTTGGCGGCCTTGGGTCGTGGAGGCAGCGCCTCGATGGGACGCCCCTCCAGCCAAAAGCCGGGGCCAAGCGGGAAGGACCGACGCACTCCGCGCCGATCCTCGAGTTCGACGAGGTGAACACCACCGGACTTTTCAACGCGCGTGACAGCTCCGACCCAGCCGGAGGACACGTCCTCAAGGACCATGCCGATCTCGACGTGTACGGCCACCGAACGCGGGCGACGGGCACCGGGACCGTCTCGATGCGGGTCGTGGGCGAAGATATCACGCCCGTAGGGATCTGCTGTGCTCACCCGGGATACTCTAAGCGGCCTCAGCCGAACGCCTGGAGCGCCACGCGGACGAACAGTGCCACCAGCGCAGCCAGAATCCAAGAGGAGATCGAGCCAATCAGGAACTCCTCAGCCTTCTCACCCGTGGAATCCTGCGAGATCTCAGGGAATCGAATGACGCCCTTAGCCGCGACGACCGCGCCGATAGCGACGTCCGCACCGGCACCCACCAGGACGATGACGAGCAGGCGTTCAAGGGGGCCAATCCAGCGTCCTCCGCGCAAGGCAGGCCCCTCTTCTTCAGCTATTGCCACGTCAGCATCACCATCCGACGGGGAACTGGAGGTCGACGAGGCTTCCTCATCCCCAGCTTGAGGATCGTCACCCTGCGGATCTGCCGCCTTGCTTTCCCCGTCAGATTGCTCTGCGTCGGCGGGCAAGGGAGGAAGGACGGGAGCGTTAATCCACCCTGGGACAGGGTCCGTCGATCGCCCTCGGGCGCACATGAGGATCGCGGTGATGAGATGGTTAGCAGGCCCCATCGCCATAAAAGTAATGGCAATGATGAGGTCAAGTGGCCGCACATCGAGCAAGGACAACGCAGGGTATTCCCCAGGTTCTACGGTTAGGAGAGCCACAAAGCCGATAGTGGCCAGTGCCCACCTAGTGAGCACGCCGCGAGCGGACCCGTCCACCAGGTCCCATCCGAACCAGACGAAGGCGAGCACAGTACCCGTCACGTTCGCAACCGTACTCACCCCGAGAACGAGCCACGAATAGAGCACGACCCCGATGATGAGCGTTACAAACAGCACGAGGCGACGCGACCACCGCCTCGGATCGGACGTCAGTAGGACTGTCAGCTCCGCGGCAGCGATGCCAAGAAGAAGAGTTTCATGCACGAGTGGCCTCCGCAATGAGGAGAGAGGACTGGATGAGCCCCGCCCCCGTGCCCCGCGCGAAGTCTGAAATGGCCTGTTGCGAGAGCTTTTCGACGCGCGCAATCTCCACCTGCGTCTTACCGAGCAGGAGCGAGGCGGTGATACGACGGTGGCGAGCAGAGAGTTTGAGGATCGCATGGTCACGCAGGCTCAGCAGCGCATTGACCACGGTCTGGCAGCTTGACGACACGTAGGTTTCCACGGAGGCATGAGCTACAAACCACGTGCGGATAAAGGGGTTGGAGGAATCCTGGACATCGTGCGCGCGATTGATAGCCGCACGCGCAGCCCACCACGCCGACCCGTCCTGGAGGGATGTTCCTTCACCCGCACGGGGACGCGCCGGTGCCTGACGATGGACTCCGGAAGAGAACTCTTCGATACGACCCGCACCAATGCCAAAACGTAACTGAAGCTGAGGAGGCAGCAGAAGCTGAGCACGCAACGTTAAGAGCAAGGCGTCTTCAAGGGAGTAGGCGACAGCCTGAAATTCGTCGCCCACCGTCGGGTAAGGGGCTTCCAGGAGACCAAGCCCCTCAGCAGCCCTCTCAAGAGCAGCTTCAAAGATTCTCTGAGCCTCTGCACGATTGGTCAACGTACGAGAGCCCACGATGTCAGCAATGACAGCGTATCGCAGAGTCACAGTCCCACACTTTTCCTTGTATACTGCTCTCTACAAGTCCCATTACGGAGACGTCTTGTAGACAGCTCGGTTTCACATGACAACTCTAGGGGACCATACTTCAACCACAATGTCAACATTATTGCGACGTAATCGGAGCTTGTCACACCCTATACAAGCACAAACTGACAAATGGTGGGTATTGGTTGACACATTTCATCTTGTATTGCACTAGGTACAAGTCAGTTAATTATTTGTCTGAACAATATTGAATGTTTACCATAAACATTAAAATCCGCATCATTGCAGCTCATCAGGATCAATATCCCATCAATTCGCGCGTCACATAGTCAGCCAACAACCGTCCACGTAGCGTCAAAACCGCACGCCCACCCAGCGCCGCGACACCGTCGATCAGCCCATCCGCGATGAGCGCGGCGACGCGACCACTCGCGCACTCGTCGACGACGCTCCCAGACACGGCCTCGTCACCCCGACCAACCCCCGCAAGTCCCTCAAGCACCACGCCTTCGGACGTACGCAACCCCAGCATGACACGTTCAAGTTCGCGCTCCTGCGCACCCAGGACCTCCCCCGCTGCCGCGGGCGAGCCACCCGCGCGCAGGCGTCCGGCATACGCTCCCGGGTTCTTGACGTTCCACCAGCGCGCACGCCCCACGTGAGAATGGGCACCCGGCCCAAAACCCCACCAGTCCCAGTCACGCCAGTACGCCAGGTTGTGCGCGGAGGCGTGTTCAAAGTGGGTCGACGGGTATCCCGATAATCGGTCAGCCTCGGTCGCGCGCGCGAAGTTGGAGATCTCGTACCAGGCGTATCCGGCCTCGGCAAGCAGTGCGTCTGCCAGCTCGTACTTGGCGGCCTCATCGTCCGGGTCTGGCGTGGGCAGCTCGCCGCGCGCGACCTGCGCACCCATCTTCGTCCCCTCCTCGACGACGAGGGCGTAGGCGCTAATGTGATCGGATTCGTAGGACAGGGCGGCACGCAAGGACGTTTCCCAGTCCGCAAGGCTCTCACCGGGCGTCCCATAGATGAGATCGACGGACGTCGACAGGCCCGCCTCCTTTGCCCACTGAACAACGAGGGGCACACGCTCGGGCGTGTGAGTACGATCCAAGGTCGCCAGGATCGCCGGCACGGCAGACTGCATGCCAAAGGACACTCGCGTGAAACCGGCGCCAGCCAATGCGTGCAGATCCTCACGCGTCACGGTGTCTGGGTTAGCTTCGAGCGTCACCTCAGCACCGGGCGCAATCCCGATGCGCTCACGCAGGCCCGCCAGAATGTCGATCAGCTCGGTCGCATCCAGCATCGTCGGTGTACCACCACCGAAAAACACCGTCTGCGCGCGGCGCGCAGGCAGGCCGGCCTCCTCCATGACACGCACCGCCAGATCCGCCTCAGCCAGGACAGACGGCGCATAGTCGCCTATCTGCGCGCCCGGCCCGAAACCCACCGTGTACGTATTGAAATCACAGTACCCGCAGCGCACGCGACAAAAAGGCACGTGCACGTACAGGGACAACGGGCGACCACAATCAGCCTCGACGAGGCCGGGGTCAAGCGCTCCGTCAGCTGGCCACCGCGTTCCGTCGGGCTGGGCGGGACTCATGAATGTCCGTCAACCACGAGGGCGGCGAACGCCGACGATGTCATGAGCGTGGCGGCCCGCATCGATGCCTCGCGTCTCAAAGTGCGTGACGACGCGGCCTTCGAAACGCGGCGCAAATCCGCCACGCTCCGGCTGCGGATCCTCCGGGTCCGGACGCTCGCCCGCATGCGGGTTCTCAAATAGTTCGCAGGCCTCAATGACGTCGCGCATCTGCCAGGCATAGTCATCCCAGTCGGTGGCCAGACGCCACACTCCACCATCGCGCAGGAGACGTCCGATCTCGAGCGCGAAGTTGTCGGAGACCAGGCGACGCTTGCGGTGCCGGGCCTTGCGCCACGGGTCCGGGAAGAAGGTCCAGACCTCGTCGAGGGATGCGTCCCCAAGCATGATCGGGAGCGCCTGGGCGGCGTCGGCCTCGATGACGCGGATGTTGTCCACGTCGGCCTCGACAGCCTTAGAGATCAGTTTCGCGATGCCGGGAACCCACACCTCGAGGGCCAGGAAGTTGCGCTCGGGGTGGGCGGCGGCCGCCGCGACGATCTGCTCGCCCGTGCCTGAGCCAATCTCAAGCGTCACGGGAGCGCTGCGTCCAAACAGCTCGGCCAGATCGAGCGTAAAGTCCTGCGCGACCGTCGTGTATCCGACGCCGCGACGCGGCTCGACCACGTAGCGGTGCGCATGCGCCTCCCACGTGCGCGCCAGGTTCGACGGCAGCTCGCGAGTACGCCGCGTGAAAGACTTCGTGCGGCTCATGAACACCGTGCCCTCTGGAGCCTCGCCCGGACGTCGGCCCGCGGCCTGCTCACCTCGAGCGCAGGCCTCCACGGCCTCGTTCACCTGATTCGCGCTCACTTCTTACCCGTCGGGACGTCGGAGGTCAGGGCAGCAATGAAGGCCTCCTGCGGCACGTCGACGCGGCCGATGGACTTCATGCGCTTCTTACCTTCCTTCTGCTTCTCGAGCAGCTTGCGCTTACGGCTAATGTCGCCGCCGTAGCACTTGGCCAGCATGTCCTTACGCAGGGCCTTGATGGTCTCGCGAGCGATGACGCGCGCGCCGACCGCGGCCTGGACCGGAATCTCAAACTGCTGGCGGGGAATGAGTTCCTTCAGGCGCTTCGTCATACGCTGGCCGTAGTTGTAGGCGCCGTCGCGGTGCACGATCGCGCTGAACGCGTCCACGCGGTCACCGTTAAGCAGGATGTCGACCTTGACGAGGTCAGCACTCTGCTCGCCGCTCTCCTGATAATCCAAGGAAGCATAACCGCGCGTGCGAGACTTGAGCTGGTCGAAGAAGTCAAAGACGATCTCGGCCAGGGGCAGCTGGTAGTGCAGCTCGACACGATCCTCGCTCAGGTAATCCATCCCCCGCATCGAGCCACGCCGATCCTGGCACAACTCCATGATCGTGCCCGTGAACTCCGTGGGAGTCAGGATCGTCGCGTTAACGACAGGCTCGCGCACCTCGGCGATCTTGCCCTCGGGGAACTCACTCGGGTTGTCGACGCGCACTTCGGTGCCGTCTTCGGTGATGACGCGGTAGACGACGTTCGGGGCGGTCGCAATGAGGTCCAGGTTGAACTCGCGCTCAAGTCGCTCTCGGATGATCTCCAGGTGCAGCAACCCCAGGAAGCCGCAGCGGAATCCAAAGCCCAGAGCCGCCGAGGACTCCGGCTCGAAAGTAAGCGCCGCGTCGTTGAGCTGAAGGCGTTCCAGCGCGTCACGCAGATCCGGGAAGTCCGAGCCATCGACCGGGTAGATGCCGGAAAAGACCATCGGGTTCGGGTCGCGGTATCCGGCGAGGGCCTCGGTCGCGCCACGCACCTGGCTGGTAACGGTGTCGCCAACGCGGGACTGACGCACATCCTTCACGCCCGTGATCAGATAGCCCACCTCACCGGCACCAATACCCTCTTCAGGCTTCGGTTCGGGTGAGATGACGCCCAGTTCAAGAAGCTCGTGGGTGGCACCCGTCGACATCATGCGCACGCGCTGACGGGTCGAAAGCACACCGTCGACGACACGCACGTAGGTGACGACCCCACGGTACGTGTCATACACGGAGTCGAAGATCATCGCGCGCGTCGGGGCATCGGGATCACCCTCGGGAGCGGGGATTACCTCGACAATACGGTCGAGAAGTGCTTCGACGCCCTCACCGGTCTTGCCGGACACCTTGAGCACCTCATCCTCATCGCAGCCGATGAGCTGAGCAACCTCATGCGCATACTTCTCGGGCTGGGCACCCGGCAAGTCGATCTTGTTCAGGACCGGGATAATCGCCAGGTCATTCTCGAGAGCCAGGTACAGGTTCGCGAGCGTCTGAGCCTCGATGCCCTGCGCGGCGTCGATGAGCAAGACCGCGCCCTCGCATGCCGCCAGGGAACGGGACACCTCGTAGGTGAAGTCCACGTGCCCGGGCGTGTCAATCATGTTGAGCGCGTATGGGGTGTCCTTGTACGCCCACGGCATGCGCACGGCCTGACTCTTGATCGTGATGCCACGCTCGCGCTCGATGTCCATGCGATCCAGGTACTGGTCGCGCATCTCGCGAGCCTCAACGACGCCGGTCAGCTGGAGCATGCGGTCCGCGAGCGTCGACTTCCCATGATCGATGTGGGCGATGATGCAGAAGTTACGGATCTGCGCCTGCGGGGTGTGGGACGGGCGGATCTGCGCCTGCTGCGCGGGCGTGGGGATGGGCACGTGTACCTCCGTGAAGTCGTTAACCTCTTTATCGTCCCATTGTCGCAGGCCTTTGTGCCAGTTCAGGGGCGGGAAGTCGCGCACACTCGCCCAGGCTCACAGCCACGTCCGCGCGCTACTGGAAGTCCTGCGGGCTGATGCCGGCCTCGGCGAGCAGCTCCACGGCCTCGGTCATGTCGCACTCATCCCAGTCGTCGGGGTGATCAGCCTTGAGCTTGCGGGCAATCGACATCGCGGTGTCGTCGTCTCCGCGCAAGATCGCCAGGGTAAGGAGGATCGTGCGAATGCGCGCCGTGAACTCGTCTCGGTCCCCGAGGTAGCGTCGACAGTCCTCAGCCAGGACAGTCCACAGGCCTTCTCCCGCGACGCGGTCCCCGCCCATCCAGGTGTTGCGCGCAATTTCGTTGCGCAGACGCAGAACTCGCCAGTCGCCTCGGTCGGCGACATGCAGGAGGGCCTGAAGGTTGCGCTCGTACAGACGGATCGCCTCCTCGTACTGACGGTCAGCAGATAGCACTTCGGCGAGGTTGTCGCGCACCGTCAGCACCGTCATGTCCTCCTCGTCGCACAGGGGCTCCATGTCTGTCAGCAGCTCCCGGTAGACGCGCGCGGCACGAGACCACTTACCCGTATTCTTCCAAGGCATGGCCGAGTTATTACGGATCGCGAAGGCGAGCTGGGGGTCCAGGGACGGGTTGTTTCTGACATCGGCCACCAGGGCGGAGAACTTGCGGGCCGACATGTCCGCGTCTCCGAGGATGGCGAGCCAGTAGGCCTCTGAGTTGCGCAGCATGAGGATGAGCGGGTGATCGCGCTCCAAGTAGCTGGTTCCCAGGTGGACCGCGCCTGCTGCGAGCACGCGGCACTTCCCGTAGTCGCCGAGGGCCGCGTGCCAGTCAATGCAGAGCTTCGCGGCCTCAAGCCTCAGTTCGATCGAGGCTTCTTCGTTATCGTAGGCGTCACGTGCATACTCGAGCGCCTGGTCGAGTCTGCCGGACGTGGCACTACGAAGAGCCGCACTCAGGGATGCTCGGGCCTCCATGTCGGGGGTGGAAGCACAAGACGAGCTCGGGCATCCAAAGGAATTGAGGGGGACAGACATTCCGTGAATCGTTTCGGTCGACATCATTGTCACCTATCTTTCAGTGAGGAGTTATTCCGCGAACACATCCAGAGTGACACCCACCTACGCTTACTGTCACGTCCGACAATAAACCCTGTGCATAACTCGCATCCCACGGATGCTCTGTGGATAACCACTGTTCGATCCCTCTCGTCCCTCTCCCGTATGCTGGTGCCATGAATTCATTCCTCACCGGCATCGTGCGCGCACTCCTCGGCTTCCTCACCAACACGGGTTCGTCGAACACCGAGTCCACGAGCCAGGACGCAGCGCCCGCTCATCCGGAGCCGCGTCACAACAACCGCCAGGAGAAGCGTTCAACGTCGCACGCTCCCACACCCACTCCCCGGCCCCAGCAGCCCCAGCCACGCGGGAACGCCCACCGATATGAGGACCCGGCTACCTCGAACCGCCCCCACACCTCAATCCGAGAGGCCAGCATCGCCGACGCACTGGCCCATGCCTCGTACCAGCCGATCATGGACGGCGACGCCGACCCGGGCGAGGTCGTGTGGACGTGGGTGCCCTACCAGGAGGACGCTTCCGTGGGCAAAGACCGCCCCGCTGTCGTCATCGGCGCACAGGGTGAGGGCGTCTACCTCCTCCAGCTGACAAGCAAGGACCACACGCACGAAGCCGCGCAGGAGGCCGCCGCGGGGCGCTACTGGTTCGACATCGGAACGGGTGCGTGGGATTCGAAGGGACGCCCCTCCGAGGTTCGCCTCGACCGCGCGCTGTGGGTCAAGGCCACCGACGTACGTCGCGAAGGTTCGATTCTTCCCGAGGTGACGTGGCGTCGCATCGTCGACGCTCTCGAGGAGCATTACCGCACGCACGGCGAGTGACACACCGCCCGGACAGCAAGCCGGCCCCGCCGAAGAATGCGCGACCACTCGCCGGACCACTCACGACCTTGACGTGACCGAACTTACGAGGCCTTGGCCCATCTCGGGGCGCGACGGCAAGCAACACTGCTGGTATGCTTGGTCGTTGGACTCCCGGCCTGGTCGGGCAGGGGGTCTGGTTAGGACCGTTTGCGGGTGTCCCCACGCCTAAGTCCCGGTCTTGACACAGCCCTCACCGACCCTGCAAGACATACATCAAGGAGAAATCCGACTGTGGCAAACATTAAGTCCCAGAAGAAGCGCATCCTGACCAACGAGAAGCGCCGCGTTCGCAACCAGTCCGTGAAGTCCGAGCTGAAGACCCTGGTGCGTCACACCCGCGAGGCCGTTGAGGCCGGCGACAAGGAGAAGGCTCTCGCCGCGCTGCGCGTTGCTTCGCGCAAGCTGGACGTCGCCGTCTCCAAGGGCGTCATCCACAAGAACCAGGCCGCGAACCGCAAGTCCAAGCTTGCTCGTCGCGTCGCCTCGATCGCTGACTGATCGCGAACAATAGTTCGACGTGAAGCGGGTCGCCCTTCGGGGCGGCCCGCTTTCGTATACCCACTCCCCCATAACCAGGGCGCGGGTACGCACGACAAAGCCCCAGCCTCGTGAATGTGAACGAGGCCGGGGCCGGGTGCGCGAAGCGACGACCGTTAGTCGAGTTCGAAGGCTCCCGTGTAAAGCTGGTAGTACACACCCTTCTGAGCGATCAGATCGTCGTGGCTGCCGCGCTCGATGATGCGGCCGTGGTCCAGAACCATGATCGCGTCCGAGTTGCGCACCGTCGAGAGGCGGTGGGCGATGACGAAGACCGTGCGCCCCTCCATGAGGTTGTCCATGCCCTGCTGCACGTGGGCTTCGGTACGCGTATCAATTGAGGAGGTCGCCTCATCCAAGATCATCGCGGGTGGGTCGGCCACGGCCGCGCGGGCAATCGACAGGAGCTGAGCCTGTCCCTGAGACAGATTCGATCCGTTACCGGTCAGCATCGTGTCGTAGCCGTCGGGCAGACGGCGAATGAACGAATCAGCGTTAGCCAGCTTCGCGGCCTCGATGCATTCCTCGTCCGTCGCGTCCAGGCGGCCGTAGCGGATGTTCTCCATGACCGTGCCTGTGAAGAGCTTAACGTCCTGCAGGACGACGCCCAGAGAGCGACGCAGGTCCGACTTGCGGATCTTGTTGATGTTGATGCCGTCATAGCGGATCTTGCCGTCGGCAATATCGTAGAAGCGGTTGATCAGGTTCGTGATCGTCGTCTTGCCCGCTCCCGTGGCACCCACGAAGGCGATCTTCTGGCCGGGCTTGGCCCACAGGGAGATGTCGTGCAGGACGTCCTTCTTACCGTCGTAGGAGAAGTCCACGCCCTCCATGACGAGTTCGCCGCGCAGGCGCGTGTAGGTGACCGTGCCGTCCGCCTTGTGGGGGTGACGCCACGCCCAGATGCCCGTGCGTTCCTCGGTGGGTTCGACCGAGCCGTCGGGCAGTTCTCGGGCGCGCACGAGGGTCACGTAGCCGTGATCCTCCTCAGGTGCCTGGTCGATGAGCGCGAACACGCGGCCTGCGCCCGCCATGCCGAGGGCGATCATGGGGACCTGCATCGACATCTGTCCGATGGTCTGAGAGAAGTTGCGGACCATACCCAGGAAGGACACGACGATGCCGACAGTGATGACATCGATGCCAAAGAAGTGGATATTCGGCGTCTGTTCCAGGATCATGACGCCGCCGACGATAGCGACCACGACGTACATGATGTTGCCGATGTTGCCCAGGGCAGGCATGAGGACGTTGCCGTAGATGTTCGCCTTCTGTGAGGAGTCGAAGAGTTTCTGGTTGTACTCGACGAACTCGTCCTTGGCGTCCTGCTCATGGTTGAAGACCTGGACGACCTTCTGGCCGTCCATCATCTCTTCAATGAAGCCTTCTTCGTCCGCCAGTGCAGCCTGCTGGGCCTTCATGAAGCGGCCCGAGAGTCCGCCGAGCTTGCCAGTCAGGAACGCCATGAGGCCGCCCACGACGAGGACGACGAGGAAGAGCCACACGGAGTAGTAGAGCATCGTGCCGATCAGCACGATGATCGTCAGGCCCGACTGGATGAGAGTCGGGATCGACTGGCCGATGAGCTGACGGATCGCATCCGTGTCGTTCGTGTAGGTCGACATGATCGCGCCGTGCGGGTGCGTATCGAAGAAACGCAGGGGCAGGCGCTCCATCGAGTCGAACATGTCGTCTCGCATGTGCTTGAGCGTCCCCTGCGTCACAATCGCCATGGCGCGGGTGTAGATGAAATTGCCTATGACACCGGCGCTGAAGATGATTCCCATCGTGACGACGAGGCGCACCAGTGTTCCTCGCACGGCGTCGAAACCGCTCTCGAGGCCCGGGGTCACGACGTTGTCAACGATCTGCTGCATGAAGATCGAGCCGACGGCCGAGGCCACGGCGGCCAGGATGATGCACACGACCGTCAGGGTGATGCGCACTGGGTAGTGGTGGAACACGTAGCGCATCAGGCGACCGAAGGGACGCTCGATTCCCTCGAGCTTCTCCGAGTCCTCCACGCGGGCGTTAACCGAACGTGCCATGTCAGGCCACCTCGCTTTCGCTCGCGGCGTTCTGGGAGTTGTAGATCTCGCGGTATTCGCCGCCCGCTGCCATCAGTTCCTCGTGGGTACCGCGTTCCTTGACGCGACCGTCATCCAAGACGATGAGCTGGTCCGCGTGCTCGACGGAGGAAAGGCGCTGGGCGATGATGATCGTCGTCGTGCCCGGGATCTCGGTCTCGAAAGCGCCTCGGATCAGTGTGTCGGTCCTGGTGTCCACCGCGGAGGTCGAGTCGTCCAGAATGAGAATTTTAGGGTTCTTCAGGAGCGCGCGGGCGATGCACAGGCGCTGCTTCTGGCCGCCTGACACATTGGTGCCGCCGCGGGAGATCACGTAGTCGTAGCCGCCGGGCAGCTGCTGGATGAACTCGTCGGCCTGCGCGAGCTTGCACGCATGCTCAATCTGCTCATCGGTGGCGTCCGGGTTACCCCAGCGCATGTTGTCCTTGATGGTGCCGGAGAAGAGGACGTTCTTCTGCAGGACGACGGAGACAGCGTCGCGCAGCGAGGTCAGGTCGTAGTCGCGCACGTCGCGCCCGCCGACCTTCACGGAGCCTTCGGAGACGTCGTAGAGACGGCAGATCAGCTGGATGAGCGAGGTCTTGGCTGAGCCGGTGCCGCCCACGATGCCGAGTGTCGAGCCGGATTCGAGGCGCAGGTCAATATCGGACAGCGCGTATTCTTCGGCGGTGGCCGAGTACTTGAAGGACACGTTCTCGAAGACGACGGAACCATCCGCAACGTTGGTCGCACCGTTCTCGGGTGAGGTCAACGATGGCTCGTGATTAAGGACCTCGGCGATACGGTGCGCGGACTCGGCCGCCATCGTCGTCATGACAAAGATGAAGGCGAGCATCAGCATATGTGTCAGGATCTGGATGCCGTAGGTGATGAGGGCGGTCAGGCCGCCCTTCGTCAGCTCGGTTGCCCCCGAGTTGATAATGATCGAAGCACCCACGTAATCGACGGCCACGATCGCGGCGAAGATGAAGAACATCATGACGGGGCTGTTGAGCGCGATGAGTTTCTCAGCGTTGGTGAAGTCCTTGCGCACGTCGGCTGAAGCCGAGCGGAACTTTGTGGTCTCGTGTTCCTCGGTGACGAAGGACTTCACAACGCGGATAGCGGCGACGTTTTCCTGCACGGAGTTGTTCAAGGCGTCGTACTTCTTGAAGATACGGCGGAAAATCGGGAAGGCGATGAGCACGATAGCCGCCAGGATGATGGCAAGCACCGGCACCATTCCCAGGAAGATGAGCGCCATCTGGACGTTGATGCGCCACGCCATGACGATGGAGAAGATAATCATGAGCGGCACGCGTACAGCGATACGGATCATCATTCCGAATGCATTTTGCACGTTCGTGACGTCGGTCGTCATGCGTGTGACCAGCGAGGAGGTGGAGAAGCGGTCGATGTCCGCGAACGAGAAATCCTGCACTTTAAAGAACAGATCCTGACGCAGGTTCTTCGCCAGTCCCACCGAGGCGGTCGCTGCGAAGCGCGCGGAGAGAATGCCACAGGCCAGCGAGGCGAAGGCCAGTCCGGTAAGGATCAGTCCCAGGCGCATGACGGGACTCAGGGACACGCCGTCGAGCGCATCCACCAGCGAGACCATGGTCAGCGGGATCAGACATTCGAGAATCACCTCCCCGATGATGAACAGCGGGGTCAGGATCGCGGGAGCCTTAAACTCCCGCAGTCGCCCCATCAACGTTCGAATAGTTTTCATGAATCTCCTCAGTTCCGTCGTTCTTCTTCTCGGTGACGAGGCCGTGGCGCTTTCTCAGCGTCCGTGCAGCCTGCAGATAGTGATGATTGCTTTTTCGATGGCACGCTGCGGGTCACGCGACGCGCCCTTCGTTTCGGCGTCGGCAGTGGCGATCGCGCCGAAGGCCCCGGCCAGCGAGGCGTCGGACCAGCCGCGCAGCTCACGCCGGGCACGGTCGACCTGCCAGGGGGCCATTTTGAGGGCAGACGCAGAGCCACCGATAGATACCTTCGCCATGGCGCGGAACTTCATGGCCAGCGCGGCGACGAGCACCTGCGGGGCAATGCCTGTCGCAAAGGCGTGGCGCGTAAGAGTGAGGGCCTTGGCGGAGTTTCCGGCGACAGCCGCGTCGGCGACGTCGTAGCCGGTGGCCTCGACGCGTCCGGCCTGGTAGCGGCGCACGTCCTCGAGGGTGATGCGTCCGCTCACGTCGGAGAGCAGCTGGGCGAGGGCACCGGCCATGGCACGCGGGTCATTACCGAGCGCGTCCACAAGGGCCTGCTGTGCTTCGGTGTCCATCTGTCGGTGCGCGGCTCGCACGTCGGAAGCGATGAGTGCCAGCTTATCGCGGTCGTTTTTGAGTGGATCGGCCGGGATCACGGGCCATTTCGCCTTAGTGATCACGTCGATGACCTTCTTGCCGCGAGCATTGCCGCCGGGGTGGGCCAGGAACATCCACACGTCGGGGGCGGGGGCTGCCGCGTAGGCGATCAGGTCGTTCGCGAGGGCGTCACTCATCGTTTCCAGGTCGCGGATGATGACCATGCGGGACTCGCCGAACAGGGAAGGCGAGGCGATGACGTCGATCTGTCCTGCCTGGTAGGTGGCGGCGTTGATGTCGGTGCGCTCCAGGTTCGGGTCAGCCTCGTATGCCAGGGCGCGCAGCCGGTCGAGGGCACGGTCGACGAGAAGGCCCTCGGGTCCCTTGATCAACACGATGGGGGCCAGCGTAATGGGGGCGGGTGCCGCCGAGCGTGATCCGCGTGCTGCCACGTCTTCCTGCCTTTCGACGCGATGGTAACTCCCTAAGTCTGCCACCGCGGGCGCTCATCTGCGTCCGCCTTTGCCCTGGGCGGACATGAGTCGTGGCAGGTGTCACCGCCTGTGGCCAAGGTTTGCACAGAGGGGTTCTCCGGGGAGCTGGCACCGATGAGGGAACATGCACTCTCGTGGCATCGGTATTCCACGCAATCGTCACGGGTCCGCGCGAGGATCCCAGGCCTCGTCCGTGAGGGAAACGACCCAGCGCCGCCACACGCACCACAGTGCGAACCCGCATCCCGCGCACGCGTATAGAGAGAGGATGGTCCGCGCTCCCCCTGGCACCTGTGTCCCCGATCCTGGCATCCCCTCGAAGAACCGTGCGGAGAATGCGATCCACCCGGTCGCCCAGGAGGCCACTCGCGCGCAGAATTCGGCGACCCCGGGGCTGATGGGCGCGAGGAGGGCTCCCGTCAGGCCCGCGAGCGTGGCCACGGGCACCGCAGGCTCGGCGGCGACGTTGGCGGCGATCCCCCACACGGGCACGGATCCCGACAGGGACACGACGAGTGGCGCGGTGGCGAACTCGGCCAGGGCGGGCACGCACACCATTTCGGTCAGCCGACGCAGGACCCGACCGATGCGCGTGTCTCCCCGGATACGCCGTTTCGTGCTCCTGGCGATGGCAGCCGCGGGTCCGACGACAGCCAGGGCCGCCAGCGCGGAGAGCGCGAACCCGTAGGATCGGGAAGCCCACGGGTCGATGAGGAGGGTCCCGATGACGACGGCACCGAGAGCTGCGACGGCCTGCCCTTCGCGTCCGAGGATCAAGCCAAGAGCCGCGACCGACGCGACGCACACGGAGCGCACGACGGAGGCCTCCGGTCCGACGAGCACAACGATGGTCCCCAGCACCACGAGTGTCGCGCCGACGCGCAGGGGCACGCGCGCAGGCAGGATCAGGGTCAGGGCCGCCAGGATGATAACGATGTGGGAGCCGGACACAGCCGTCAGGTGCGTGAGAGAGGTGGCTTTCATGGCGTCGGACAGGTCGGAGGGCACCAGGCGGTCGTCACCGATCGCCATGCCGGGAACGAGGCCTCGCGCGTCTCTGGCCAGATGTTCGCACGCACGCGCGAAGGCCCGGTGTGTGTCCCGTCTCCAGACGTCCAGGCCGCCGGGACGCTCTGCGAGAATCGAGGTCCGGGCTCGGATCGAGCCGACGGACGGAGCGGCGGCCGCGAAGGAGGCATCGAGACTACCAGAGATCTCGTAGACGTCGCCGCGCGCTGCATCCTCCCACCCCGGGGCACTCACCAGGGCGGTAGCATCTGAGGCCAGCCACCGCTCCCCCACTCTCACCGCGAGGATCCTCACACGCGCTCGACGCTTCGTCGAAAAACCGGACGAGGCCGGGGCCGGGTCACGCTCGAGCCGGACCCGCGCGTGGATCGGCCCGGAGTCCATTCGCGCGGGGTCATCACGGTAGGCGCGTCCCGCAGCGGAGGCGACCGCGAGCGCGCACGCGGTGGCTGCGAGGATGAGGGCGGCTGCTAGGCGGAGGGATCTCGGTGGGGTGAGGGCGTGGCGTGGTGGGCGTGTGTGCCTGTGGGACCAGGCGTAGGAGGTGGCGGTGATGGCGGCAGCGAGCGCGCATGTGGCGATGAGAGGGTGGGGTGCGGGGTGGGTGGTGGCCCACCAGGTTGTGGCCCAGGTGGCGGTGGCTGGGGTGAGGAGGCGCAGGTCGATCATGCGTGGGGCGCTTTGGTGCGTGGTGTGGGGTGCGCGCGGAGTGGTGTCGGGTGGTGGGGTCGTGGATGTTGCTGTGTGTGGCCCCTGCGGGGTGGGGGTGCGCGTGTTTCCTCCGGTGTTTGTTGTCTCGTTTTGTCCGTTCATGGGCAGACGCCTGGTCGTATTTTTTCGATGAGGGAGGGGCCTATGCCGGGGACGTCGTCGAGGGCGTCGACGGTGGCGATGTGGGGGTGGGTTGCACGGTAGTTGATGATGCGTTCGGCGAGGGCTGGGCCGATGCCGGGCAGGGTTTGTAGGTCGGTGGCGGTGGCGGTGTCGAGGCGGACGCAGGCGGGGTGGGTGGCGTCGCCGTTTGCCGTGGGGGCCGGTGGTGTTTCTCCGATTCGGGAGATGCGTATGTGTTCGCCGTCTGTGAGGGGGCGGGCTAGGTTGATGGTGTCGAGGTCGGCGTCTTCTAGGGCGCCTCCTGCGGCGGTGATGGCGTCGGTGACTCGGGAGGAGGCGGGCAGGGTGAGGACGCCGGGGGTGGCGACGGCTCCGGAGACGTAGACGATGACGTGGCCTGCGGGTCCGGGAGGACCGGGCGAGGCGTGGGAGGCGGGGCGGCTGGGCGCGTTTCCTTCCGGTGCCGTCTCTGGGTCCTGGCGTGTGGTTTCTTCGGCCTGGCGTTCGGCTGATTGCTCGGCGGCTTGTTCACTCGCGTGTGCTTCGTCTGCGGTCCGGGCGTTTCTCCACACGCCGATGCCTGCGAGGGCGACGAGGACGATGAGGAGTGCGGCGACGGTCGTCCCGCCGGGTAGCAGGCGCGCGTAGGTGGGTTCGGGCGGGTCATCGTCGTCGCTGACCGCTGAGTCGTATACGGCTTTCGTCAGGGCTGCCATCCTGCGGTGTGCGATCCATCGTGGAGGGTTCATGTGTCGACGCTAAGCCCAGCGCCTTGCCTGTGTCGCGCCGCCTGCTTTCGCCTGTGGATGGGCGCGACACGGAGCAACCCCCTGTGGATATGCGCGACACGAGCACCGCGCCTGTGGACGGAGCCACACGCGCTCTCCCCTGTTATCGCGCGCATGGGATTGTCATCCCAAGGGATACTGTGTCGGTAACGTCGACAGACAGTGGCGCACCGCGCCCACAGCCGAAAGACCACACCATGAGCGAGAACATCGAAGATCTCAAGGCGCGCCTCGCCGAAGCTGAAGCCGCCGCGAAGGCGGCTGAGGCCGAGGCAGCCCGCGCGAAGGCAGAGGCGCTGCGTCTCCAGCTCGAGGCAGCGGGTGCCGCCGCGGATGCCCCTGCCGCCACCGCGGGTGCTGAAACAGCTGAGGCCGAGGTGGCCCGCGCAGCGGCCGACGCTTTGCGTTCCCAGGTCGAAGCAGCCGAAACCACCCCCGAAGCGCCAGCATCCGTGGGTGAGGCGGCCCAGGCCTCGTCCGAGGTATCCGGCGGCCTCTCCGCGTTCGCCTCAGGGATCAAGGCCGCCTACTCCTGGGACGTCCCCGCGGTCACCATCGGCACCCTCATCGAGGACGGAACGCGCGTGCCCGGCGTGAGTGCTGCGATGCCGGTTCCCATGTTTAACCGTCACCTGCTGGTTGCCGGCGCGACAGGCACGGGCAAAACCCGCACGCTCCAGCTCCTCGCCGAGGGGCTGTCCGCGAACGGCTCCTCCGTGCTCCTGTGCGACGTCAAGGGTGACCTGACGGGCCTGGCCGAGGCCGGTGCCAGCTCGGAGAAGCTCCTGTCCCGCACCGCGGCTAACGGCCAGGCGTGGGCACCCACGTCCTTCCCGATTGAGCTGCTGAGCCTGGGTGGGGCGGATTCGCAGTTCCCGGGCGTGCCCGTGCGCGCCGAGGTCTCTGACTTCGGCCCGATCCTGCTGGCCCGCGCACTGTCCCTGAACACGACGCAGGAGCAGGCCCTGCAGCTGATCTTCGCGTGGGCGGACGGCCAGGGACTCGAACTCGTGGATCTGCCGGATCTGCGCGCTGTCATCTCCTTCCTGACCTCGGACGAGGGCAAGGAGGAGCTGGCGACGATCGGCGGCGTCTCCAAGGCCACCGCCGGTGTCATCCTGCGCGCCCTGACCGCGCTCGAGTCCCAGGGCGGCGGCCAGTTCTTCGGTGCCCCCGGCTTCGACACGGCCGACCTGATGCGCATGGATTCGACCGGACGCGGCATCATCTCCCTGCTGGGCGTGGGCGACATTTCCTCGCGCCCCGCCCTGGTCAGCGCCGTCATCATGTACCTGCTGGCCAACCTGTTCGCGACACTGCCCGAGGTCGGCGACGCGCCGCGCCCCAAACTGGTGTTCTTCTTCGACGAGGCCCACCTGCTGTTCGCGGACGCCACCAAGGAGTTCGAGCGTCAGGTCGTCCAAACCGTGCGCCTGATCCGCTCCAAGGGCGTGGGCGTCGTCTTCGTGACCCAGACGCCCAAGGACATCCCCTCCGACGTGCTCGCCCAGCTCGGTTCGCGCGTCCAGCACGGCCTGCGCGCCTCGACGCCCGATGACTTCAAGAAGCTCAAGGCGACCGTTCAGACCTTCCCGAAGACGTCCCTGGAACTCGACGAGATCCTGACCACCCTGGGCACGGGCGAGGCCGTCGTGACCGTCCTGGACCCGAAGGGTAACCCCACCCCGGTCACGCCCGTCGGCATCTGGGCACCCGCCTCCGTCATGGGTCCCGCCTCCGCCGACACGCTCGCGCGCATCAACCAGTCGAGCGTCATCATGGGCCGCTACCGCGACGCCGTGAACCCGGATTCGGCCGAGGAGAAGCTCGAGCGCCGCGCCGCCGAGGCCCAGGCCGCCCGCGAGGAAGCGGCCGCCCAGGAGGCCGCCGCCAAGGAAGAAGAAAAGGCCCGCAAGGAGGCTGAGAAGGCAGCGGAAAAGGCGGCCAAGGAAGCCGAAAAGGCTGCCGAGAAGGCCGCCAAGGAAGCGGAGAAGGCCGCCGCCAAGGAAGAGGCCGCCCGAGAAAAGGAAATGGAACGCTTGCGCCGACAGGTCGAAAAGCAGCAGGAGAAGGAGGAAGCAGCCCGCCAGCGAGCCGCCGAGCGTCGCGCCCGCCAGGTCGAAAACGTCCTCGGGTCCGTCCTGCGCACCGCCGGCCGTGAGATCACACGCTCGATCTTCGGCACGCGCAAGCGCTGACGCGCTATTTTCCACCGTTTTCTTCCCCACGAGGCCGGGGCTGGGTTGCTCGACAACGCAAACCAGCCCCGGCCTCGTCTCACAGTTCGACCATCACGCCAAGAGCAGGCAAAATGCGGGTAGGCTGCGTGGCAAGTGACCAACACTCGCAGGGAGAGTCTCATGCGCATCGGATTTATCGGAACGGGAGCCATGGCCCAGGCCATCGCTCGCGGTGCCGTCGCGTCCGGTGTCGATCCTGCGACGCTGGTCTTCTCTAACCGCACGGCTGCTAAGGCCTGCGACCTGGCCGACGAGCTGGGCGCGACCGCCGCGTCGTCGAACACGTCCCTGGCACGCCAGGTTGACATCATCATCCTGGCTGTCAAGCCCAAGGACCAGCGCACGGTTATCAAGGAGATCGACTCCATCGTGGTCGGACGCCCCGACGCGTGCGTCGTGTCCCTGGCCGCCGGGCGCACCCTCGACCAGATCACGCAGGATTTCGGCTCGGGCATCCCCCTCATTCGCGTCATGCCGAACGTGGCGGCCACCGTCGGACAGTCCATGACTGCCCTCACCGCCTGCCGGACCAGCGACGCGCAGGTGGACGCCGTGCGCGACCTCATGAACTCGGTCGGTCGAACCATCCTCATTGACGAGGACTATTTCCCTGTGTTCCAGGCCCTGGCCTCGTGCTCTCCGGCCTGGTATTTCCAGATTATTGATACGTTCGCCCGCGCGGGCCTCAAGTACGGGCTGTCCAAGGACAGCGCCGTCGAGATCGCGGCGCAGGCGATGGCGGGAGCCGCCACGCTGCTCCTCGCTGAGCGCGAGGCGGGCACAATCCCCGCGCAACTCATTGACCGGGTGACGAGCCCCGGCGGCACCACAATCGCAGGATTGCTGGCCGCCGAGGAAGGTGGTTTGTCGAACGCACTGGTAGGTGCTGTCGACGCCTCCATCCACGCCGATTCCCATCTCGGCTGACACCACCACCTGCCGCGACGCGGCTTACTTTCTCCACCTCACGTGGCGCTTTCGCGCACCCTCAACACAGGAACACTCATGTTGCTTTTCAACGCAGTCGTGCTCTCCGTGATCGTCATGCTGGTCCTCAGCGTCGCACGCGTGCACGTCGTTATCTCGCTTTTCGTCGCCTCGCTGGTGGGCGGCCTGGTGGCCGGAATGGGTATTTCGGGCACGATGGTCGCCTTCCAGGACGGCCTGGCCGGCGGCGCCAAGATCGCCCTGTCCTACGCCCTCCTCGGCGCGTTCGCGATGTCGGTGGCCCACTCGGGTCTGCCGCGCCTGCTGGCGAACTGGATCATCGCCAAGCTGCGCAACGCCGACCAGTCGAACTCGGCGCGCGTCGCCCGCTCCGTGAAGTGGGGCATCCTCGGCGGCGTCCTCGTCATGGGCGTGATGAGCCAGAACCTCATCCCGATTCACATCGCGTTCATTCCGCTGCTGGTACCCCCGCTCATCGGAGTCATGAACGAGCTGAAGATGGACCGCCGCCTGGTCGCCTGTGCAATCACCTTCGGCATCGTCACCACCTACATGTTCGTGCCAATCGGCTTCGGTCGTATCTTCCTGCACGACATTCTCTACAAGAATATTGAAGACGCGGGCCTGCCCGTCGAGGGCATCGTCAACCCGATGGCCGCCATGGCGATCCCGGCCGCCTCGATGGCCGTGGGCTGCGCTATCGCCCTGCTGGTCTCCTACCGCAAGCCGCGCGAGTACGAGCAGCGCGAGACAGAGTTCAGCTCCCAAGATGACAAGCCAATCGACATGAAGAAGGTCTGGGCGGCCGTCATCGCCCTCGTCGCCTGCTTCGTCATCCAGGCTGTCCTGACCAAGATGGACTCCGAGGCCGACCCGCTCCTCGTGGGCGCTCTCGTGGGCCTGTGCCTCATGCTCGCCATGCGCGTCGTGCCGTGGCAGCAGGCGGACGACGTCTTCTCTGGCGGCATGCGCATGATGAGCCTCATCGGCCTTATCATGATCACCGCCCAGGGCTACGCGGCTGTCCTGAAGGCTTCGGGCCAGATCGAACCCCTCGTCGAGCAGACCTCCGCGATGTTCAACGGTTCCAAGGCGCTGGCCGCCGTCATCATGCTGCTCGTGGGTCTGATCATCACGATGGGCATCGGCTCTTCGTTCTCGACGCTGCCGATTATTTCCGCGATCTACGTGCCCCTGTGCGTGACGCTGGGCTTCTCCGCCACCGCCACGGTCGCAATCATCGGCACGGCGGGCGCGTTGGGCGATGCCGGTTCCCCCGCCTCCGACTCGACGCTGGGTCCGACAGCCGGTCTGAACGTGGATGGTCAGCACGACCACATGCGAGACACGGTCATCCCCGAGTTCATCCACTACAACATTCCGCTGCTCATCGGCGGCTGGATCGCCGCGATGGTTCTCTGAACGTTTCACGTCGTTTCACGAGGCCGGGGCCGGGTTCACTGTTCAGGTGACCTGGCCCCGGCCTCGTTGTGTGCCCAGGCCAGACGCGTCAGCGCGTCACGAGTATGCACGCCCTGGCCCGCGCGGTTTCCTCCCACTGGGCGGATTCCCAGAGTTGTTCCAGCGTGAGTGCCTCCGCCCAGGTTTCCACCCATGTCTCGCCGAATTGTTCATCGTTCCACGGGTCGTGGACCAGCGCACAGTCACCGACGATCCCCCACACGTACACCCAGTGTGGGGTCGGCTCCCCGTTCAGGTTCTCCAAGTCGACCAGCATGATCGCGCGTTTGCCGCTCGCCAACGCCCCGCGCAGGTCCTTGAGGCTGGCGGGTCCGATGCGGTCATGCACCCCGAGGCCGCGCGCTTCGTCCACATGCTGGTCGTGGATCGCCCGACGCACAGCAGGCGACGCAGCATGCGCACGCATCAGCCCAACGACGGGACCGTCGTGCGTCACGAGGACTTCGACCGCCAGACCGCGCCTGGCCAGGGAGGATGCCAGCCCGTAGGGTCCCACACCGAGCGAATACGTGGCCTCGCGCCACAGCTCCATCTCCTCGACGAGGCCGTGGCTGACCTGGGCGGGAACGGCACCGCAGGCGTGCGCGAGGGCCATGAGGGCGCTCGCAGGTCCGCATGTGAACTCGGTTTTCTGGCGAACATAGGCAGGAATAGGCACGCCCGGGCCGTTCCATCGCAGCCAGGCGCGTACGAGCGCGTGACCGTGATCAGAGTGTTCCTCGATGGACAGCGGAGAGCCGACGACGCCAGCGGGCGCGAAGCCCCGCGAGCGCAGCGCGGCCTCCCAGCGGGAGTTCGTCTCGCGTGACACGGCCTTGATCAGCGGGGCGTTCGGCGCTGAGTCGATGACCGCCTGGATGAGAGTCTCCCAGCGCGGTGTATGCGTATCGTTCTCGGTTGTCGTTGCTGCCTCGTGCAGGAGGCAGGTTGCGCTGATTGTTCGGTGAGCGGATGTGGCCCGGTGGGTTTCGAGCAGCGCGTGGTCCCTGTAGGTCCACAGTGTGGCCGACACTGCGGGGCCCATCATGGCCCAGAGCTGTGCGTCGTGGTCGGTCACGCCGAGGGCGAGTAGTTGGTCGCGCGCGCCGCCCCCGGGTGTGATCGGCGTTGCTTCGACGCTGTGGCGAGCGCTCATGCCGACTGCGCCTGACGGCCGGGCACGGCGGCGAGCAGGTCGGCCGTGTATTCCTTCGTGGGATGGCGCAGGATCTCCTCCGTGCGTCCTTGTTCGACGACCACCCCGTCTTTCATGACGACGAGGCGGTCGCACATGGCTCGGGCGACCGCCAGGTCGTGCGTGATGAAGAGCAGGGCGAAGCCTTGCTCGGTTTGCAGGCGCGTGAGTAGCTCCAGGACGGAGGCCTGCACGGAGACGTCGAGGGCGGAGACGGCCTCGTCGGCGATGAGGACGCGCGGGCGCGTGGCGAGGGCGCGCGCGATTGCCACGCGCTGGCGTTCCCCGCCCGACAGGCGGGCTGGGCGGCGCTTCGCGTACTCGGCGGGCAGGTCAACGGCGGCGAGCAGGTCGGGAACATCGCTGGCCGGTCGACCGGCGACGGCGGCCGCCTCGGCGAGTGTCTGGCCGATGGTGCGCGCAGGGTTGAGAGCCGAGTAGGGGTTTTGGAAGACGATGCCGACTGCGGGGCCTCGTTCGGCCTGGGCGTTCACGCGCACGGTGCCCGAATCGGCGTGTTCCAGCCCGACGATGATGCGCGCGAGCGTCGTCTTGCCCGAGCCGGATTCTCCGACGATGCCGATGGATTCTCCCGGTGCGACGTTGAGGGAGACGCCCCTGAGGGCGACGCGGGTGTCCTTGCGTGAGCGGAACACCTTGGTCAGGTCTCGCACCTCGACAACCACGTCTGCGCCCACGTGAGGCTCGTGCCCCGCGCGCGGATTTGGTCCATCGATCCGCGGCTCCGCGTCAGCCAGTCGTTTCGTGTACTCGTGGCGCGGCGACACCAGCACCTCGTTGATTGCTCCCTCTTCGACGATCTGGCCGTCTTTCATGACGATGACGTCGTCGCCGAACTGCCGTGCGAGCGCCAGGTCGTGGGTGACCAGCACGAGCGTCATGCCGCGCTCGTCGCGCAGGCGCGTCAGCAGCGTCAGGATGTCGCGCTGCGTCGTGACATCCAGGGCGGTCGTCGGCTCGTCGGCGATGAGCACCCCCGGCTCGGAGTCGAGGGCGGCCGCGATGGCGACGCGTTGACGCATGCCGCCCGACAGCTCGTGCGGGTACGAGCGGGCGACGCGCGCGTCGAGGCCAACCTCTGCGAGTAGCGCACGTGAACGCTGGGCGCGCTCGGAGCGCCTGCCCGTGCGGGCAGCCGTCACCTGCTTGGCGCAGCGTATGGTCGGAGCGAGCGAGGTGAAGGGGTCTTGCGGGAGCCAGACGATGCCGCCCCCACGCTGCTTCTTCAAGCGTCCTTGATCGGTCGCCAGGTCGTAGTCTTCTCCACCCAGCGACACCGTTCCGCTGGCGGATAGCGCGGATGGCGTCAGCGCGCACAGCGTGCGCGCGAGCATCGATTTGCCCGCGCCTGATTCACCCACGATGACGAGAGTGCGCCCGGGGCGCGCGTGCACGCTCACGTCGTCGACGATCACGTGTCCAGCGCGGTCGGTCACGCTCACGTGGGAGGCGACGAGGCCGTGGCTGGGAAAATCGGACAGAGGCTGGTTCATCGCTCGCCCTCCTGTCGTTCGGCGACCCAATCCCCTGCGATGTTGATCGCCGTGGCTGTGATGATGATGGCGAGGCCGGAAGCCACCGCGGCGGCTGGGTTCTGGGCGAGGATTGCGCGCCCGTCGGCCAGCTGTCGCCCCCAGTCGGCGTCTTGTGCCCCGACGCCCAGGCCCAGGTAGGACAGGCCGGACAGGGACACGAGCGCGAAGGCGATGTTGACAAAGAGATTCGCCCACACAATCGGCGTGATATTGGGCAGGACGTGGATGCCGAGGATACGGGGGCCGGACAGGCCCAGCACCCGCGTCGCTTCAATGTAGGGCTGCGGCTTCTGCGCGAGGGTCGCCGAGCGAATCATGCGGATGTCCGAGGGCGCGAAGAGCACGATAAGGACGCCGACCGTCACCCAGTAGCTGCCGCCGATCACACCCGCGACAACGATCGCGAGGAGCGTGACGGGAAGCGAGAGCAGCACCTCGCAGGAGCGAGACACGCACGCATCCCAGGCCCCGCCCCACCACGCGGCGCTCATCCCGAAGACCAGACCGGCCGCCATGGACCCCACCGCGATGACGAGAGGACCGACGACCGCCGAGCGCGCACCGGCAACCGTCAGGGCGAGGACGTCGCGCCCCACCTTGTCGGTGCCCAGCAGGTGGCCGGGCGTTCCCGCCGGGGTGACGCCCAAGGCGACGTGTTGGTCCAACGCGCCGGGCACCAACACCGAGGAGAAGAGGACGCACACGGCTACCAGGCCAAGAAACGCCACGGAGAGGACCACGGAACCGGGGACGCGGCGCGCAGCCGAGCCCAGGCCTCGTCCCAGGACGCGAGGAGACAACGACACCGCCATCACGCTCCCCTCCCCTCGCCCACCGCCTGACGTGGATCGACGGCGAACGCGGCAACGTCAACGATCAGCGTCACGGCGATGATGACGACCGCGACGAGCAGCGCAATCGCCTGCACGACGGGCACATCCTTGTAGGTGATGGAGTCGGCGAGCAGCTGGCCGAGGCCGGGCAGGGAGAACGCCTCCTCGACCAGGACCGTCGACCCGAACAGCGTCCCGAGGATCAGGCCGCCGGAGGTCAGGATCGGCAGGGCCGCTCCCCGCACGTACATGGCCGTGATCCGGCGGCTCGGCACACCCCGCGAGCGCGCGAAGGTCACGTAGTCTTGGCTCAGTTCTGCGCCGACGGCTGCGCGCGTGATGCGCACGAGCATGGCACCGATGCCGGTGGCCAGGGCGATGGCGGGCAGGGTGAGATGCCAGAGGGTGTCGGCCAGGCCGGTGCCTTCGCCGAAAACGGGGAACCAGCCGAGCATGAGTCCGAAAACATAGAGGAGGACGAGTCCGAGGGCGAAGCCGGGTGCGGACACGCCGACGACGGACCAGCCGACGATAGTGCGGTCGACCCACGTTCCTTTGCGTCGCGCGGCGAGGATTCCCAGGGGAATGCCGACGGCGACGGCCAGGAGGAACGCTCCGATGGTGAGCCACGCGGTGAGGGAGACGCGGGAGGCGAGGACATCCGTGACGGGGGTCGCTGATCGCACCGAGTCCCCGAAGTCGCCGGTGAGCGCGCGGGTCAGCCAATGCCAGTAGCGCAGGAGAAGGGGTTCGTCGAGGCCGTAGCGCGCGGTCACGGCCTGGCGGACTTCGGGGGTGAGGCGGCGCGTGCCCACCAGGATCTTCACGGGATCTCCGGGTACCAGGTACAGGAGGGAGAAGACCAGGAAGGACAGGGCGAGCATCACCACTACCGCCCCGGTGAGGCGGCGCAGGATGTAACGCAGCATTAACGCGTCAGCTCCAGAGAGGCCGCCCACGGGGTGTTGAAGAAGTAGGGCGTGTACTGCGTTGGGGTGACGCGCGAGGAGAAGGCGGTCGAAGTCTTTCCCCACCAGATCGGCGAGTAGATCGTGTTGTCCTGTGCGATGCGTTCGGCTTCGACGATGTCGGTGACGCGCGCGCTCGGGTCGGTCTGGGTGGCCTGTGAGGCGATGAGGGCCTGGACCTGCGCGTTCTCGTAGCGCGCCGGGTTGTCGGGCCCCAGCAGCCAGCCGGCCACCTCGCCCGGGTCACCCGTCGTGGAGGTGTAGCTCATGAAGGACAGGCCGTAGGTGCCGCTGCCGACCTCGGAGATCCATTCTTCGATGGGCTTGGAGCTGACGGTCAGGTTGACGCCGATCTGCTTGAGGTTGTCGGCAATCGCCAGCGCCGTGGAGCCCAGGTCCGGGATGGAGGACGGGTAGGTGAGTTCGGCGCTGAAACCGCCGGGGACCTTGGACTGGGCGAGTTCGGCGCGCGCGGCGTCGAGGTCGAAGGAGTCAATGGGCAGGCCCGCCTGCGCGTCCGCGGCCGCCTGTTCGCCGATCTCGCTGCCCAGCTGGTCCGGCGGCTCGATACCCGTGGCGACGCTCGCCTGCCCCTTGAGGATCGAGGAGACGATGGTGTCGCGGTCGACGGCGTGGGCGACGGCCTTGCGAACGTGGATATCGTCGAAGGGTTCGATGTTTTGGTCGAAGGTGAGGCCCACGTAGGAGCGGTCGGATTCAGTCAGGACGTTCACGCCGTCTATGCCCTGGAATTGCGAGACCTGGTCGGTGGGCACCTGAGTAGCGATGTCGATCTGCCCGCTCTTATGTGCGAGCAGGCGCGCGTTCTCGTCCGAGAAAAAGTCGAACTCGATGGTCTGGGCGGGGGTGTCTCCGCCCCACCAGGTGCCGCTCTTTGTGAACACAGCCTTGGAGTCTGGCTGGAAGGAGACGGCCTTGTAGGGGCCTGTCCCCATGATGAGGTCGGCCGAGGACCCGTAGGAGGCGGCCGCCTCGTAGAAGGATTTCTCGGTGATCCATAGGCCGCCGTTCGCGGTGACCGTCCACCCGAAGTTAACGGCGGGAGCGGGCAGGGTGATCGTGATCTGGTTGTCGCCGCTCCCGGCGGCCTGCACGCCCGCGGGCCAGTAGCTGGCCGACGACGGGGACTTGTCGGGGTCTTTGGCGATGTCGATGGAGAAGAGGACGTCGTCGATAGTGACGGGGTTGCCGTCCTGGAAGAGGGCGTCGGGGCGGATGTCGAAGACCCACGTCTGGGCGTCGTCCGTGTGGTACGAGGAGGCGATCGCGGGGATCAGCTGGCCGTTCTTATCCACGGCGAGCAGTCCTTCGGAGACGACCTGCGCGACGTAGTAGTTGATGATGCCGGTTTCGTGCGCGGTGTCCAGGGTGGACAGGGATCCGGGCAAGCCGACCGCGATGGTTCCCTCGCGGGAAGCCGACTGGGCCGTTCCTCCCGACGGCGCGCAGGCGGCCAGGGTCGCACACATCATGGCAGCGACGGAGGCGAGGGCGGCTGCTGTTCGTGGGATGCGTGCGATGTGCATCGGGGTCTCCTTGTGTCTAGTAGCGGCGGGAGTGCCGACACCTACCGTATGCACCGGAGAAGTCTCGGGAGAAAGATCCTCGTCAGGCGACCATTTGTAACAGTAGTTGATTACTTGTCATCTATGTGTCAGGTACTGCGTGACGATGTCGTGTAGCACCTCGGCGGTCGCGCGCACGTCCGCGAGCGCAATGTGTTCGTCGTGTGCGTGGAGTTGGGCGTAGACGTCGCCCAGGCTGGCCCCGCTGTCGTAGGCCCCGAAACCGTATCCGATGCCGCCGTGCCTGCGGGCCACGCGCAGGTCGGTCCCACCGGGCATGAGGACGGGGACGACGCTCGCGCCCGGGTAGCGCCTGGCGAGGGCCGCCTTGATCGCCCGGTACAGGTCGGTGTCGGTCGACGAGGCCGTGGCGGGTTCACTGAGGAGGCGCTCGATATGCACGTGGTCCGCGAGATCGCCGAGGGCCGCCACGATGGCGGCGTCCACGTCGTCATCGTCGACGCCGGGCAGCGTGCGAATGTCCAGCTCGAGGGTGGCGTGGGAGGGCATGACGTTGATGGGCCCGCCCGAGTGGGCGACCGTCTGGGCAACAGTCACGTGGGAGATGGCGTGCGCGAAGGCCGCCAGATCGCCAAATTCGGCGTAGTCACCCTCGTAGGTGCCGTTGATGAGACTCGTTTCGGTCGCTTCCTCGAACTCGAAGGCGCGCACAAACCCAGCCCAGACCTCGTCCGTGGCGGTGGGCCAGCGGGCGGCGGACAGCGCCGCGCTCACCTGGGCGAGCCGCTCAACGGC
>NZ_ALCA01000063.1 GCF_000278725.1 Actinomyces sp. ICM47 | reverse complement strand
GCCCTGTTAAGAACACAGGCTACGCCCAGAACCAACACAAAACACTCACAATGCTCAGTAACCACCACGAAACGTTCTTCCACCCCATGCGCGCGCCGCCACACAACCCCGCCCCGACCTCGTCAAACGCGGATAAGGGAGAATCACAGGGCAGCAAACGCAGCTGTCACACATCCCACCAACCGGACAGTGATCACCGACCATCGGGGGCCGACCCCGCGCTCAGTGGCAGCGCCCAGGAAGGCGGAAGGCACCGCAGGCGGCACAAAAGATGGGGCCGCGCACCCGGGGCGCCAATGCTTCGCACGTGAACCCGCTTATCGGAGCCTGGGCCTCCTAATCCGCACGTGAACCCGCTTATCGGGACCTGGGCGAGGCTGCCCACGTACGGAACAGCGGGTTAACGTGCGGACAAGCGGGTTAGTGCTCCGGATAGCGGGTTCCCGTGCGTGAGCGAATCGTCGCGGTGTAGACGTGCGCGGCCCCCGCCAGCAAGAACCGCCCCGTAGAACGGTAAGAACCGCCCCACAGAACGGTTTCCACAGAGGAGACCTATCGGCTATCCGCAGCCACAAACCCCGCCTCCTGCGGCGTCGTGCCGAGGCGCGCGGCGATGAGTTCCTTGTCTTCGTCGGATGCGAGGTCGCGGACCCATGAGGCGTAGGTGGCCTCGTCGGCGTGGACCTCCTGGGTGAAGGGGTTGCGCCGCTTCGTGACGATGACTCGGACGTGCGAGACGAACATCCACACGTTCGCGATGAGTGCGGTCGCCGAGACGATGAGCAGCGCCCAGGGGTTGTGGGAGCTGCGGTGGGCGAACATCGAATCGTGCATGAAGTGTGGGAAGGTGAGGACGACGCCCGACCAGAGCGTGAGCGTGTACGCGCGGTACTGGATCCACGCGCCTCGCCCGAACGACATGAGCGCGGGGATCGTGCACGCCGCCAGCAGCGCCACGCCCGAGTACCACGCGCGGTCCGCCAGGCAGTTGTACACGTACGCGAAGTTCCACAGGTCGTAGGCGATGATCCACCCGATTGTCAGGTCGCCCCAGACGAGGGCACGCTCCTTGCCCTTGGACACGAAGATGCCGACCCACCCCGAGATCGCCAGCAGGTTGAGGATCCCGGCGATGCCGTTCATGATGTTCCACGGCCCGCCCCACGTGACCATCCCCTGCGAGGGGTCCACCCCGTGAATCCCGTAGCACTGGAAGTCGCGCACCACGGCCTCGGCGATGTTCACCGCGAGGATGATGGGTGGGATGAGCAGGTACCAGCGGTTGTGTCGAAGCCTCGGGAATACTTGGAGGGCGACAAGGCAGAGGGAGCCCGCCAGCGCCGAGTACTGTTTCACGATGGGGAACCAGCCCGCCGAGGCTGTCCCCGCCGTTGAGTGCGGCCACCAGAAGATGGTGAGGGCGACCGGCACGACCACGAAGAGCGCGAGGACCACCCACATGTTGCGCTGCGCGAGCCACGCCGCGCCCGCGAGCAGCGCGATGACGACGAGGAGCATCGCGTAGTCCCACCACTGGCCGACCTCGAAGAAGAACAGCGTCGGGTAGGCCGGGGGAGTGATGCCGCCCATCAGCGTTGCTCCTTGCCCCAGTTCGGCAGGTAGCTGCGCTCCATCTTTTGGCGGATCTGCTCCTCCCAGGAGAACTCCGGCTCGCGCCAGCCGTCGAAGTAGGAGGCGTCGATCTCGGAGGCCCACGGGCTGTCCGCGCCCGTCGGCGGCCAGGAGGGGTCGTCGGTGACGGGCGGGCGGATTTCGGCGACGGCGGGGGCAGACCGGCCGTAGCGGAACCACTGGGTGTAGGTCTCCTCGAAGAGGGGAGTGTTGTCGTGGCGGCCGGCGGGCGTGCCCGAGTTGAAGAATCGCCCGCCGAGCATGCCTCGCATGAAGCGGCCCGTCAGGTGCTGCTTCTTTTTGAACTCGAGGACGCGCTTGACGTAGAGGTTTTGCAGGTGGGTCATGCATCCGCCGATGAATTCGATGTTGACCCAGTTCAGGGCTTTCATGGCGGGGGAGGCGGGCTCGTAGCCGATGCGCCAGTGGTTGATGAGGCGCGTGCGCTCGCCCGACAGGGGCACCATGTAGAAGCACCAGGCGGCGGCGAAGTTCGTCATGCCGGGGAAGCGAAACGCGTAGGATCCGGGGGCCTTGGGCGGGTTTTTCGTGTCGACCCACTGGACCATGTACTTCCCGGGTACGACGTCCGCCCACTCCATGGACATGCCGTGGAAGTCGAAGGCGGCGATGTCGCCGGGTATCATCGAGTCGGGCTGCTGGAATTCCTCCTGGATCTCGTAGGAGTTGAAGAAGGGGAGGCGCGCGAAGACTCGCTCGAGGAACTCCGAGGAGAAGGACCCGGACTTTTCGGCGCCGATCTGTTTGAAGAGTCGCCACACCGCATAGGCGGGTGCGTCGATTGTGATCGCGTAGGTGGAGGAGTATCCGTTGTCGTAGTTCGCGTCGATCAGGTCGTCGCCCGGGTAGCGCCAGGCTTGTTCTTCGGGCGTGGCTTTGCCGCTGAGCTGGCTGAAGGCGTACATGCCGCCCAGGAGCGCGGCGCTCCCCGTGAGGGCGGCGCAGCAGAGGGTGCGGCGGGATCGGGCGTGACGGGTCATGGGTCCTCCTCCTTGAGGAATTGACGAGGGGCGCTTCCGCTGGTGCGGAGCGTGGGGAGCCCCGGTGCGTTGTGGGATTCAGCGGTGAACCCCGCACGCTAGGTTAGTGTTGGGGATTATGATAGCCGACAACTATTTGCCCGGTTGCACATTCGAAGGAGAATGCTGTGGACTCGCTGTTCCTCTGGGAACTTGGAACTCCCAAGGTGTATCTCATCTGGCTGCTCGTGCTGGCGGCCCAAATCGTCGTCGCGGAAATCAACAGGCGATGGAACTGGACGATTGTCGCCGTGTGGACCGTGGGCGGCATCGCCCTGATGCCCTACGCGTGGATCCACGGGACCCCGATGGTGGGGTGGTTCCCGTTCGGCAAGTACGCGATCATGATCCTCACCGCCACCATGACGGGCACAGTCCTGGTTTACGCGAAGCGCAACCCCGTCAAGGCCCACAAGTACGCGATCTGGTTGGGCGTTGCCCTGTGGGTCGGCCTGGCCGTCAACATCATGGAGGCGAACATCCGCGACCTGACGATCTGGGCCAATGCTGACACCTACTACGCGTGCGGTGCGGACTGGCAGTGCCTGAAGGGCGTCAACGACTCCCACACCATCGACATGATCGCCGGACTGCCGGAGGCGCGCGGCGTCACCGCCGACCTCCACTCCCAGCAGTGGTACCAGGAGGTCGCCGCCAACCTTGACGCCCGCCACGTCGGCATCGACCCGGAGACGGGCTTCCGCACCATCGGCGGGTACTGGAACCTCCTGTCGGCCGCCGCCGGCCTCCTCAACATCATCACGATCACCGGCCTCGGCAAAATCATCGTCACCTCGCCCGGCAAGCGCTCCGTGCGCGGCCTCATCTGGGTGGACATGGTCTGGCCCTGGGTCATCGCCTACGACCTGTGGAACCACGCCTTCCTCTACAACTCCCTGGCCGACTACACGTGGTACTGCACGCTCGCCCTGCTCCTCGCCTGCACGATCCCCGCGTTCACCTGGGCGAAAGGCCAGTGGATCTGGTTCCGCTGCTTCACCCTGGTCTTCTGGATCTCCATGAACACGCTCCTGCCCGAAGTCCTCGTCCCGCCCTCCGACATCTTCAACTTCGCGACCATGGACCCGCGCGCCAACATCGCCTGCGCGGCGCTCGCGCTCGCGGCCAACGTCGCGCTGTTCGCCTACTGGCTCTACAAGATCGTCGCGTTTAAGCGCAACCCGATCACGGGCGTCCTGTACTGCGAGCTGGCCGAGTTCCGCACCATCGTGCGCGAGCACTGCGATGACAGGGATAAGTACTTCCTCGTCGACCGCATCCCGCAGACGCCCGCGCAGCTCGGCTTCGAGCCTGACTCGCCCACGCCGCCCGCCGACGGGTACCGCGCGTGGATGCCGTGGTGGCGGGGCGAGGATCGGCGTCACCCCGCCAAGAGAGACGCGGGCTCGCGGTCGTAGGCACCGTTCGCGCTCATCACCACGAGGCCTCCCCGAGCATTTTCGGGGAGGCCTCGGTTCGCGTGGGACGAGGCGATGCACGAATATGTGTCTAAATATTGAGCTTGTAAAACACTTAAATAGCTTGTATTTTCGAGAATTAAGTGCGTCATTTGTCTCGACTGTCAAACCTGTGGATCATGGTTACTGCATGGGCAACGATGCTCATGCATAGCGACAAGTGAAAGTCGAGGAACCATGCGCCGCACAGTTGCACGCATTGGCCTCGTCGCGGCCCTCGCTCTGTCTATGAGCGTGGCTGCGGCGACCGCCCCGCCTGCCAGCGCCGACGATAACGTCGGCCTGGTCTCGTCCGCCCGATCCGCTGCGGGCCTCATGAACTACGCCATTAACCTTGACTCCAACGTGGGGGAGAGCGAGATGGCCAGCGCCGCCGACCTGATTCCAAGCGTCGGCGGCGTTCTTCTGACCAGCTACCCGCAGTTGGGCACCATGTTCGCCCAAAGTGAGTCGGCCTCGTTCGCGCCCGACATGGCCGCCGCCCTGGCGAAGGCCGGGGTGAGCGTTCACTCCATCGGCCCGACCCGCGTGGCCGCCGTACCGGAGAGCGAGCGTGCCGTGGGCGGGGCGACGCACGCAGACCTGGCAGCTGCTCCCGCCGCTGAGTCCGCCGCGGACGGGCCGGTTACGGACGGGCTGGTTGCGGACGGGCTGGTTGCGGACGCACCCGACGTGCCTACCGTGACGATCCCGGACCCGAACAGCCGGGTCGGTTCAGCTCGCTCGAACTGGGGTGCCGAGGCCATGGATGCCCGGGGCGCTGCCGAGGTCGCCGTGACCCGCGCGCCCGTGACCGTCGGCGTCATCGACACTGGCATCGACGACACGCAGCCTGACCTGGTGGGGCGGGTGGATACTGCCCGGTCCGTCTCGTGCGCTGTCAACGGCGTCCCGAACCAGGCTGAGGATGCCCGGAGTTTCAGCAGCGGGCACGGCACCCACGTCGCCGGTGTGATCGCCGCCAACCACAACGACATCGGTATTGACAGCATCGCGCCGGAGGCGACGCTCGTGTCGATCAAGGCGCTCAACGAGTCGGACCTGCTCTACCCCGAGGCTCTGGTGTGCGCCTACGAGTGGGCGACGACCCACCAGGTGGACATCGTCCACAACTCCTACCAGATGGACCCGTGGGTGTACTGGAACCCGACGGACCCCGAGCAGGCCGCCGCCCTCGAGGCTGCTGAGCGCGCGATTCACCGCGCCCAGTCAAACGGACTCGCGGTGATCGCGGGAGCGGGCGACCGCGGCGTCGACATCGACCACCCGACGACCGACAGTGACTCGCCGACGGACTCGACGCCCATCCCGAATCGCTCCGTCGAGGGCGCGCGGATGGTTCCGGCGCAGGTCAGCGGCGTCGTGACTGTCAGCTCGGTCGGCATGGAGGATTGGAACGCCGAGCCGCTACGGGCGACGCTGGTGCGCGCGGAGCGGTCGAACTACGGGGCGTCCGTTGACTTCGCCGCGCCGGGGGAGTGGATCTATTCGACCTACCCGAACGGGCGGATCCCGCAGATCTACGGATACACGTCGGGCACGTCAACGGCCGCCGCGCACGTGAGCGGCATCGCCGCGCTCGTCAAATCGGTGCACCCGACGCTGCCCGGCGCGCAGATCATCAGCATCATGCGCAAGCAGGCCGCCTATGAGTACGGGCGCTTGAAAGCCCCGAGTGACGGCGCGGAGTATCGAGGCTACGGCTTCCTCGACGCCCGCGCGGCGATGGTGTTCGATCAGGCGTTCCCGGTGATCCGCGCGGTCGAGTATCGCGTCGGTGACGGCGAATGGACCAGCCTGAGCGGTGCCGTGCTGCCCGCTGACGTCGTGCAGATGCGCGTCGAAGCGAGCGCGCCGGTCTCCTACATGAACCTCGACATTCCGGGTGAGATAGCAGTGTCCACCGACCGGGAGGATGGTTACTTCGCTGAACCCATGCTCCTGGAAGCCGCCGAGATGGACCTGCGTCAGGTGATCCCCGACGGTCAGGAGTACGCGTCCCTCACGGCGGTGGTGTTTGCTGAGGGCCTCAACTACGACAGGCACGCCGACGACGATGCAACCACCGAAACCACCTTCACGGTCGCCCGCGACCCGAACGCCGTGCCCGTGCCGCAACCTGCTCCCGACCCGGGGGAGGACCCGGCCCCCGGCGAACCCGTCGCCCCCGGCATCATCTCGCCCGATCTGCCGACCCACCAGCTGCCCGCCAACTACGCCGTGAACCTCACTGCGGGAGCGGATGAGGCCACCTTCCAGCGTGCGGCTGCCAAGGCCTCGTCCCTGGGAGGACTGGTGCTCGCGCAGTACCCGGCCTTCGGGACGTTCTTCGTCCAGTCGGGTTCGCCCAGCTTCGCGTCCGACCTGGGCGCGGCGCTGTCCGAGGCGGGCATCTCCTTCCACTCCGTGGGACCGACTCGCCAGGCACCGGTGCTCGGCAACGAGGCGATCACGCCCATCGGCGTGGAGGGGAACCCGGTCGCTGGTGCCGCGGACGAGGCCGGGGCCGGGCCGGGCGCAGACTCACCGGTGATCGTCGGCGGACTCTACCCGCCCCCGCCGAGCGACAACCAGTGGCATCTGAAGGCCATCGGCGCGTTGGACGCGCAGGGCGTGGACGTCATGCGCGCGCCCGTCACGGTGGGTGTCATGGCGGACGGCTTCGACCACGTGATCACGGATCTGGATGGGCGCGTCGACTTCGACAAGTCCGTGTCCTGCAACGTCAACGGTATCCCTACCGGCTCCTCGTGGATGTGGGGGTCGTCGGACGCGACGCGCGGCACGCAGATGGCCGGGGCGATCACGGGGCGCGGCGTCTCCAGCGGCGTGCCCGGCGTGAACCCGACGCTGAGCGTCGCGGCGATCAACGTGCAGTCGCGCCAGACGGGCATGCACTACCCCGAGTACGTGGTGTGCGGCTTCGTGTGGGCGGCCGATCACGGGATTTCGGTGACTGCCAGCTCCTTCGCGGCGGACCCGTGGAAGTACTGGATGCCTCACGAACCCAACCAGGCGGCGGGGCGCGAGGCGATGCGGCGCGCCATCGACTACGCGGCGTCGAAGGACGTCATCAACGTGGTGGGCGCGGGAAGCGGCGGTATTGACTTGGATAATCCGCCGAGCAAGGACTCGTCGTCGCCTACCGACGCGTGGGCACCCTACGAGCGCGACTCGTGGAGCGGCCTGACCATCCCGACCATGATGGACAACGTCGTGCCCGTCTCCACGCTGCGCCTGGCGGACGGGCAGGACCCGGCGACGGGCACGCTCGAGCCCGCGTGGACGGCGAACTGGGGCAAGCAGACCATTGCTTTCGCGGCTCCCGGCGAGAACGTGTACACGTCGCTGCCGAGCGATGCCGGGTCGCCCGGCGATGTTGCGAGGGATTCGTCGATGGCCGCGCCCGTGGCCGCGGGCGTGCTCGCGACGCTGCGCCAGGTGCACCCGGAGATGAGCGCCTCTCAGATCCTCGCGTTGGCGCGCAAGCAGGCGGGGTCCCCTTCTAACTGGGCGCGCCTGGCCGCGCCCGAGGGCGAGCGCGAATACCGGGGCGCCGGCATGCCGAGCGCGCTCGACGCCGTCCTGAAGGACCAGGCGCGGCCCGTCGTCGGCGAGGTCGAGTACTCGACTGACGGCTCCACGTGGGCACCGCTGTCCGGGCGGACCGTGTCCGGGCGCGTGTCCCTGCGCGCGACCGTGACCGGGCCGGTGACGTCGGCTCGGTTGCTCGTTGGCGGCCAGGAGGTCGCGACCGGGCAGGGGAGCGGCGAGTTCTCCGGGCCCGGCGTGACGTTGCAGGCCGATGGTGTGGACGTGTCGCGGCCTGTGGCCGGGGGTCCTGCCGTTGTCGGTGGCACGTCCGTGACCATCGAAGCGTTCGGGCGCAACTCCGATTCACGCGCCGATGACGACGTCGTCTCCTCGACGCCGTTTACGGTGGGGTCGGGCGGGACTGGGTCTGGGGCTGGTGGGTCCGGGTCCGGTTCTGGGGCTTCTGGCGTCGCCGAGGCCGGGGCCGGGCGCTGGGTCACCTCCGCCAGGGGCACGTGGTGGCGTTTTGATGACGGCACCTACCCGACGAACACGCGCCTGCGTATCGATGGGAAGGTGTACTGCTTCAACGCGCGCGGCTACGTGGTGACTGGCTGGTCCCGAGTGGACGGCCTGTGGTCTTATTTCGGCCGCGACGGTGCCCAGGCTTTTGGCTGGACGCGCATTCAGGGGGCTTGGTACTACCTGGATCCTTCTTCGGGCGTGGTGCACAAGGGCTGGCTGAAGGACGGCGGGCACTGGTACTACCTGTCTTCGTCGGGGGCCATGGTGACGGGTGCCCACTGGATTGACGGCACGCGCTACGAGTTCGACGCCCGGGGCCGCCTGCTGACGTAGGTGTCGGTGGTCTGACAGATTGCGACTGACGAATTCCGGCTGAGACAAAAACGGGGCCGCGCACGAAAACTTGTGCGCGGCCCCTCGCGTGCGTACCGAGAGTTGTTCTTCCGTCGTTGCCAGTACCGACTCAATCAGCGGTGCTTCTTGCGATTCTCGTATACGTTATTTGTATGAGCGAGCGTCTTCTTCACGGAGTCCCCGTCAGTGATGAGCAGATCCAGGCGTGGGCTGATGAGGCCGAGCGCGGGTACGACCTGGCGGACTTGCCTTCGCCGCGCCCGGGGCGTCCTCCGGTGGGGGAGGGACCTGCTGCCGCTGTGGCGGCGCGTCTGGATGAACAGACGCTTGGGGACGCTCATGGAACCCTTTGCCCCCGAGGGGATCACGAGCCGTTCTGACGCGGTTCGCGCGGCGGTGCGAGAGCGGCCCATCGCGCCTAAGTTCATGCCAGTAGGCGTGAGCACTTCGGGTGCGAACGATTCACCTATGAGGCTGTTCCGTCTGCGTATGGGTACGCCCTGAACTCCCGCCTTCTCGATGACGAGGACGATCCCAGGCGATGGCTCGTGGTGGGTATCGACCAGTCTGGGCGTGTTCTCGAATTGGTCGTGTTAGTTTTCGATGGCGGCGGAGAGCTCCTCATTCATGCCATGAAGGCACGTGCCCAGTTCCTGGACGAACTTGTGTAGCTTGCGGGTGGCTACCCGCTGTGGTCACAGGTGATCGTCGGTGGCTGGTCCTTGATGCGCTTTATAGTGCTCGGTGTTTTCTGACATCTGGAAGATGATGCACTTCCGCGGTGCCTTTGTGAAGTCTTAATGCGCCTTATGGCGCTTGGTGCTTTCTGACTGCCACCGGCTCGTACGCCCCTGGCGAGACGTACGAGGATCTTAATGCACCTTGTGGTGCTCGGTGCTTTCTGACCGATATCGGCTCTATCGCAGCCGACGCCGCCGCCCGCCGGTCTTAATGCGCCTTATGGCGCTCGGTGCTTTCTGACGAAAGAAACCGTAAATGACCCGTTCGACGAACTTGCAGCGTCTTAATGCGCCTTATGGCGCTCGGTGCTTTCTGACTGACCAACCAGTCTCTCGACACGTGGTACGTCGAAAAGTTTTAATGCACCTTATGGCGCTCGGTGCTTTCTGACCGGCAAAAATTGTCGACCCCACCACTGGCGCATGGGTCTGTCTTAATGCACCTTATGGTGCTTGGTGCTTTCTGACTCACTGTGTTCAACACAGCCAATGACTGGAACATCAATTACTAGTCTTAATGCACCTTATGGTGCTCGGTGCTTTCTGACGCGTTCGCTTACGGATTCTACTACCTCTCGAACTGGGTTGTCTTAATGCACCTTATGGCGCTCAGTGCTTTCTGACTGACTCCACGCCGCGTTACCCGCAGCTCGGCCTTGGCACGTCTTAATGCACCTTATGGCGCTCAGTGCTTTCTGACGTAATTACTACGGTGGCTCGGCGATGCTTAAGCATCGGTCTTAATGCACCTTATGGCGCTCAGTGCTTTCTGACCTCGGTGGACGCCTCTGGAGCCGTCCTTGTCTACCAGGTCTTAATGCACCTTATGGTGCTCGGTGCTTTCTGGCCTGTGACCGGTGAGTCTATCCACAACGGTAAGAAGGTGTCTTAATGCACCTTATGGCGCTCGGTGCTTTCTAACGTTCAACACGTCGCCCGGCAGCGGCGGGTCTCAGGGGTCTTAATGCACCTTATGGCGCTTGGTGCTTTCTGACGTACGAGAACAACCTTGTCGCCGTGCGCGCGGAGGCCGAGTCTTAATGCACCTTATGGCGCTCGGTGCTTTCTGACACGTCCTTAACTGGGCATACGACTTCCCCTTCACCATCGAGTCTTAATGCACCTTATGGCGCTTGGTGCTTTCTGACTCGGCACCACGGCCACCACACTCAAGCTTGCATCGTCTTAATGCACCTTATGGCGCTTGGTGCTTTCTGACGGTCGTAGCATGTACTTTGATGCTGACCCGATGCTCAGGTCTTAATGCACCTTATGGCGCTTGGTGCTTTCTGACTTGAGGACATGATGGAGCGAACGTATGTGCCGACGCTGGTGTCTTAATGCACCTTATGGTACTCGGTGGGTGGTGTCAATGGGTGGTAGCAATGAGTTGGTTGAATGCTTCTGTGGGGGTGCGGTAGCCGAGGGTGGCTCTGGGGCAGTTGTTCAGTTCGTAGGCGATGGCGTCGAGGTAGGGCTGGTGGCTGGTGATGGGGGTTCCTTTGGGAAGGTAGCGGCGGATAAGTCGGTTGGTATTTTCGTTTGTTCCTCGCTCCCAGGGGCTATGGGGGTGAGCGAAGAACACCTCCACGCCGGTATCTTGGGTGAGGCGCTGGTGGCGGGCCATTTCCCGTCCTTGGTCCCATGTCAGTGTTCGCATCGCTCCTTCGGGTAGGCCCTGGATGCGGCGGGTGAGCGCATCACAGACCTGGTCGGCCCTGCGTCCCAGTGGCAGGGCCACGATGATCAGGTAGCGGGTGGTGCGCTCGACCAGGGTTGCGCACGCACTGGCCCCATCTTTGCCGATGATGAGGTCCCCCTCCCAGTTGCCAGGGATCATCCGGTCAGCAATGTCGGGGCGTTCGTCAATTAATCGCATGCCGACAATGGGTGGTGTGCGCCCGCCTGCAGGGGGTTTCTTGCGCATCCACCGCCTGGAGGGCAGGCATACGCCGTGCTCGATCAGCGTCTTCTTGGGGTGGGCGTAGATCCACGTGTAGATCGCCTCGTGGCTGATCGTGCGGCCCTGGGCGTGGGGAGAATTATCCATAGGAGCCACTGTGCCACATGCCTCCACGCTCAGGCGTCCGCTGATCTGGCGGGGCGTGCGCCCCTGCGACAAATCAAAGATCACGCGGCGGCGGAGAATCTCATCGCGGTCCAGGAGCCGCTTCTTAGGGCGGCGCCTGGCCACCTGCGCTGCTCTCCCGGCATCCTCGGCCTGGTACACGCCGCCAGGACCCCGATGGCGGGCGATTTCACGGCACACCACCGAGGGGCTACGCCCAATCAAGTGGGCGATACGCGTCTGGGACAAGCCCGCCTCCAACCCCGCCATGATCGCCGCGCGATCCTCAACACTCAGCATCCGACGACACCCCATGATCAGCCTCCGAACAGCATCACCGCTACACGAAAATTGCTTACACCCTATGACACTGCCC
>NZ_ALCA01000062.1 GCF_000278725.1 Actinomyces sp. ICM47 | reverse complement strand
GACCCACCCCTTATGCAACGCCGCTGAGCGGCGCGTGAGCTACTGCGTACGGATCGCGTCGGCGGCACTCGTGGACTGGCTGCCACGAGACTTCTTTGAACGACCGGAGAAGATCGCGGTCAGAATCAGGATGACGCCGAGGGCCGCGACGGCACTGATGCCGAGAACAGGCAGGTTGAAGGTCGTGATGTAGGCTTCGGCGATCAGGAACGCGCCGACCATGCACACGAGGAGCGCCCAGACGAACGCGCCGACGCGCACACCCCTGCTGGGTGCCTCGGGCAGGTCGTGATAGTTGACGGGCCAGGCGGGTGCGCTCCACGTCTGTGCGCCCGAAGCGCCCGGCCCCGTTCCCGTCGCCCCGGAGTGTGCCCCCGAGGGGTCCTGTGAGCGCGAACCAGCCCCGGCCTCGGGCTGGGAGGCCCCGGGGGACGTAGCAGCCGCAGGCGCCGTCGTCTCACCCGTGAACGCCGGATCGAAGGCTGTGCGACTCCCAGATGCAGTGGCCCCCTCCTCCTCGTGGAAGATCGCGAGCGGATCAGTGGAGGGCATCTCCAGGGTCGGTTCCGGGGTCGTGGGCAGCGTGCTCGTCACATCCAGTTCGGGGTAGCGCGAGGTGACGTCGGTCCCGGTGAACTCGCTGGTCGCGTCGTTGTTGGGGGTAGTCATGGTCGTTTCCTTCCTCAGTTGCCCGGAGTGGTGTAGGCGGGAGTGGACGAGGGGGACGCTGACTGCGTCGGGGTGGGCGTCGGGGTAGACGAGGGCGCCTGTGTCGGGGTGGAACCCCACGTGCCCGAGGTGTCGGGGGACTGCAGGATCGTCAGGTTCTCAAGGACCACGTCATCCGTGATGAGGACGGTGATCCCCCCGAGCGACGTATCGCCCCACGAGGGGGAGGACACGGTCTGGCCCGGGCAGTTCTTCAACGGGGCGGCCCAGCCGTCGTTCGTCATGTTCGTCACCAGGGAGCCGATACTCGACCGGCACACGATCTGGACGGGCTGACCCTCCGCCGTCTGGATCGTCAGGTGCTCCCAGGCCTGCCAGCTCACGGTGATCTGCTTGGTTGTGCCGACAGGTGCCCCGGTCAGGTCGAGGGTGACGGTGCCCAGGGGACTCGCGCCCTGTACGGAGGTGACCGTCCAATCGACGGTCTTGTCGCCCGTGGAGTTGCTGATCGAGGAGCTGAACGTGGAGATCGTCTTCTGTGTCGCTTCGGTGCCGATGGCGGCTGTCGGCAGCGCGACGATGATGCCGAGAATCGACAGCGTGGTCAGCCAGCCGGCGCTGCGGTCACGCAGGGCGGCAACCGCCAGGGACAGTCCGACGATGAGGAGGCACACGCCGCCGCCGATGACGATGATGCGCGCGACCGTCTGCTCCCCGGTTTCTGCTGTGATGAAGGGGATGACGGGACCCTTGTCGACCATGTAAATGCCGGCGAAGACGGCAGCCGCTACGAGGACCAGCAGGCCGGTGATCGCCATGTTGACGCGCGAGGAAACGGTGCGGGGGCGGTGGGTCGGCACAGGGGGCGCGGCCCATCGACGAGGCTTGGGTGCGCTCGGTGGAGGCGTCCAGCCCGGGTGGGGCTGGGAGGGGCGAGCGTCTGCCGGGCGAGGCCCGGCCTGCGTGTGAGCCTGCGTGCTGGCGGCAGGTTCCCCGTAGGTGGGGAAGCCGTGGGCGCTCTGCTGTCCGCCCATGGTGTCCCCCTCCACGTTAGCGGTCGGGGTGGTCGGCCCAAAAGGGGCGGTCGTTCCCGCTCCTCCCGGAGTGCTCGGGGTGCCGTACTGCGGTGCCGAGCCGGTGGCCTGGTTCTGTCCGGACTTGTTCGCGCTCGAGATGACGAAGGCAATGAGGCCGACGACGAAGGCGGAAACTACGAGGAAGCCGAGCCAGCCAGCACCGAGACCGATGCCAATACCGCCGAGGATGCCGACGGAGGGCAGGACGGAGGACACGCTGACAAGGCACAGGAGGAGACCTCCCAGGAAGGCAATGTCGAAGCGTCCTTCTGCGGTTTCCTCCGCGTGGATGCGCCCGTCCTGAGCCTCGGGCAGGAGGAGCCACGCCAGGCCGTAGGCGAGCGTCACGAAGGGCAGGCACAGGGCTGCGATGACGGTGAGGACTCGCACGAGCGACAGGTCCCATCCGCTGCGTGCAGCGATGCCCGAGCAGACGCCGCCGATGACGCGAGGGTGGGCTCGGTACCAGCCGGAGGCTCGCATGGACTCAAAGAAACGCTTGCGGGGCGGACGCTGTCCGTAGGCACCGCCCTGGTCCGACGGACCATTTGACCAACTCATGGTGCACTTCCTCTCGATGGGATCCGCATACATTCGGATCGGATACCACTACTCAACCAAACGGGGGTCCCCTCGCGATAGTAGGGGACCCCCTGAACCGCCCCTGATTGTGCCGGGGGTACCCCCGGCCTCGTCCCTGGACGTGCCACAATGGACACGTGAGCAGCACGGTCAACAACCCGCATCCTGGGTGGACGCCGCCGATTCCGGCACCGCCCGCCAGGCCCCCGCTTGCGCGCGCGACAGCCTCCAGTCCGGACATGCCTGCCCCCTGGATGGCGGGCGTGTGCTCGGGCCTGGCCGTGCACCTGGGCGTCCCGGTCATGGTGATCCGCGGCGGCCTCATCGCCCTGACCTTTCTCGGCGTCGGCGCGGTCGCCTACCTGTGGCTGTGGGTGACGGTCCCCGAGGATTCGCCCGAGGCCTCGGCGGCGGGCACGCTCAGCCCCGGCCTCGTGCGTGTGCGTCAGGAGAGGGCCGCTCAGGTTGCGCGTAACCGTATGATCGTCACGGGCGTGGCTCTGCTGGTTGCCGCGGTGCTTGGCGCGATCCTGAACGCGACGAGCGCCCTTGAGTGGAGCGACATGGGTTCCATCGTGTCGATCATCGCGGGTATCACTTTGGTGTGGAGCCAGAGCCGCGAGGTGCGCAATTGGCGCTCGGTGCGCTTTATCGGCGCGGTCGTGGGCGGTATTGCGCTGCTGAGCCTCGGCGTCGTCATGGCCGCCTCGCGTGACAACCCACCCGTCATCCTGCTGCGTGGCGGTCTCATTGGTGCTGCCCTAGTTGCCGGCGTTCTCTTTGCGCTTGTCCCCATGTGGCTGCGTACGACGAAGGATTTGTCCGAGGCCCAGGCACAGCGGGTGCGCGAGGCTGAGCGCGCCGACATTGCCGCACACCTGCACGACTCCGTGCTTCAGACGCTGACTCTGATTCGCGCCTCCGCCGAGGACCCGGCGCGCGTGCGCGCCATTGCCCTGACCGAGGAACGCGAGCTGCGCGCCTGGCTGTACACGGGCCACGCGCAGGCCGCTGACTCTCTCGAGGCTGCTGTCACCGAGGCCGTTGTCGGCGTCGAGAGCCGCTATGGTGTGCCGATCAGCGTCGTTGTCGTCGGCGACATGCGGCCCGGCCCGGGCGAGCTTGCCCTCGTCGCGGCTCTGGCCGAGGCCTGCCAGAACGCCGTGCGCCACGGTGCCCCGCCCGTCTCCGTCTACGTCGAGGTGCGCGCCCGCGTCGTCGAGGCCTTCGTGAAGGACAACGGCGAAGGATTCGACCCCGCCACAATCGCGGCCGACCGCCACGGCGTGCGTGACTCCATCGTCGGGCGCATGCGCAGGGCCGGGGGAAGCGCCACGATCCGTGCTCTGTCGCGCGGCACCGAAATTGCTCTGAGCGTGCCGCGCTCCGATATTCTGGAAGAAACAGCCCCCACCGGGAGGACACAGTGACCATCCGCATCCTTGTCATCGACGATCACCCCATGGTTCGCGCCGGGGTGCGCTTCGAGCTTGAACACTCCGGGGCCGACCTTGAGATCGTCGGAGACGCCGCCGACGTCGAAGGTGCCATCGCAGCGTGCCGCGCCCTGACCCCCGATGTTGCTCTCCTTGACGTGCACCTGCCCGGCGGCAACGGCGGCGGGGGGGCCGAGGTCGCCAGCTCCTGCCGCGACATCGACGGCCTGCACTTCCTGGCACTGTCCGTCTCAGACTCCGCCGAGGACGTCGTCCAGGTCATCCGCGCGGGCGCTCGCGGGTACGTCACTAAGTCGATCTCCACGCCCGAGCTGGTCGAGGCAATCAACCGCGTCGCCGCCGGCGACGCTGCCTTCAGCCCGCGCCTAGCCGGTTTCGTGCTGGACGCCTTCGGGACGGGGGAGGTCTCGACGACCGACTCTGAGCTGGATCTGCTGTCCGCGCGCGAGCAGGAGGTCATGCGCCTCATCGCTCGCGGCTACACGTACAAGGAAGTCGCCCACGACCTGTTCATCTCCATCAAGACCGTCGAGACGCACGTCAGCTCGGTCCTGCGCAAGCTCCAGCTCTCCAACCGCAATGAGCTGACGCGCTGGGCCATGCAACGACACATCGTGTGAGGTCAGCCCCCTTTTGTACGCGCCGATCATCGCCCGCTGGTCCGGCGTGCCTACAATGGAATCCCGAGAGCGTGACAGCGCCTGACCGCCCCGCACGGACGGCCTCTTTTATTTCCGCGACCTCGGAGGACGCATGCACCGCATCGGTTTTGACAGTGATCAGTACGTCGAGATGCAGTCTCGACACATTGCCCAGCGACGCAGTGAATTCGGCGGCAAGCTGTATTTGGAGTTCGGCGGCAAGCTGATCGACGACATGCATGCCTCGCGTGTTCTGCCCGGTTTCACGCCCGACAACAAGGTGCGTATGCTGCGCGAACTGGCCGACGAAGTCGAGATCATCGTCGCCGTCAACGCCAAGGATTTCGCGCGCCGCAAGGTCCGCGCCGACATGGGAACCACCTACGACGACGAGGTTCTGCGTCAGATCGACGAGTTCCGCGAGCGCGGCCTGTACGTCGGCTCCGTTGTCATCACCCAGTGGACGGATGACAACAAGGCGGCCGCCGAGGTCAAGGAGCGCTTTGAGAAGCTCGGCATCCGCGTCTACCGTCACTTCCCGATTCCCGGCTACCCCTCGGACGTCGAGCGCATCGTCTCGGACGAGGGTTACGGCGCGAACGAATACGTTCAGACCAGCCGTGACCTCGTGGTTGTGACTGCTCCAGGCCCGGGATCCGGCAAGATGGCGACCTGTCTGTCGCAGCTGTATCACGACCACAAGCGCGGGATTGAGTCGGGGTATGCGAAGTGGGAGACCTTCCCGATCTGGAATATTCCCCTTGATCACCCGGTGAATATCGCCTATGAGGCTGCCACGGCCGACCTGGACGACGTCAACATGATTGACCCCTTCCACCTGGAGGCCTACGGGATCAAGACGGTTAACTACAACCGCGATGTGGAGATTTTCCCGGTCTTGAGCCGCCTGTTCGAGAAGATCCTCGGCGCTTCCCCGTACAAGAGTCCCACGGATATGGGCGTGAACATGGCTGGCAATTGCATCGTCGACGACGAGGCCTGCAAGGAGGCGTCGCGCCAGGAGATCATCCGCCGCTACTACAAGGCCCTCGTGACCGAGAAGAAGGAGATGAGTGAGCCGGTGCAGTCGGCCCGCATCTCCCTGCTGATGAGCCGCGTCGGCGTGGGTCGCATGGACCGTCCGGTCGTGCGCCCCGCCCTGGAACTCGCTGAGGCCACGGGTCAGCCCGCCGCCGCGATGGAGCTGCCCGACGGTCAGATCGTCACGGGTAAGACGTCGGCGCTGCTGGGCTGTTCCTCGGCGATGCTGCTCAACGCGCTCAAGAAGCTCGCGGGCCTGCCCGACGAGGTCCAGCTCTTGGCCCCGCAGTCGATCGAGCCGATCCAGCGCCTCAAGACTCACGACCTGGGTTCTCGCAACCCGCGCCTGCACACGGACGAGGTCCTCATTGCGCTCGCGGTCAGCGCGAACGGCGACGACAATGCGCGACGTGCCCTGGATAAGCTGAGTTCGCTGCGCGACTGCGATGTGCACGAGTCGGTCATTCTGGGTCCCGTGGACGAGGGCATCTTCCGTTCCCTGGGCATTCAGGTGACGACGGAGCCGGTGTACGCGACGAAGTCGCTGTACCGCAAGAAGTAATCACTTCGACGAGGCCGGGGTTTCTGTCGCGTATGAGCGCGGGGAGGCCCCGGCCTCGTCGCGAACCGCCCTTTGAACTGCCTCCCGTTTCTTGGACATTGAAATTGAAGTCCAGGGAATGGAAGGCTTTTCATGCTTGTGAGGGTGGGGCGGTTTAGGCTTGGAGGCGATGAGTGATGCGACTTCTTTGCCTGACCTTGGTTTCTTGATCGGCTCCGATGGGGGATTCCAGGACGACTACGTGCCGCCGGAGGTTCCCGCCTTCGACGTGGAGGACGCCCTGGGAGCCGACTACGACGACGGGTGGCCCGAGATCGCTATGCCCGGCGGCGAGTCGGGGGCGCCTTCCGCGTGGGAGCCAGCCCAGGCCTCGTTCGAGTCCTCGTGGAATCAGCCCCAGCACCCCAGCGTGGATCCCGATTCCCTCACGCGCGGCCTGAATGATCGCCAGCGCGAGGCGGTCACGCACGCGGGATCGCCGCTGCTGATCCTGGCGGGCGCGGGTTCCGGCAAGACGCGCGTCCTCACGCACCGCATCGCCTACCTGCTGGCCACGGGTCGAGCGCGGGCGGGGCAGATCCTCGCGATCACGTTCACGAACAAGGCAGCCGCCGAGATGCGCGAACGGGCGGGTTCCCTCGTGGGGGACGACGCGCGGCGCATGTGGGTGTCGACCTTCCACTCGGCGTGCGTGCGCCTGCTGCGCTACGAACACGAGGCGGCGGGCCTGTCCTCGTCGTTCACGATCTACGACGCGCAGGACTCTCAGCGCCTCATCCAGATGGTCCTCAAGGCACAGGACGTCGACATTAAGCGCTTCACCCCGAAGATGGTGGCGGCGCGCATCTCGGACGCGAAGAACGAGCTGATCGGCCCGGCGCGCTACGCGGACCTGGCGGGCAAGGACCCGGTGTCGCGTATCGTCGCGGCAGCCTACGTCGAGTACGACAAGCGTATGCGCGCCTCGAACGCGCTGGATTTCGACGACCTCATCATGCGCACGGTTGAGCTGCTGCGCGATAATCCGCTGATCGCCGAGCACTATCACCGGCGCTTCCGTCACATCCTGGTCGACGAGTACCAGGACACGAACCACGCCCAGTACGTCCTCGTGAGAGCCCTCGTGGGCGACGGATCCGATGGGGTGACGCCTGCGGAGCTGACGGTCGTCGGTGACTCCGATCAATCGATCTACGCTTTCCGCGGGGCCACGATCCGCAACATCGAAGAGTTTGAGCGCGACTTCGCGGGCGCGCGCACCATCCTGCTCGAGCAGAACTACCGCTCGACGCAGAACATCCTGTCTGCCGCGAACGCCGTCATCGCCCGCAACACGGGGCGCCGCGCAAAAAACCTGTGGACGGCCTCGGGCGACGGCGCGCTCATCACCCTGGACGCCGCGGACTCCGAGCACGACGAGGCGCGCTTCGTCGTCGGCGAGATTGATCGCCTGGCCGAGGCCGGCACCGACTGGGGCGACATCGCGATCTTCTACCGGACGAACGCCCAGTCCCGCGCGCTCGAAGAACTCCTCGTGCGCCAAGGCATCCCGTATCGCGTCGTCGGCGGCACCCGCTTCTACGAGCGCCGCGAAATCAAGGATGCGCTGGCCTACCTGCAGGTCATCTCCAACCCCGACGACACGGTCGCCGCCCGCCGCATCCTCAACGTCCCCAAGCGCGGCATCGGTGCCAAGGCCGAAGAAGCCATCGCCGCGCACGCCGCCCGCTATGGCATCTCGTTTGGTGCGGCCCTGCGCCACCTGTGGGTGCGCGCCGGGTGCCCCGCCGGCGAGGGCGAGGGGATCGACATCGACGCGCTCGCTCGTTCCGCGTCCCCGGACGAGGCCTCGGCCGGGTCTTCGGCTCCCACGTCCTCCGCTCAGGGGGCGGGGGAGAACCCGGCGGCAAGCGTCGCTGAGGATGAGAGCGCGGCTGCGGCCCCGGCTTCGTCCCGGACGACGCCGGAGGCAACCGGAGCCGCGAATCCTGCTCGCACCCCTGATCCTGCTCGCACCCCTGATCCCGCGAGTGTGCCCGATCCCGCGAGTGTGCCCGAGGTCGTGGGCATCACCGCCCGCGCTGCGAAGTCGGCGGCAGCTTTCTGGGGACTCATCGAGACGCTGCGCGCTGCTGAATCCCGCGGCGCGTCCCAGGCCGACATCCTCGAAGAGGTCCTCGACCGCACGGGCTACCTCGCGGAGCTGCGCCGCAGCGACGATCCGCAGGACGCCTCGCGCGTCGAAAACCTGGCGGAACTGCACTCGGTCGCGGGTGCCTTCGCGGCCGACGCGCCCGGCGGCACCCTCGCGGACTTCCTCGAGCGCGTCGCTCTCGTCGCCGACTCGGACCAGGTGCCCGCGGAGGGCGAGCGCGGCGGGCAAGTCACCCTTATGACCGTGCATACCGCCAAGGGCCTCGAATTTCCGGTCGTGTTCGTTACCGGCATGGAGGACGGCACCTTCCCGCACCAGCGCAGCCTCGGGGACGAGAGCGAGCTGGAGGAGGAACGCCGCCTGGCGTACGTGGCCATCACGCGTGCGCGCGAACGCCTCTACCTGACGCGCGCGGCCGTGCGTAGCGCCTGGGGGACTCCGCAGGAGATGCCGCCGTCGCGATTCCTCGACGATATCCCCGCTGAGCTGCTCGACGTGCGCCGCGCCGCCACCTCGGGGGAGCGCATGCGTGCCTCCTACGGCGGATCCTACGGGTCCGGATCGTACGGCTCAGGTTCCCATGGGCGCTCGCGCGGATCCGATGGGCACGACCCGTGGGGCGATACCGACACGGGCGCCTTCGGGTCGGGGCGCCGGGGCGCGGCCGCCCAGCCGTCCGGCGTGCGCAAGGTGACCCGCATGGGCGTCGCCTCCGCCGCTAAGTCGGCCGACGACAAGCCGGTGCTCTCGCTCAAGGTCGGGGACCGCATCAAGCACGCGACCCTGGGGGTCGGCACCGTGACCGGCGTCGAAGGGGAAGGGCCACGCACCGTGGCTCGCATCCGCTTCGGCGTGGGCGAGAAGCGCCTCCTCGTGCGCATGGCCCCGATGGAAAAGATTTCCTAGGGTTTCCCCTCGGGGCCGGGCTGCTTGGTGTGCCCGTGGACGGCGGCCCGCCCGCGAGCTGTCCGCGCTGCGAGCTTCGCTCGGTGTGTCGGTTCCTCGTGTCGCGAAAATCCCCCGTTTGGCGACGGTGAGATCGTAGTTCGAAGTGGTGTCGCGCCCAAAGTGCAGACCACCTCGGCGAAAAACGCTGGAAACGGGCTGTTATGGGCGAGGTGGTCTGCGTTTTGAGCAAAACTGTGTCGGCCATGGTGTGTTGTTCGCACGCAAGCCCTCTGTTCTGAGCGCTAACCCTCTATATCGCACGTAAACCCGCTCATTGGAGTGTGGGCTGGGCTGCCCATGCTCGCATTAGCGGGTTAACGTGTGGATTAGAGGACCCACGTGCAGGTTAGCGGGTTAACGTGCGCATGAAGGAGCCTAGGCCGCCACTCGTCGGGTTAACGTGTGCAATGAAGTGCGTCGATTCGTCACGAATTGGGCCATGTGTATACGGGAATGACATCCATGCTCGACCGCCGCCAAAGGATTCGCGGCGCGTGCTGTCATGCTGCATTGAGAAATGTCAGGTGGGCGGGGCACCACAAACTGTCCGCCCCGACGACGCCAACAGCCCACCTCGCAACGCAAAGCAACGTCAAAGGAAGAGAGTGCCCGGGTCAAGGCTGCAACAAGCCTTGATAATGTGCGGGAACGAGGGCATTCTCACCGGTCCCACGCTAGAATTATTGCGCTGACCACACCACGTTCAACGGAGGGAATAAGGTGGATCTTTACGAGTACCAGGCTAGGCAGATGTTCAAGGAGCATGGGGTGCCCGTGCTTGACTACCGCCTGGCGTCGACCCCCGAGGAGGCGCGTGAGGGTGCGCGCGAGCTGCTGGCGGAGGGTGCCTCCCTGCTGGTTGTCAAGGCTCAGGTGAAGACGGGTGGCCGCGGCAAAGCTGGTGGCGTCAAGCTCGCTCACACCGCCGACGAGGCCTACGAGAAGGCTGAGGCGATCCTCGGCCTCGACATTAAGGGCCACATCGTGAAGAAGGTCATGATTGCGGTTGGCGCGGACATCGCCGCCGAATACTACTTCTCGATCCTGCTGGACCGTTCGAACCGCCGCCACCTGGCGATGTGTTCGCGCGAGGGCGGCATGGACATCGAGACCCTCGCGAAGGAACGCCCCGAGGCCCTGGCTCGTGTGCCTCTCGACCCGGTCGTCGGCATCGACGCCGAGGTCGCCCGCCGTATTGCCACGGAAGCGGGTTTCGACGAGGCCACGGCGCAGACCATCGCCCCGGTCCTCGAGACCCTGTGGACCGTCTACCGCGATGAGGACGCGACTCTGGTTGAGGTCAACCCGCTGGTCTCCAGCCCCGACGGCTCCGTGTGGGCCGTCGACGGCAAGGTAACCCTTGACGACAACGCGCGCTTCCGCCACCCTGGCCACGCCGAGCTGGTGGACGTGGCGACGCAAGATCCGCGCGAGGCCGCCGCGAAGGCAGCGGGACTCAACTATGTGCGCCTGGAAGGCCAAGTTGGCGTGATCGGTAACGGCGCGGGCCTCGTCATGTCGACGCTCGACGTGGTCGCGATGGCCGGCGAGGAGTTTGGTGGCGTGAAGCCCGCGAACTTCCTGGACATCGGCGGCGGTGCCTCGGCTGAGGTCATGGCTAAGGGCCTGGATATCATCCTCGGCGATGAGCAGGTTCGTTCCGTGTTCGTCAACGTTTTCGGCGGCATCACCGCCTGCGACCAGGTCGCTCGCGGCATCATCGGCGCGCTCGAGACGTTGGGGGATGCGGCCTCCAAGCCGTTGGTCGTGCGCCTCGATGGCAACAAGGTCGAGGAGGGCCGCGCGATCCTCGAGCAGGCCGCGCACCCGCTCGTCCACATGGAAGAAACGATGGATGGGGCGGCCCGGCGCGCAGCCGAGCTCGCAGCCCAGGAGCCGTCGAAGTAACGACCCGAGAACCGCAGGAGAATACCCATGACTATTTTCGTCAACTCTGACACCCGGGTCATCGTCCAGGGCATGACCGGTGCCGAGGGCCGCAAGCACACCCAGCGTATGCTCAGCGCCGGCACGGCCATCGTGGGCGGTACGAACCCGCGCAAGGCTGGCACGACCGTCACTTTCGACGTGCAGGGCTACGGCCCGGGCGCGGACAAGGTCACCGACGGTCAGGTCGAGATCCCCGTCTTCGGCACGGTCGCCGAGGCTCGCGAGGCCACCGGAGCGAACGCCTCCGTCATCTTCGTGCCCCCGGCCTTCGCGAAGGGTGCTGCCCTGGAGGCCATCGAGGCGGGTATTGAGACGATTGTTCTCATCACCGAGGGCATCCCCGTCCAGGACTCGACCATCGTCGTTGAGCGTGTGCTCGAGGCGGGCGTGCGTTTGATCGGCCCGAACTGCCCCGGCATCATCTCGCCCGCGCAGGCGAACCTGGGCATCACCCCGGCGGACATCACGGGTCCGGGCCGACTCGGCCTCGTCTCGAAGTCCGGCACGTTGACCTACCAGCTCATGTACGAGCTGCGCGACTTTGGCTTCACGACGTGCCTGGGTATTGGCGGCGACCCGGTCGTGGGCACCACCCACATTGACGCGCTGGCTGCTTTCGAGGCGGATCCCGATACGGATCTCGTCATCATGATCGGCGAGATCGGCGGCGACGCCGAGGAGCGCGCGGCCGCGTGGATTCAGGAGAACATGACGAAGCCCGTCGTCGCTTACATTGCTGGCTTCACTGCCCCCGAGGGTAAGACGATGGGCCACGCGGGAGCGATTGTCTCCGGTTCGTCCGGCACGGCCGCGGCGAAGGCGGAGGCGCTCGAGGCTGTGGGGGTGCGCGTGGGTCGCACTCCTTCGCAGACGGCGCAGATCGCTCGTGAGATCCTCTCGCGATAACGTCACAGCTTGAATCGGCCCGGGGTCGGCGTGCAGCGTCGCGGCCCCGGGCCGATTCTGTCACCATTGGCCTGTGAGTGAGCGCATCAGAGAAGTACCGATCACCCGACGGACGACGACCACGTATGTGGCGGGTCGAGCGACCATTCGTGTCAGGGTCCCGAAGGGATGGGCGCGTGGCCTCGTCGCGGGCGTGGAGGCGGCCTTCGCGGGGTGGGCGATTACGACCGTGACCACGATGATCGTCTACCTGTCGCTGCGCTCGAACACGTGGATGAGTGACACGTTGCCGCGTGATGCGCTGGCGTTGGGCGGTGACTTGTGGGTGGCGACCCTGGGGGGTACGTCGGTGGCCGGGGGAGTGTCTTACCGTGTGATTCCGACGCTTTTTGGTGCGCTGTTGATCCTCCTCGTGCGGCTTTTGTTGCGTACGACGACGGGGTTTCCGCGGTCGTCGGCGCTGTTTGCGGTGCCCGGGTTCCTCCTGACCGCGTGGTTTCTGGCGGGTACGTCGGGGGTTCATTCGCAGTGGTGGACGGGCACGGTCGGCGCGGTTCTGATTCCTCTCATTGGGTCGGGTTGGTTCGTGGTGTCCAGTTATTCGCGTGATTCTGAGGCTCCGTCGATGCAGCATTGGATTTCTGGTGGCTTCAAGATGGGTGGCCTCGTGAGTCTGGTGACGGTGGTCGCGGCTGCCGCTGCGGCGGTGGTCGCGCTGGTGGCGGGCTGGGGTCGTGCGAGTGGCATCCAGGAGCTGCTCGGCGCCTCGTCGCTGGTGGATACGATGTTTATTGTGGGCGCGCAGGCGCTGTTTGCTCCCACGGCGATGGCCTGGGCGGCGGCCTGGTGGTCGGGCGCGGGTTTCATGACGGCGACGGATTCGCTGCATTCGCCGACGGTCGTGGACGCGGGGCCGATTCCGCCGATTCCGCTGCTGGGGACGGTCCCGGAGACGGCTCCCGGCAGCTGGGTGGTTCTTGTGCCGGTTGCGTTGGGTATCGCTTGTGGCGTTGCCTCGGCGCGCGTGTATCGGCGTTCTCACTTGTTGCATCAGAGCGCACAGGGTGTCCTGGCCTCGGTTGTTTTTGTTTCGATTGTTGCGCTGTGGATGTGGAGCGCGACGATGAGCATGGGGTCGGTGCGTTTGGCGTTCATGGGGCCGCTTGTGGGGCGGTCGACGCTGTATTTGTTCGTGGAGATTGCGCTGCCGGCGATGCTCGTGCCGCTTGTCACGCATCCGACGACGCTGGCTTTGGTGGGGCAGAGTGCGGGCCGCGTGCGCTCCGAGGGTGAGGCCCTGCGCCGCCGCCACGCTGAGCGTTTGTCGCGTGAGGCGGCCACGGCCTCGTTGATCGAGGGGGACGAGGCCTGGGCTGAGCGCGGGGATGACGCGGGGTCGGCGGACGCGACGGAGGTCGGTGAGCCGTGGGCTGAGTCCGCTGAGGCCGTTCAGCCTGACAAGCCGCGGGCCGCGTGGAGGAACCGTGCGGCGTGGGCTGAGTCGGTGAAGGCGGCGAAGCGGCGGGTCAGGCGCCAGAAGCGCGTGGCGTGGGCTGAGCCCGCTGACAAGGATGACGAGGGTGACACGGATGACCCCGAGGCGAAGGGGACGAAGGGTGAGGGCCTGAACTAGACTGGGAGGTGCCGCGACTGGCGAGGGTGGATCACCACCGGGGAGCGGCTGCATGTCCCGCGAGGCGTCGCCCGCCTGGGCGCCTGGGTTTGGCTCTTAACCTGGAGGAACTATGTCCGTCTCCCTGGACAACCTGGAACCCATCGACGTGCGCCCCATTAAGCGGGCCCTGATTTCCGTGTATGACAAGACGGGCCTGGAGGACCTTGCGCGCGCGCTGGGCGAGGCCGGTGTGGAGATCGTCTCCACTGGCTCGACGGCTGCTCGCATCGCGACCGCGGGCGTGGCTGTTACCCCGGTTGACGACGTGACCGGCTTCCCCGAGGTGCTTGAGGGGCGCGTGAAGACCCTGCATCCCTTCATTCATTCCGGCATCCTGGCCGACCAGCGTAAGGCTGCGCACCGCGAGCAGATCGCGCAGTTGGGCATCCGGGCGTTCGACCTGGTCGTGTGTAACCTGTACCCCTTCCAGGACACGGTTGCGTCGGGTGCATCCTTTGACGAGTGCGTCGAGCAGATCGATATTGGCGGTCCTTCGATGGTGCGCGCTGCGGCAAAGAATCATCCGTCGGTTGCGGTCGTGACTTCTCCGGAGCGTTACGCGGAGGTCGCCGAGGCCGTGGCGGGGGAGGGCTTCACCCTCGAGCAGCGCCGTGTGTTGGCCGCCGAGGCTTTCGCCCATACGGCGACCTATGATCTGGCGATTGCCGGCTGGTTTGCCGACGAGCTGGGTCTTGAGGACGTGCGTGAGACGCTGGATGACGCCGCAGAAGCACACCTGGACGCCTCGGATGCGGCGTTCCTGGAGTCGCTGGGCTACGAGGCGGGCGAGGACTACGTGGTGGAGGTCGCCGAGGAGGAGGGGCAGGCCGCGGGTATGCCCGTGTTCGTCGCTGACGCGTTCGAGCGCGTGGAGTCGCTGCGCTACGGCGAGAACCCGCACCAGGGTGCGGCCGTGTACCGCGAGATCGACGAGGCCTTCGAGGATGAATCCTTCGACGAGGAGGCCTTGGCCCCGGGCATCGCGAACGCGCGCCAGCTGCACGGCAAGGCCATGAGCTTCAACAACTACACGGACGGCGACGCCGCGCTGCGCGCCGCCTACGATCACGAGCGCCCCTGCGTGGCGATCATCAAGCATGCGAACCCCTGCGGCATCGCGGTGGCCGACGATGTGGCCGAGGCGCACCGCCTGGCGCACGCCTGCGATCCCGTGTCGGCGTTCGGCGGCGTGATCGCCGTGAACCGACCGGTGACCGTGGAGCTGGCCCGCCAGATCGTCCCGATCTTCACCGAGGTTGTGCTGGCCCCCGATTACGAGGAGGGTGCGCTCGAGGTGCTCTCTGCGAAGAAGAACCTGCGCGTCCTGCAGGTCGAGCCCCCGGCTCGCGGTTCGTATGAGTTCAAGCAGATCAGCGGTGGCCTGCTGGTCCAGGAGCGCGACGATATTGACGCGCCCGGTGATTCCCCGGAGAACTGGACGCTCGCGGCCGGCGCTCCTGCCGACGAGGCGACGTTGGCGGACCTGGAGTTCGCGTGGCGCACGGTGCGTGCGGTGCGCTCGAACGCGATTCTGCTGGTCAAGGATGGTGCGTCTGTGGGCGTGGGTATGGGCCAGGTGAACCGCGTGGACTCGTGCAAGCTGGCGGTTGAGCGCGCGAATACGCTGGGTTCGCGCTCGACGGGTGACGCGGCGGCTTCCAACGTGGACAGCGCGGGCGGCGCTCGCGCGTCCGAGGTCGTGGCCGAGGCGCCTGAGCAGCGTTCCATTGGTGCGGTCGCCGCGTCGGATGCGTTCTTCCCCTTCGCCGATGGCCTGCAGGTGCTCATCGACGCGGGCGTGAAGGCCGTCGTTCAGCCCGGTGGCTCCGTGCGTGACCAGGAGTCGATTGACGCGGCGAACGCTGCGGGCATCACGATGTACTTGACGGGCACGCGTCACTTCGCGCACTGATTTTCCCGTTTGTGGGTCTCAGG
>NZ_ALCA01000061.1 GCF_000278725.1 Actinomyces sp. ICM47 | reverse complement strand
CACCAACCGCCACGAGGGCGGTAGCCTCACTTGATGAAGCCGAGCGCCTTGACGGCGTCGTACTCTTCCTGGAGGGCCTTGATGTTGTGGTCGATTCCAGCGCGGGTCGCGTCGGAAATCTCGAGGCCGTCGACGATCTGCCACTCGCCACCGTCGGAGGTGACGGGGAAGCCGAAGTTCAGGCCGGCGGGGACGCCGTAGTGCGTGCCGTCGGACATGACACCGGCGGTGACCCACTCGCCCTCGGGGGTGCCGTGGATCCAGGAGTACATGTGGTCGATCGCAGCGTTCGCGGCGGAGGCGGCCGAAGAGGCGCCACGTGCCTCAATGATGGCGGCGCCACGCTTGGCGACGGTGGGACGGTAGTAGCTGGACAGCCACTCTTCGTCCACCAGCTCGGTCGCGGGCTTGCCAGCAACCTTCGCGAAGGAGACGTCCGGGTACTGGTCGGCCGAGTGGTTACCCCACACGACGACGTCCTTGATGTCGGCGTTCGCGGCACCGGTCTTGTGGGCGAGCTGCGCGATCGCACGGTTGTGGTCGAGGCGCATCATCGCGGTGAAGCGCGAGGCCGGGACGTCCGGCGCAGCGTTCTGGGCGATGGTGGCGTTGGTGTTCGCGGGGTTACCCACGACGAGGACACGCACGTCATCGGCAGCGCCGTCGTTGATGGCCTTGCCCTGGGGGCCGAAGATGCCCGCGTTGGCCTCGAGCAGGTCGGCGCGCTCCATGCCCTTGCGGCGCGGCATGGCACCCACCAGGTACGCGACGTTGGTGCCCTGGAATGCACGGTTGACGTCGTCGAAAATCTCAACGCCGGCCAGGGTCGGGAACGCGCAGTCGTCGAGCTCCATCGCGGTGCCCTCGGCGGCCTTGACAGCCTGGGGGATCTCGAGCAGGTTCAGCTTGACGGGCACGTCCGGGCCGAACAGCTGGCCGGACGCAATGCGGAACAGGAGGGCGTAGCCGATGTTGCCAGCTGCGCCAGTGACGGTGACGATACGAGGTTCTGCCATGAGTGGCGCTCCTTTACAGTCCTATGGGCTTGTGCCCTTGCAGTCGCGGAATTCCCCGCGCTCTGCCTTCTAGGATACGTTGTCCGTCACAGTGTGACCCGGGCACCCAGTCCCAACAGAGCAACCCACCCGCGTGATCTATAGCATACGAGGCCGGTTCTGGGTGTATCATTCAGCGCGCTCGGGTCGTACAGTGAGGACATGTCGCGCACTTTCCCTTCGCACACGCCCGGCGGCACCGGATCGGAGAAACCCGCCCCTGCCTCGTCCCACATTGACGAGGCCGTGGCCCACTCCCACGACCACGCGCACTCCGCGGATGGCGCGGAAGGTGGCCACTCGCACGATCATTCCCACGCAGCAGGAGCCTCGGTCGCGCGCCTGGGGTGGGCGCTCGCGGTGACGGGGACCGTCGTCGTCGCGGAACTGCTCGGCGCCTTTTGGTCCGGTTCCTTGTCCCTGGCGGCTGACGCGGGGCACATGGTCGTGGATGCCTCCAGCCTGGTCGTCGCCCTTATCGCGGCGCACCTGACGCGCCGCCCACGCGACGAGAAGCATACGTGGGGGTGGGCGCGCTCCGAGGTCCTGGCTGCCGCCCTGCAGGCCGGCATGCTCCTCATTATCAGCGTCATGGTCGCGTGGGAGGCCGCCTGGCGTCTCGCCTCTCCCCCGCCCGTCGAGGCTGGCCCCATGCTCCTCGTTGGTATCATCGGCCTGCTCGCGAACGTCGTCTCACTGCTGATCTTGGCGGGCGGGCGCGACGCGAACCTCAACATGAAGGCCGCGTTCCTGGAGGTCGCAAACGATGCTCTCGGCTCCCTCGCGGTGATCGTCGCAGCAGGCGCAGAATGGGCCTTCGGCTGGACGCGCGCCGACGCGATCGCCTCGCTCCTGATTGCTGTCCTCATGGCCCCGCGAGCGCTCACGCTCCTACGCCGCTCTGTCGCGATCCTCATGGAAGAGACGCCCGCCAGCGTGGATATGGGCGAGCTGCGCACGCACATGATGGGCGTTGACGGCGTTATCGACGTGCACGACCTGCACGTGGCCGCCGTCTCCTCACACCTGGTGACCGTCACCGCGCACGTGACCGTCACGCACGAAGCCGACGGCCCCTGCCGCGACCGCATCGTCCACGAGCTGGGCGAGTGCGCGTGCCACCACTTCCCCATCGCGCACTCCACGTTCCAGCTCGAGTGCCCCGAGCACGCCAGCCACGAACACATCGAGCACTAAAACACATACGCACGAGGCGGCAGGAGCGTCAACTCCCGCCAATCCCCCGATGTGTAGCTACAAGAGCCGGAGACTACTTCGTACGATTCGCGCGGTAGTACTCGATGAGAGCACGGGTGGACTGATCCTGCGTGTCCAAGGCCTTGGTCTGCGCGAAGAAGTTCGACAGGAACGAGGGCCTCGTGAACGATCTCAAGGAGCTCGCGTGGATCGCGTGCTGTGCTGGCGACATCATCGTCTACCGTGTGCGCAACATTGCCGCGTGAGAGGGCAGACTCCCATCCGCTGCCCGTTCACGATGTCTGCGCGGCTCCGCGAGCGAGCAGCGCTGTGGTGGACACATACATTCGCCTCACCGTCAGTGCAAGAATAACGGTGACGATCAACGCCCACCCCTGCGCCACGACGACGCTCACCACCCCGCTCTGATACAGCGCAGCCCCAGCGTCTGCCAGGGCGTGAGCGAGGATCGCTCCGAGGATCCACCAGCGGCGAACCCTCCCAGTGAACGCCATCCAGACCAAGACTGACAGGGCAATGTGCAAGGCAATGGCGATGGTACGCTCGCCGATACTCAGCAGGTAGAACGGCGCGGGTGTATTAATGAGCAACTCGAACTGTCGGGCCACGATATCGCGCTGGGCGTCGGGCAAACCAGCGAGGAAAGCCTCGCTCGTACCCGCATTGATGATGCTCACCGAGATCACGAGGCTAGAGATTGTCGCTACTCCCACAAGCAGTATTGCCTCGATACCTCCGTGTCCGATGCCCATTCCGAGGGCGCGCCCAACGTCATCGGGATGCCGGTCGCTCGCTTGCAGAACGGCGAATCCACAGACTCGGCCGAGTTCTTCAAACACCCCGGCCGCGAGCGCGGCATAGATCGCGTACAGCATCGGTTTACTCGGCAGGTTGGGGAGCGCAGTGAAGACCAGCGCGTGCAATCCCCCCTCAAGGAGGAGAGCGAAGACAACGAAGACCAGTGCGCCGACGGCGGCAGACCACAGCGAACAGCCCCATCTGCGCCGAGCGACAACGAGGATGATGATCGGCAGGACAAACGTGGACAGAGCGCTCACACCCATGGATGCCAGGGAAGCTGTTGTCACCATGGAACCCTCGATTCGATACTCGCACGACTGCGTCGAACAGCAACCGCATGACTCATGCTATGCCCTTTCTCTTACCACTGTCACCGCCTCCTTGTTTGTTGCCCACCCGAGGATTTATCATCTGTCGTACACACTCCCACGGTGATGAAGGAGATTCAACGATGAAGCCCCTCGCGATCGCCACAGCGGCATGTCTCCCCCTTGCCCTGTGCTTTCTATCGTCCGCACCCACGCTCGCCGAGTCCGCACCGTCCTCGACAACCGATGTCCTCACGGTGGCCACGTTCAACGCCAGCCTCAACCGAGAGGCGCCGGGGCAGCTACTCGACGACCTCACCACGGCGGACAACGCCCAGGCATCCAACGTGGCGGAAACCATTCAGCGGGTGGATCCGGACATCATTCTGATCAACGAGTTCGACTACGAGGCCAACGCTACCGCGGTTGATCTCTTTCGCACGAACTACCTCGAAGTCCCGCACAATGGTGCCCAGCCTGTGTCTTACCCCTACTCTTGGTCGGGTTCAGTGAACACGGGCGTTCCCAGCGGCTTCGACCTGGACGGAGACGGAAGCACAACCGGCCCATCCGATGCCTGGGGCTTCGGTAAGTTTCCGGGCCAGTACGGCTTCGTTGTCTACTCCAAGTACCCGATTAAGAACGACCAGGTTCGTTCTTTCCAGCACTTCCTGTGGAAGGACATGCCGGGCGCTCTTCTCCCCACCAAGAGCGACGGCACCAGTTGGTACTCCGACGAGGTGCTCAACGCTTTCCCCCTGTCTTCCAAGACGCACGTGGACCTGCCGATCGATGTTGATGGCACGACGATCCACGTGCTGGCGGCACACCCGACACCGCCGTCATTCGACGGAGCCGAGCAGCGTAACAAGAAACGAAACTTCGATGAGATCCGCCTGTGGGCCGACTACGTGGCGAACCGGGCCGACTACCTCTATGACGACAACGGAGCGAAGGGAGGCCTGACCGAGGACGCCAACTTCGTGATTCTCGGGGACTACAACTCGGATCCACTCGACGGGGACTCGTACCCGGGGGCTATTGATCAGCTGCTGGTCAGCCCGCAGGTCGTCGACACGGCACCGACCTCGCTGGGAGGCACCCGCGAAGCGGAGCTTCAGGGAGGCGCGAACCTGACGCATAGGACGAATCCCGCCTACGATACGGGCGACTTCAGTGACGATCCTCGGCCGGGGAATCTGCGCATCGACTACGTCCTACCAAATGTCGGCACCCAGGTCGAGGAGGCGGGAGTCTTCTGGCCGACACGCGACGACGAGCTTTTCCGCTTGACCGGTCTCGCCCCATTTCCCACCTCGGACCACCGCTTGGTGTGGTCCAAGCTGCGTTTCCCGCGCTCGCTCACCCCGAGCGAACCGAACCCGAGCACAAGCCAGAGAGAGACACCTTCACCGTCGGGCGAGGAGCCTAGGCTTGCGAACTCTGGAGCACACTCGGGTCTTCCTGGCGTCGCCATCGGCGTGGGAGCAGGAGGGGCGCTTCTTCTCGCCAGGCAGCGTGCTCGCCTGAGAAGCCGGGCATAGCACGCTTGTCGGTGCCTCGGGGCTTAGTTCCACCCCGAGGCGTCAGTTGTGTGCCTCGAGGATTCACGCAACCACGCTGCAGAGAAAACGTGGGGGCCGCGCCCCCAAGGCGCGGCCCCCACGTGCGGCTACGACAGCCAGAGACTACTTCGTACGATTCGCGCGGTAGTACTCGATGAGAGCGCGGGTCGACTGATCCTGCGCGTCCAGGGCCTCGGTCGAGCCCTCGATGGCGGGGAGGATCTGCTTGGCCAGGACCTTGCCCAGTTCAACGCCCCACTGGTCGAAGGAGTCGATGCCCCACACAGCACCCTCCACGAAGGTGATGTGCTCGTACAGGGCAATCAGCTGACCCAGGACCGACGGGGTCAGGGCCGGGGCCATAATCGACGTCGTGGGACGATTGCCGGTGAACACGCGGGCGGAGACGATGGCCTCGGGCGTGCCCTCGGCGCGCACCTCCTCGCTGGTCTTGCCGAACGCCAGGGCCTTGGTCTGCGCGAAGAAGTTCGACAGGAACAGCTCATGCATGTCGGCGTCGCCGTCGCCCAGCGCCCAGGTCGGGTTCGCAAACGCGATGAAGTCCGCGGGAACCATGCGGGTGCCCTGGTGGATCAGCTGGTAGAACGCGTGCTGACCATTGGTACCGGGTTCGCCCCAGAAGACCTCACCGGTCTCGTAGGTGACGGGGCTGCCATCGCGCCGCACGGACTTGCCGTTGGACTCCATGGTCAGCTGCTGCAGGTACGCGGGGAAGCGATGCAGGTACTGCGAGTAGGGCAGGACGGCGTGTGTGTCGGCACCCAGGAAGTTCGAGTACCACACGTTGAGCAGGCCCATGAGCAGGGGCACGTTCTTCTCGGGCTCAGTCTCGACGAAGTGGCGGTCCATCGCGTTAAAGCCGGCGAGGAAGTCCGCGAAGCCCTCGGGGCCAATCGCGACGGCCAGGGAGGTGCCGACGGCGGAGTCCACGGAGTAGCGGCCGCCCACCCAGCTCCAGAAGCCGAAGGCATTGTCCGGGTCGATGCCGAACTCGGCAACCTTGTCCAGAGCGGTCGACACGGCGACGAAGTGCTTGGCGATCGCTTCCTTCTCTGAGGCCTCGTCGGTGACGATGCCCCGCTCACGCAGACCGTCCAGCAGCCAGGCGCGCACGACCTTCGCGTTCGTGATGGTCTCGAGCGTCGTGAAGGTCTTGGACGCGACGATCACGAGGGTCGTCTCGGGGTCCAGGTCCTTCGTGGTCTCACCCGCGTCAGTGGGGTCGATGTTGGAGATAAAGCGGCACTCCAGGCCCTCCTGCACGTAGGGCTTCAGGGCCTCGTACGCCATGACGGGGCCGAGGTCGGAGCCGCCGATGCCAACGTTGACGACGGTCTTAACGGGCTTGCCGGTGATGCCCACCCACTCGCCGGAGCGGACGCGGCGGGCGAAGGCGTAGACCTTCTCCAGCACCTCGTGCACGTCGGCGATCGCGTCCTGGCCGTCGACCGTCAGGGAGTCGGTCGCGGGGCGGCGCAGCGCGGTATGCAGGACGGCGCGGTCCTCGGTGACGTTAATGTGCTCGCCCGCAAACATGCGGTCGCGCAGGTCCGCCACGCCGGTCTGCTCGGCGAGCGCGAGCAGGTGGCCCAGCAGCGTGGGGCACACGAGGTTCTTCGACAGGTCGACGTGCAGGTCGGCGGCCTGGAAGGTGAACTTCTTCGTGCGTTCGGGATCGTCCGCAAACATCTTGCGCAGATCGGGTTCAAAGGTGTCGGCCAGCTGGTCGAGCTTGTCCCACGCGGGGGTCATCGTCGGGTCGATCACGGGGATATCACTCATGAGTGCTCCTGACAGTAGGGATATGTGACTTCCAGTTTAGCGGTCAATGCGCCCTCGGTCACTCTCGTTTTCCCTGACGACGGACGAGGCCGTGGCCCGCAAGCGATCACGGAACCACGGCCTCGTTCATCCCGGAAAACCCGGGACTAACCCGTTACTCGACGGGATCGTCGATGTGGATGGGGGCTGCCTCGATGCCTGGGTTCTGCAGCGACACGATGCGCTGGACCGGGACGAGGTCGAGCCACCACTGATGGAAGGGGCGGCGATTGACGATGTCCAGGTCGTCGAACATGTGCTTGACTGGGCGCGCCTCGACGGCGTTGCCGACCTGGCCGATGTAGTAGGCGCGGCGGTCGCCGGATTCGAACTGCTCGACAAGCTGATCGAAGGCACGGGCGATCAGGCGCGTGGCGAGCAGACGGTCGTACGGCGAGGGGGCACCGCCCTGCTGCATGTGGCCGAGCGCCTGGTGGCGCACGTCATAGATGCCCTCAGACTCGGCGGTGAACACGTCGGCGAGGAACTCACGGTCGTAGTACCGGGACGCGGACTCGTTGACGAGGGTCAGGAAGAGGCGTCGGCCGGACTTGAAGGAGTTCACCATCCGATCAGCATCCGCAGCGATCTGCTGGAGGGATGGGGATTCCTCGTTGATGTACATGTACTCGGCACCGCTGGACAGCGCGCTCATGAGGGTCAGGTAGCCGCAGCGGCGTCCCATCGTCTCGGCGATGAAGCAACGCTTAGAGGCCGCCGCGCTCTCCTTGATGCGGTCGATCGCCCACGTGGCGTTGTTGATCGCCGTGTCCGTGCCGATCGCGAGCTCGCAGCCGGGCAGGTTGTTATCGATCGACGCGGGGATCAGCAGCATCGGGATGCGGAAAGCCGGGTAGCGGTCCTTCTCGGCCTGGATCGCATGCACGCCCAGGTAGGCGTTCATGCCGCCGATCACCAGCAGCGCGTCAATCTCGTTGCGCTCGATAGCGCGGCCCAGCGCGTAGAACTGCTCAATCGGCGGGACATCGCGCTTCGTACCCAGCTCCGCGCCGCCCTTGAAGGCCCAGCCTTCAACGTCGGACCAGCTCAGCTCTCGCACGCGGTCGTCCGCCAGACCGCTCCACGAACCGTCGACGCCCAGCATCGTCCAGCCACGCGCAATACCCAGGCGCACGGCGACGCGGGCCGCCGTATTCATGCCGGGTGCCAGACCACCCGCGTGCAGGATCGCGACACGCTTCGAATCGCCCGTCGGTTCGGGAATCAGCTGCGGAGGCGTCGAGAGCAGGTGGTAGATGCCGACCATCGAGGAGAAGGAGGATCCGCGCGACGCCTGGGCAGCAGCGTAGTCGCCCGCGGCGATGAGGTCCTTGACCGCGCGCGTGTCGCGCACCGCCTTCATGAGCGGGACGCGAGTAATACGGTTTCGGCGCACGCCCAGGATGACGGGTTCGTCCTCAGCGGAGGAGTCGAGGATCTCCTGGACGGCCGCGTAGCCCAGCAGGGTCGACATCCAGCGGTCGTAGGCTGACGGGGTACCGCCGCGCTGCACGTGACCGAGGATCGTCACGCGAGCATCCTCACCCGTGCGCTCTTGGATCGTGTCCGCAATCAGCTGCGTCGACAGCTCGTTCCCATCGCGATCATGCGCGCCCTCGGCGACGAGAACAATCGACTCACGACGACCGGCTTCGCGGCCCAGGCGCAGGTGCTCGGCCAGGTCGTCCTGCCAGCCCTGGCCCGCCGGGTCCTCGGGTGTGAACACGTAGTCAGCACCGCCCGCGACCGCAGCCATGAGGGGCAGGTACCCGCAGTGGCGACCCATGACCTCGACGACGAAGGTGCGCTGGTGCGAGGCCGCCGTGCTGGTGAGCTGGTCGATAGCGTCCAGGATGCGATGCAGCGCAGTGTCCGCACCGATCGTCATGTCGGTACCCACCATGTCGTTGTCGATGGAACCGACCAGGCCGACGATGATGAGGGCCGGATGAGCGTCCGCGAATTCCTGCGTGATAACGCCCTCGGAGACCAACTCGGCGACATGCTGAGGCCACTCGTTGCGGAACTCGTTCGTACCCGATAGGGAACCATCACCGCCGATGACGACGAGGTGGTCGATACCGTGCTCGAGCAGGTTCGCGGCGGCGCGGTGGCGTCCCTCGTAGGTACGGAACTCAGCGCAGCGAGCCGTGCCGATGACCGTGCCGCCCTCAGCGAGGATCGAGGAGACATCCGACCACTCCATCTTCTTAATGGAGTCGCCACCGTCGCATGCACCCTGCCAGCCTTCAAGGATCGCATAGGGCTGCGCTCCCCTGGCCAGAGCCGTGCGCACCACTGCGCGAACGGTAGCATTCATACCCTGGGCGTCGCCGCCCGAGGTGAGGACACCGATACGGACTGTGCTCATTGTTCTGCCATCTTTCATTGACGGTGAGGGCCGGGTGGCCCGATGTGCCTATCGTGGTCAATTCTACGTGACATAGGCCTCCGACCACTAGGGCCAAACGCCCAATTACCGAGGAAACGACAAGTGCGCGCCCGCCGAAACCGGCGGG
>NZ_ALCA01000060.1 GCF_000278725.1 Actinomyces sp. ICM47 | reverse complement strand
CTGCGATTGTGGGGTGCTGGTAGAGGGGTGCGGTGCGTGGGTGGGGGAGGATGAGGTTGGGGCCGGGGGTGCGGGTGAGGGTTTCTTCGGGTTGTGGGGTGAAGTCGGGCATCGTGGTGATCAGGAAAATGTCGCTGTTGCGCGCTGCGGGCGTGGCAGCCAGGGATCCGACCATGCGCCACTTGGCTACAAGCTCAGCGACAAGGGATGCCTCTTCAAGCACGCCTGCAAGTGCGATGGCGAGAATCATGGAAGGCTGGGCGCGGTTGGTGATCCAGGCGCGTCGTTTGGTGGGGGAGGTGAGTTGGTAGCGGTATTCGTCGTTGAATAAGGCAGCCGAAACAGCCTGCTTGAGTGCGTCTTGATAGAGGGCTTCAGTCGGGTCCAGTTTGCCCTGAGAAAGCAGGGTGGTGGCGAGGCTGTACGTGCTAGTGGCCTGTTCGTATTCTGTTCCTGGAATCTTCTGGTACAGGGTAAGTGCCTGGTAATAAAGAGATTCGGCATGGGATAGTTTTCTAAGATTGAGCATACAGGTGGCGAGGTTATTCAGGCAGTTGGCTTGGTCGCGTTCTGTCCCGGAAATGCTTCGAAACAGGGTGAGTGCCTGACGATAGAGGGGGGCAGCCTTGTCTGGCTCTTCCAGCCGGTTCAGGTTGATGGCGAGGTTGTACAAGCATTGAGCCTGGTTGCGTTCAGTATTTGGGGCCGTCTGGTAGAGGGTGAGCGCTTGTCGGTAGAGGGGTTCGGCTTGTGCTGGTTTGCCCAGAGCGTCCAGGATGGTGGCGAGGTTGGACATGCATATGGCCTGATTGCTCTCTGAATCGGGGATCGCTCGGTACAAGGTGAGTGCTTGGTAGCAGACAGATTCGGCTTGTGCTGGTTTCCCCAGAGCGTTCAGTGTGGCGGCGAGATTGGACAAACAGTGAGCTCGTTTCTCTTCCGATCCAGGGATCGCTTGGAACAGGGTGAGTGCATGCCGAAGCATGGATTCAGCCTGTGCTGGTTTGCCGAGATCGATCAGTATTTTGGCGAGGTTGTACAGGCAGTTGGCCTGTTCAAATTCTGTACCTGAGGTTTGCTGGTAGAGGGTGAGCGCTTGCCGGTAGAGGGGTTCGGCTTGTGCTTGTCTGCCCCGATTGTGCAAGGAGTTGGCGAGGTTGTATAGGCAGTTAGACTGTTCGTGTTGTGTTCCGGGGAGCGTTTGGAAGAAAGTAAGTGCTTGGCGGTAGAGGGGTTCGGCCTGTGTTGGTTTGCCAAGATCGTCCAGTGTGGTGGCGAGGTTATTCAGGCAGTTAGCCTGTTTCTGTTGTGTTCCTGGGATTGTTTGATAGAGCGTGATTGCCTGGCGATACAGGGGTTCGGCCTGCGCGTTTTTGCCTAGTTTGTGCAGGGTGTTGGCGAGATTGTACAGGCATCTTGCCTGTTCATGTTGTGTGCTGGGGATTGTCTGGTAGAGGGCCAGCGCTTCGCGGAAGAACGGCTCTGCCTGTGCTGGTTTGTCCAGCTCGTCCAGTGTGTTGGCGAGGGCGTGTAGGCAATCTGCTTGGTCGCGTTCTGTTCCGGGGATTGTCTGGTAGAGGGCCAGCGCTTGGCGGCGGATGGACTCAGCCTCAGTCGATTTATTTAGATCGCTCAGGGTGTTGGCGAGATTGTACAGGCAGTCGGCTTGGTCCAGTTCTGTTCCGGGGAGTTCTTGGTAGAGAGCAAGTGACTGTCGGTAGATGGATTCGGCGTCTACTGGTTTGCCCAGCAGGAGTAGTGTGGTGGCGAGGTTGAGCAGGCAGTCGGCCTGGTTCTTCTCTGTTTCGGGGATCATTTGGGAGAGCGCGAGTGATTGGCGGGAGAGGATTTCACTCTCCGCTAGATTGCCTTGCTTGCACAGGGCGATCGCGAGAGCATACAGGCAGTCGGCTTGGTCCAGTTCTGTTCCGGGGATTGTTTGGTAGAGGGTGAGCGCATGACGGAAGCCGGATTCGGACTCGGACAGTTTGTCTAGAGCGAGCAGTATGACGGCAAGGTATTTCAGGCAGACCGCTTCCTCCTCCTCTGTGCCTGGGATCATCCGGTAGAGGTTCATGGCCCGCTCGAATAGTGCGGTTGCTCGAAGGTAATCGTCTCGGCGCGCCGCTTCGATGCCCTGACTAAATAGCCGTTCAGCCTTGGCTCGGGTGCGTGTCTCTTTTGACCCAAACAGCAACATGCGAAGTACCCTTTCCTTCACAACCAGGTCACGTGTTTCGGTGAACGCGACTATACGTTGTCGCGTATCCTTAGCGGTGTCCCCCATTGTGCGCCACCGTTCAGATTTCGTCAAATAACGGCAAAATAAACGGTTTGTACTCCACGGATCCCAGGGGATAAGCTAGCCTGATCGTCAATGCTGACCAACGAGGAGCAACCATGAGCATCCCATCGCACGCGGCCATCGCATACAGAGAGATGGTTTTCCATGGAGTGGACATGACCTCGACGACCTACGTCACGTGGGAGAGCGTCGTGTGTCCGCCAGCCTTCAGGAGTATCAAGGGCGCAACAGTTGACGATCTGCGCAAGAAGTTCGCCCCTGCCCTGCCCGGCACGAGCACCATGAGCGCCGGAGACAACAGTTCCCTGCTGGCTGCGCCTCGCAAGGGTAGGACCGCCTCAAAAGTCCACGACGACATGGAAAGAGCGGCATTCCGTGAGAGGCTCGGGAAATGCCTGGTCGACTACCGTGCAAACCTCGAATTCATGTGCGAGCTCACGGACACTCTCGAACTCGCGGAATTCATCGAATCCGTCAAACGAGAATGCACCCTCACCAACGAGGGCGAGCGCGTCCTACTCCTCCTCAACCCACCTCCCAAGCTCGGACAAGTACCGTGGGAACTGCTTCCCCTCGACGTGGAGGAAGCGCGCCAGTTCCTCAAACGCCACGCGGAGAGCGAGGACCTTTCCGGCGTTGACAAGCCGACAGTGCTGATGGACATTGTTGACGTTGTTACCATGGCACCCTTGCTACGACGCGACTCGGACCCGACGATCCCCCACCCGACGTGGACCCCGGGCACCGGCATGTACCTGGTACAGCCCTGGAAGAAGAATAGGCATAACGGACAGGTCCTGCAGCGACAGGATTTTGAGACCTGGAAGGAACGCCTCGACCGGCTCGGTGATCAAGCCATTACGCCACCGTGTGGGTATGAGGGCTATCTCGCTGGCAGACTGTGGCTATCGGATGTTCTGCGCGCGAACGTTAACAACGCGGAGGCTCCGCTGACCCGTCTGCTCTATATCGGACACATCAAAGGCTCAGGCGACGCCTCAGCGTTGCTGCTCAATGACTTCGCTGAAGTATTCGGACTCGACGAGGTCGACGCTGGCGACTTCCGTTGGTTCTCAGCTATGGACCTCACCAAGGGAACCACCACCTGGCGTGAAAAGAAATTCGAGCGATTGAACATGGAAGCAGACCAGGGCGGGTGCCGCTACCCCCAGGGTGAAATTCTCCCCGGCGGCCTCACTGTGTCCATGGACGAGTTCGGCGAAGAAACAGTCCCCGCCGTGGACGGATGGGACCTGTGGCCTATGCCCCCACGGGTCGGCCTCATCGCCTGCCACTCCGGATCCGAGTCGGCATCGGACGAACCCTTCGGCCTCGCTGCAGGATGTCTCGAGGCCGGTGCCGAACTGGTGTTCGCCACCCGGTGGACGATGTACACGGACCAGGCCTTCCTCGGCTACTTCACGCAGAATAACCCGATCCACCCGTTCCACGAACTGGCCACCAAAGTGGACGAATTCCTCCAGTCCGACACGCCCATCGAGGATATGTCGCAGTGGAAGCGAGACAAGCTCGCGGCGTGGCGTGAACACCCCTCCGATATTGCCTCGGCTCCTATTACCTGGGCGGGACTGACCGTCTACCGAGCTCCGGAACGTCGGGTGGTAGGGGACGCGGAAACCTCCGGAGCGTGATCGTACTGAGGCCGTGGCTCGGAATCGACCGCCGTCCCGGGGGTATTCCACGTTCCCTGCGCACTAGTTCACCGGACGGTACTGCCAGGACACCTCTGGGGAGGTGGTCGTGTCGATCTGGACCTCCATAATGGGCAGGTCACTTGCTGCCCATTCGACGTAGGGTTCGAACCTCGGGATCGGCTCGGAAATGGTGCGGCGCGGCTTGAACAGGCGGCGCCACCAGGGGCCTGACTCCACACCCTGGCGGTATGCAGCTACGAGGGTGTGGAAGTTGGCGGAGATCTGAGCCACGCAATCCCGGGCTTGTCCATGCACGTGGCGGCGCTGCTGCAAGAGTTCATCGATTGCCTTGTAGAACGACTGGATCGTTGCCGTGTTCGCAGCTTCCTGCGCAGCGCGCTGGCGTTCAGCGCGATGTGCTTGAGCCTGCTCGTAGTGCGAGGCCCCCGGGTGCAGGTGCCTATTTTCTCCCACATCTTCGCGTGACTCCAGGAGCAGTAGCTCCTGCTTGTATGCGCCGACCCGCTTGTCAATTGCTGCAACGCAGTCGTGCAGATTCTGAGATACGCGCATCGCCTTCTGGGCGAATGCTCCGTACAAGGTTTCAATGTGCGGGCACATCCCGTTCTCGTCGAAGGAGACGCGCCAACCGCGGCGGCCCTTGCGTTCGGCGCGATCCTGATCGATCAAGCTCGTCGCATGGACAATGGGGGGAAGGGGGAAGTTGAGGGCGGAACGGTGGACGGGGGGCGTGTTTGTTTTGTTCATGTCTGTAATAGACGGAAGGTAAGCCCCATTATTCGACTTATGTAGCCGGCGGTTGAGACGTCGTCGGAATTAATAGACGGATGTTCTTTGTGCGTCTTACCAGCAGGCACATGGTCCTCGGACTCGGCCCCGCCCCGCGCGCGACAAACAACGCGACAAACAAAAAGTTGGCCCCACTCGTTCGAGCGGGGGCCAACCCTTCAGTCAATCAACCGATGCGTGAAGCCTTCACTTCTTGGCGATGACGCGGACGCGCAGGTTCGCGGACACCTCGGAGTGCAGGCCGACGGTCACCGTGTAGTCGCCGGCAGCCTTGATGGGCGAGGCGATGATGACGCGACGACGGTCGATGGTCTGGCCCAGCTGCTCCTTGACCGCGTCAGCGATCGCAGCAGCGGAGATAGCGCCGAAGAGGCGGCCGGAGTTGCCGACCTTCGCGGTGATCTCAACGACACCGGCCTGCAGCGTGTCGCGCACGACGCGGGCGTCGTCGATCGTGGCGATCTCGTGACGGCGGCGGGCAGCGGCGATCTGGTCGATCTGCTTCTGGGCGCCAGCGGTCCACTTGGTGGCGAAGCCACGGGGGACCAGGTAGTTGCGGGCGTAGCCAGCCTTGACCTCGACGACCTCGCCGGCGTGGCCGAGCTTCGGAACGTCGTGGGTGAGGATCAGTTTCGTGGTAGCCATATCAGCTGTGTCCTTCCCTTATCAGCGGCCGGTCGTGGAGTAGGGCAGCAGAGCCATCTCGCGCGCGTTCTTCACGGCGCGAGCGATCTTGCGCTGCTCCTGCGTGGAGACACCGGTCACGCGGCGAGCGCGGATCTTGCCACGGTCCGAGATGAACTTGCGCAGCAGAGCGGTGTCCTTGTAGTCGATCTTCTCGATCTTGGCCGACTTCAGCGGGTTGGCCTTCTTCTTGATGGGCTTGTTGCGAAGTTGGGGCTTCGCCATGATGGTCTCCTAGTGAATCCGGGCGGGCAATCCCGCCCCAAGCGTTGTGTCTTCGACGTGGCGCTATCCGGCAATGGGGCCGGGGCGCGCGACTTTAGAACGGGGGCTCGTCACCGAAGGACGTGGAGCCGCCGGAAGGGGCGGTGCGCCACGGGTCCTCGGGGGAGCCGCCGGTCGGGGCGCCGTAGTTGGCACCACCCTGGGCACCGTAGTTGGTGCCGCCCTGGCCGTATCCACCCTGCTGGCCGCCGCCGTAACCGCCGCCCTGGGAGGCTGCCTGCTGGTAGCCGCCCTGCTGCTGGCCGCGGTTGTCGGACTGGTAGCCGCCGCCACCGGAGGGGGCGGTGCGGGTGACCTGCGCGCGTGCGCGGCGCAGGGAGGGGCCGACCTCGTCGACCTGCAGCTCAACGACCGTGCGACGTTCGCCCTGCTGGGTGTCGTACGAGCGCTGGGTGAGGCGACCCTGAACGATGACGCGCATGCCCTTGCGCAGCGACTCGGCGACGTTCTCTGCGGTCTCGCGCCACACGGAGCAGCGCATGAAGAGGGTGTCGCCGTCGCGCCACTCACCGGCGTTACGGTCGTAGGTTCGGGGGGTGGAGGCCACCGTGAAATCGGCGACCGCGGCACCGGACTGCGTCCACCGCAGTTCGGGATCGGCGGTCAGGTTACCGATGACTGTGATGACGGTATCTCCGGCCATGTCGGCTCCTCGGGCTTAGGGGTGGTGTCGGCTCAGTGAGCGTCGGGGCGCAGGAGCTTCGTACGGAGAATGGTCTCGTCGATGCCCATGCGGCGGTTGATCTCGAGAGCGACCTCGGGGGTCGTGGTCATGTCGATGACGACGTAGATGCCCTCAGAACGCTTGAGGATGTCGTAAGCAAGGCGACGCTTGCCCCAGATGTCAACGTTCTCGACGGAGCCGCCATTGGCAGCCACGGGTGCCAGGTACTTCTCCATCGTGGGGGCGACGGTGCGCTCGTCGATCGAAGGATCGAGGATCACCATCAGTTCGTAGTTACGCACGTTGGTTCCCACCTCCTATGGTCTCTGCGGTCACGGACGGTCCGTGACAGGAGGGCGTTGCGTATGGCCCCTGGGAGGGGCCTGCTGGGCCGTCCACGGGTGCGGACAGTCCAGCTGCTCATTTTACACGGGCGGGGGCCTGTTCGCCAGGGGGTTTCCGGTCACGACTGGGTCCTCAGTACGAGGCCGTGGCCGCTCAAGAGGGGCCGCTGAGCGCGCCGATGCCTCGATCGGGGGACGAGGCCCCGGCCGCCTCCGCTGGACACTCGCAGCAGCGCGAACCGGGCGTGAGGGACGAAGCCCGCCCAGGCCTCGTCGAAGATCAGAGTTCAGAGCGTACGCGCCGCGTACCCGTTGGTGAAGGCCCGCATGCCCGTGTACACCGCGGAGTAGGCGAGCCAGACGAGCGCAAGGGCGAGCGCGGGGGAGCTGGCGAGCACGGAGGAGTGGGCGATAAGCCACAAGACGGGCGCGTACACGGCGAGGTTGAGGAGGGAGGCTGCGGCCAGGTAACGCCCGTGGCCCGCCCCGATGAGGATACCGTCAAGGAGGAATACGTAGCCGGCGACGGGCTGGAAGAATGCGCTGACGATGATCGCGGTGGTCGCGTAGTCGATGACTGTCAAGTCGGTTGTGAAGATGCGGCTCATCCACGGTGCGGTGAGGGCGAGCACCACGCCGACGACCGCGCCGAAGCCGAGCCCCCAGCGGCTCAGGGTGCGCAGGAGTGGCTGCATGGCACCGCGCTGGCCCGTGCCCGACGCGAAGCCGGCCAGTGCTTGAGCGGCGATCGCGAGGGCGTCGAGGACGTAGGCGGCGAAGCTCCACAGGGTCCACACGATCTGGTGGGCGGCCAGGGCCTGGGTGGAGATCGACGTGACGGCGCTCAGGGTCGCGAGGAGAGCGACGCGCAGCGTGATCGTTCGGATAAGGAGTGGGGTCCCCTCGGCGGCCGAGGCGAAAAGTCCGTACGTGGAGGGCTTGAGGCTCACACCCTCGCGGCGGGCCGCTCGCGCGATGATCCCGCCGAGAAAGAGCGCCATGAGCGTCTGCGTGAGCGCCGTACCCAGACCCGACCCGGCGACCCCCAGCCCGAGCGGGTACATAAGCACCCAGTTCGCCACCGCATTGAAGGCCGCGCCCACAGAGGCAGCGATCAGCGGAGTGCGCGTGTCCTGGAGCCCGCGCAGGGTACCCGTGGCCGCCAGGACGACGAACATGCCGATCAAGCCCGGCGCTGAAGAGCGCAGGTAGGCCAGGGCGTGCGGCAAGGTCGCAGCGTCGGCACCCAGCCAGGTGAGCAGGGGAGAAGCGAAGGCAGCCAGGAGGATCGCGGCAACCGCGCCGATGCCTCCCGCCAGCCACATAGCCTCGATCCCCGAGCGCAGCGCCAGGTCACGCCGACCCGCCCCCAGGTGACGCCCCGTCAGGGACGTCGTCGAATAAGCCAGGAAGATAAAAAGCCCAACCGCCGTGTTCAAGACCGTGGAAGCAACGCCCAGGCCCGCCAGCTGCGGCGTACCCAGGTGGCCGACCATCGTCGAGTCGATGATCGTGAACAGCGGCTCGGCGATCAGAGCGCCCAGCGACGGCAAGGCCAGCGCGAGGATCTTGCCCGTCGTGATCGTCGGCATCGACGAGGCCGGGGTGGCCTCATCTGGGTCGCCCAACGTCTGGTTCACCCAGTCACGATTGCTGCTCATTACACGCTCCACTTCTTATCCACAACATGTGCACAGGCCTGTGGATAACTGTGCACATGGAAATTCTAGACGCCCCAATGAATCACAATGATGTGACTGTGATGAGCATATCTGCCCTGACAGCGCGGTCATTACTCTCTGTACACAGGGATAATCGGCGTTGCGCACAGGTTATCCACAATATGTGCACATGCCCGTGCACAGCGCCGGTCGCACAATTGCCGACGACGCGTTAGTCTTCGCCTGACGGCTCTGTATCCACAGGCTCACCGGGCGCGAGCAACCCCGAGAACCCGGCCCAGGCCTCGTCACCGCACACCCACAGACCCGAGAGGATCACGATGCCCGACGACCAGTTCGACCGCGTCCCCCCACAGGACATCGACGCGGAGATGAGCGTCCTCGGGTCCATGATGCTGACAACCGAGGCCGCCAACGTCGTCTCCGAAATGCTGCGCGGCCAAGACTTCTACCAGCCCAGCCACGAGACCATCTTCAACACCATCGTCGAACTCAACGGCCGCGCAGAACCCGCCGACGCAATCACCGTCGCCGGCGAACTCAAGCGCACAGGCGTCCTCTCAAAGGTGGGCGGCGCCGCCTACCTGCACACCCTCATCGCCTCCGTCCCCACCGCCGCCAACGCCGCCTACTACGCGCGCATCGTGCGCGAACGCGCCATCATGCGCCGCCTCGTCACTGCGGGCACACGCGTCGTCCAGCTCGGCTACGCGGACGCCGGCGGCGACGTCGACGAAATCGTCGACCAGGCGCAGGCCGAGGTCTACGCCGTCTCCGACGGACGCGAAACCAGCGACTACGTGTCCATGAACCAGATGAGCTCAGACGTCCTCAACACGCTCGAAGAAATCGAGAAAAACAAAGGCAAACTCAACGGCGTACCCACCGGCTTCACCGACCTCGACGAACTCACCCAGGGCCTGCATGGCGGCCAAATGATCATCGTCGCCGCCCGACCCGCCATGGGCAAATCTACGCTCGCCCTGGACTTCTGCCGCTCCGCCTCCATGAAACACGGCATCACCTCGCTGATCTTCTCGCTGGAAATGAGCTCGCAGGAAATCGCCATGCGCATGCTCTCCGCCGAATCCGGCGTGCGCCTGTCCAAGATGCAGGCCGGCAAGATGAGCGACGTCGACTGGCGCAAGGTCGCCGAAACCACCTCACGCATGAGCGAAGCCCCCCTGTTCGTCGACGACTCCGCGAACATCACCATCTCCGAAATCCGCTCGAAGTGCCGCCGCCTCAAGCAACAGGAAAACCTCGGCCTCGTCGTCATCGACTACCTCCAGCTCATGACAAGCGGCCGCCAAGTCGAGTCGCGCCAGCAGGAAGTCTCCGCGATGTCGCGAAACCTCAAGCTCCTGGCCAAGGACCTCGACATCCCAGTCATCGCAGTCTCACAGCTGAACCGAAACTCCGAGGGCCGCACCGACCGCAAACCCATGATGAGCGACCTGCGTGAATCCGGCTCACTCGAACAGGACGCCGACATCATTATCCTGCTGCACCGCCCCGACTACTACGACAAGGAAGACCGCCCCGGCGAAGCCGACATCATCGTCGCCAAGCACCGCGCGGGCGCGACCGCGACCGTCACCGCCCTCTTCCAAGGCGACATGGCGCGCTTCGTCAACTACACGGGACGCCCAGAACCCGGCGTTGGCGGAGAATAAGGGGCGCTTTGCCCGCTGGTGTTTCGGGCACCTTCGGGCCCGGCCGCCTGATCTCCGACCGCCGCGGGGCCTGCCCGCCCGCTCGCCGTCCGCGCCGCGAGCTTCGCTCGGCGCGTCGTCTCG